>JBLHKB010000081.1:0-17207 GCA_047619315.1 Polyangiales bacterium
AGGGAACGACGCTGAAGCACAAGATTGGCGATGGGGTGCTTCGGCGCGAGACGTTCGAGTACGTCCGCCGCCGTGGAGTAGCCAGTCTTGGTTTTCTTGATCACCGGGAGACCAAGCTCGTCGAAGAGAACTTGTCCGAGCTGCTTGGTGGAACCGATGTTGAACTCTCGCCCTGCCGCGGCATACACCTCCGCTTCGACGACGCTTTTGCGTGCTTCGAACTCCGTCCCGAGGCGCTGTAGAACCTGGGCGTCCACGCGCACGCCTGCCACCTGCATACGCGCAAGGACCGACGCCATCGGAAGCGAGACCTCCCGCATACACTTGCCCTGTTCTTCTTCGCTCAGCGCTTCGGCGATCTTTGGCCAAAGCTCAGCGACCGTTGCCGCGAGGTTGGCGAAGTGCCGAGCGACATCATCGAGGGCGCACTCCGTCAGAGGTACTTCGGCCTTCCCGGACCCCGTCAGATCCTTGAGCGAAGGAAGCGTCCGGTGCAGCCAGGTCCGGGTGAGCTGGTCGAGGCGATGGGGAATATCGCGGGCTGGGTCGATCAAGAACGACGCTAGTCGCGTGTCGCCAACGACGCCCGCAAGAGAGCTACCTGAGCGTTCCACAAAGCAATGCAGATCCCGCACGTCATGAGCCACCTTTCGTAAGCTCTCGTCGGCGCAGACCCTCAACAGGAAATCCTGTGCTTCTTCGCCCAGCCCGCCGACTCCGGCGATGGGAAGATAGCGGCCGACTTCGCCTTCTTCGCTTGGCAGCGCGAGGGCCGCGCCTAAGCACGTTCCAAGGATGGGCGAGCCCCCGAACGCCGGCAGGACGGTCAGAAGCGAATGCGTATTTTGAGCTTCTTTGACGAAGGCCTCGGCTTCCGCCAGGTCCGCGAAAGGTCTTAGGTCTGCGGCCGCTGCATGGGCGGCGGCGTCGTCCCCGCTCAGCAAAGAGAAAAACTCAAGTTCGCGATACAGGTCGTCGACCTTCTTCGTGTTCACCGTGGGTACGACGAGGTCCTCAATCCCGACGTCGAGGGGGACGTGCTGGTCGATGGTCGCCAGCTCCTGCGAGAGGCGCGCGTTGTCCGCAAACGTCTCTAAGTTCTCTTTCTGCTTCCCTTTGAGCTCGGCGGTATTGGAGAGAACTCCTTCGAGGGTTCCGAAGCGCTCAAGAAGTGTTTTGGCGCTCTTGGGGCCGATCCCTTTGACTCCGGGGATGTTGTCCGACGAGTCGCCGACCAACGCGAGATAATCAACGAAGAGTTCGGGGCTGACGCCCCACTTCTTGCGAACGAGTTCGGCGTCATAGGTGACGTCCTTCACGGTATCGACCATGCGAACGTGGTCGCCGATGAGCTGGGCGAAATCCTTGTCGCCACTGACGATGAACACCTCGTGTCCCACTTCGAGGGCCTCGCGCGTCAGGGTCCCGATGACGTCATCGGCCTCGTAGCCGGGCACGCTCAGAAGAGGAAAGTCGTGAGCTTCCACGACCTTGTAAATCCACGGAAACTGAACGCGCATCTCCGAACGCATTGGGGGCCGGTGCGCTTTGTAATCTTTGAAACGCTCGTCTCGAAACGTCTTCCCGGGTGCATCGAAGATGACTGCTCCGAGGTCTGGGGCACGTCCCTGGAGGAGCTTTCGATACATCAGGGCAAAGCCATACGTCGCGTTCGTTGGGATACCGTCGCTCGTACTAAAAGAGCTCGGAATCGCGAAAAACGCCCGGAACACAATAGCCGTACCATCGATGAGAATGACTCTTTTACGCGCCATGGTCGGCATCATAGGCGTGTTGACCAGTCAGGAGAAGCGCCCCTGGGCATCGCGATCTCCCTGATGTAGGTTACCCTTACCGATGTCGGAAAAGCCGCCAGAGACCCGTTCCCTTCGAGGTGCAGCCGTTGCCTCGTCGCACTGCTCGGACAGTGAGCGGCCCGTGACGCTGCATAACGCAACGGCCAATGCCGGGGATCCCAAAGAACTCATCGCGTATGTGCGAGATGCCCAACGGCGGGAGCCGGAGAGCTTCGGAACGCTCGCCGCGGGAGGCATGGGAACCATCGACGTTATCAGCGACCCGGTCCTTGGAAGACGATCAGCCCGCAAGCGCATTCACGAGCACCTCCTGGATGATGCTGGAACGGTCAGGCGCTTTTTGCGCGAAGCACAGGTCACAGGTCAGCTCGCTCATCCAAACATCGTGCCCGTACGAAAGTTGGCCATCGATGAGGACGGTCAGCTCTACTTCACGATGAAGCTTGTGGGCGGGCGGACGCTTGCCCAGATTATGAAGGAAGCGCCGTCGCCGCTTGACCACAACACACTTTTTGAGGTCTTGGATATCGTCATCAAGGTGTGCGACGCGCTCTCCTTCGCACACAGCCGCGGCGTGATTCACTGCGACATCAAGCCCTCCAACATCATGGTCGGCGAGTTCGGCGAGGTCTACCTCATGGACTGGGGCGTCGCGATCGTGCGCTCTGAAGCCACCGCTAACTTCTTCCCCTTCCGGCCGGACGAACCCGAAGAAGGCCCCACCCTTGCCGGCACGCCCACGCACATGGCGCCGGAACAGGCGCGCGGCGCAGTCGACGAAATCGACGAGCGATCCGACGTCTTTGCGGTCGGTGCTCTGATCTACCAAGCGCTAACCCGGCGCTCGCCCTTCTCCGCCGGTACGTTCTGGGCCACGGTGCTTCGCGCACAGATGGGTGCCTACACACCCATCACGGAGATCACGGACCCTGGAAGCGTTCCTCGTGCTCTGATCGAGATCGTTGACCGAGCCATGGCGAAGTACCAGGTGGACCGGTTTGAAAACGTGCGTGCGCTCAAAGACGCAATCCAGCAGTTTCAGCGTGGTGGGGCACCCTTCCCTTCGACGAACTTCGCGAAGGGCACTGTCATCGTGGCCGAGGGTGAACTTGGTCATGCGGCCTATATCATTCGCAAAGGAACCTGCGTCGTCACGAAGGAGGGACGCGAAATTCGGACGATGGGCCCCGGCGAAGTGTTCGGCGAAACCGCCATACTCTCCCCAGGACCACGCACCGCTTCGGTCACCGCCAAAGAAGATTGCGTCTGCCAAGTGATCACGTCCGAGGTTTTTGAAAGCGAAGTTGGTGTCATGAAGCCGTGGATGGGCGCATTTGTTCGCACCCTCGCTGGCCGCTTTCGTGAAACCCAGAAGTAGCTATTCGGCGTCGGCCAATATGCCGGGGGCCGGTCCCTCGACGACCGGGAACCCCTCTTCACGCCAGTGAAGCACGCCTTCGTCCAGAACCGCCGTGTTCTCAAAACCGTGCTCCCGGAGATAGTCCATAACGCGCCCAGAGGCGGCATGAGGGCAGGCGCAGTAAGCGATCACCCAGGTGCCATCGTTTGGAATACGATCGATGACTTCTGCGACACCGTAGTAAGGCGAAGGGATCGCGCCGACGATATGGAATCGCACGTAGTCCGACGGCGGACGAGCATCGAGAATCACTAGACGCTTTCCTGCCTCAATTGCGCGTCCCACCTCCTCCGAGGGCACGTAGCGACCTTCGCGGAGCGCTGAGAACTGCGGGGCATCGCCGTCCGGGTTGATGATCGCTGGGCCCTCACCGATCTCGGATGCGGCGTCGGGGACCGTGTCATCCGCATCGGCTTCCCAGCTGCGAATCAGCGCGGTGAGGTCTCGAATGGTGGCGTCTTGAAGCTCTCCGGCGAAGGCAGGCATGGGAGTGCCACGCCGGCCAACACGAATTGCATACTCGATCTGCGCGTCGCTCGCGCTTCGGAGGAACACTCCATTGTCTAGGCTCAGAGCACTATCGCCGCGACCGTTTGTCCCATGACAGCTCGCGCACTCTCGCGCGAAGACCGAGCGGCCGTTCGCAATGTCCCCTTCAATAGGCTCGGCCGACAGCTCCACATTGGGTTCGGTCTGCCAGCCACGGATAAAGGCGACGAGTAGGTCGATATCAACCGCCTCCAAGGGACCGCCCGCCTCTCGGGCATAGGCAGCCATCGCCGTGCCGGGATGGCCATCGGCGATATTGATGCGCAAGAACTCGTCGCTGACACTCACAAGGAAGTCTTGATTGTTCAGGGCGTTCGCATCGTCGGCCGTGTAGCCCTCCCCTTGGTCTCCATGGCAAAGCCCGCAGTACGTTCGGTATAGGGTTGCTCCGGCGAGACGGTCCGCTTCTCGAGCGTCCATGGGCCGCGTTCGCGTGCACTGCGCCAAGAAGAGCGCTGCGCCACCAGCCGCGGCCACCACCAACGCGGTGACGGCCATGAAGCGCTTTGAAGAATTGACCGACGGGCTTTCTCGTTCGCTCACTCGCTGCGCTCCATAATTCGGAACTCAACACGTCGATTGGCAGCGCGTGCTTCGTCTGTCGTGTCTCTCACGAGCGGCGCGATCTCGCCATAGCCCCGAGCTCGAAGGCGGCCGGCTTCGACTCCGTTCTCCGACAACCACGCCTGGACGGACTCGGCGCGTCGCTGCGACAGCGTTGCGTTGTACTGGTCGTTGCCCTGGTCATCCGTGTGGCCTTGGATTTCGACCACGCGAATCTCAGCGTGCTCCCGAAGCGCCGTCGCGATCTGGCCCATGAGTCCAAACGACTCCTCGAGGATCTCGTGCGAGTCGAAGGCAAACTGAATCTGCTCCAGGATGACGACGGAGTCTTCTTCGACGGCGACGAGGGCGCGCTCGAGACGGCACACAACTTCTTGGTCACCGCCCTCTTCTGGAATTGTCGCTTCACAAGCGCCCGCATTGTGGCCTGCACCATCGATGGTCATGCGGATCGTGCCTGGTGGAAAACGGTAACTGTTAAACGTGCCATCGGCGGCGCCACGGAGCGACGTCATCGACGGCTCCATGAACCGAATCGTCGCGTCGGCGATGGGTGCATCGCCCACGGTCGCAAGTACGCGTCCGAGAATACGCCCGCCTGGAAGCTCAGGTGCGGGGACATCAACGGATACGTCGACCTCGCGAAAGACGGGCGGCGGGACCTGAGGAGATCGCGCGTCGTGGGCGTAGGCAAGTCCAATCCAGAGCTTCCATGGCGCGGTCTGGGAAAGTTCACGAACCGCGACATCTCCACTTCGTCCGGTCAGGCCCACATCAAGAGCGGCGTGAATCTGAAGACCGCGGACGGGCGGCAGGAAACGCGCGCCCAACGTGAGAGTCTGTGGGAAAGACGAGAAGCCCTCTTGCTCAAGACAGCTGTCGTCCCCGGCACGCGGCTCACTCCCGCCTGGCTCGGAAGGAATGAAGGGACAGACATATCCCTGACGATTGACGGGAACGCCGAGCGCGTACTCGAGGATCGGACTGAGCACCATGTCATCGCCGATCTCGAGGGGCGCCTCCAAGCCGATGCCAATGTTGAGGAAGTCCGTGCGGTCGATGGAGAGCGCATTTCGTTCAGCGCGGGTAATGAGGTGCCGGGTTTCGTCTCCACGCTCAAGGGCATCCGGTAGACGATCATAGCGACGGTTTTCATCCGCCTCGATGAGGTTCTCTGAGCGATCGAATGTGTAGCCGAGACTAAAGCGCGCGATGAAGGGCTTTGGGTCTGGCTTGCCGCGCAGGTCGATGGTGGCGTTCGCACGCAGACGTAGTCCAAGGCTGCCGAAGGCCGGCCCAAGGCCGCTTCCAGTGGGGAGCAAGAATCCAAGATCACCACCGACGGAGACGGTGTCGCTCAACGGCACACCGACCTTTACACCAACGTCGAGGTCCCCGAGAACGATAAGAAGGTTCGGGAACTCGCTCGTATTCGAAGTCGCGTAGCTGGCGAGGGACCCGTAGACCTCAACCATCTCGTGAACCGCCCAGCTGATGGAGAGCCCACCGCCAACGCGGCTGTGACCGTCCTCTTCGAACAGGAAGCCGTTCTTCGCCATGAACTCCAAGGAGAGCTGCACGCGGAAGGTTCCGGCTGGAGCGCCAAGAGCATGAGGGACGTGGAAGCCGCCTGTCGTTCCGAGGAACGTGTTGCCGAGGCGAAAGCGGCGAAGGTCCGAAGGATGATCGCGTGGGTCTGTCTCCACTTCTTCTTCAGCGGGCTCTCCATCGGCATCCTCGAGATCCGCCTCGACGGTCGTTTCCGTTTCGCTCTCCGAAGTCTCCTCGGACTCGAACTCATCAAAATCGGAAAAGTCGTCGGTGGCAGGCTCCGCTTCCACCGGCTCCGCTTCGGCGGGCTCGTCCTCGAACTCCGCGAACTCCTCATCGAACTGAGCCGCTGCAATGGATGCAGACAGAACAAAAACCGGGAGAACCAAGCTCAGAAAACGTGCCGTCAACGTCATGAGCGCATCCTACAATTCATCGCCCTTATGTCACGCGGCTTCACCGAACGAGTGCTCAACTCGGGAAGACGGCGGGCAAAAGCGAAAGGCTGATTCGCATGTTGGGTACCAGGTGCACCAGGGCTAGGCAGGACGCCAAACCATGAGCGCGAGGGTCGCGATCAGACAGAATAGGGCGATTCCACGCGATTTAATGCCTCCACGGCCTTCTCGCCCCGCCAGGTAGAGCAAAACCTGGAGGACCACCATCGAGGTCACAAGAGAAAGAAGGACCCACGGAGCCACCACGGAGTGACCCGAGAGCGAAACGAGAATAAAACCGAGGGCCCACGTGGCCCCAAATCCAGGGGCCGCGATCGCGAAAACAAATAGCTTTCGCGTCGCATGGTCCACGCCAGGCATGAGGGCCCCGAGGCTTCCGGCGACAAACGCGAACGCGCTGAGGAGTTTGAAGAAACGAAGCCAGAGCACAAGCCGGCCTACCACGTCTGGGAATCGGCGCACATTGGCGCGTGTTGCAGACTCGAACCATGAAGAGAAGATGCGCCTCTTTCATCCAGACGGGCCGACGCTTTGGGAGCTCGCGCGGCAAGCGCTGTCGAGTGTGGAAGAAGGCTATGATCTCCTCGCTCCGCGCTTCGACCACACCCCTTTTCGAACGCCAGACTCGATCATCACTGCCACGCTCGACATCGTCGAACCGCTAAGAGATCTCCGCGCCCTCGACCTGTGCACCGGAACTGGAGCCGCCGCCCGCGCACTTGCGGTACGCGGGGCACGCGTCGGCGGTGTCGACGCGAGTGCGGGGATGCTGCGCGTCGCCCAAGAACGAAGCCCCAACATCGATTGGCACAAAGTGGATGCCCTGAGACTCCCCGCAGACTGGGAAGCGAGTTTCGAGCTCGTGACAAGCTTCGGCGCGTTTGGGCACTTCGAACGCAGCGATATACGGCGCTTACTTCGAGAAGCGCGTCGTGTTCTCGTCGACGGCGGGCGATTCGTCTTCGTCACATCTTCGCCGCCACCTCGCCTCTCGCTTTCACATGCGCTTGCCGCGGCCTTCGACGGCGCGATGCGTGTTCGAAATGCGCTCTGGAAACCGCCCTTCGTCATGTACTATCTACAGTTTTTCGTCGACGAGGCGCGCCGCGAACTGGAAGCCAGTGGATTTACAGTTCGCACGATCGCCTTGAATGAACTCCACCCCCGGCTCTTCGCGGTCGTCGCGACAGCATGCTAAGGTCGCACCATGGCGTTGACGAAAAAGCCCAAGCGGCCCGTCTTTGTAAGAACAGCAACAAGCTTTGTCTTAGCGGGAGGAATGGCGATTGGGGGGTGCTCGGATGACACGTCTCCAAGTGACTCTGGCCCAGCAATGATCGACGCGGGCATCAGGGCCGGTGACGCATTCACGGCGGACTCGCCGATGCCACCACCGATGCCACAACCCAATGATGCAGGGCCACCTCCCATCGATGGTGGCGTAGACGCGCCTGCTCCGATGCCGCCGCCCGAAGATGCAGGCGGACCACCGCCACCGATGCCGCCCCCTCAAGATGCATCCGTTGAGCTGACCGACGCGGGTGGGCCGGTGCCACCCATGCCCGCGCCCCAAGATGCGGGTGGGCCTCCACCTCCCATGCCGGCGCCTGAAGACTCCGGTCCGATCCCGCCAATGCCGGCTCCCCGCCCAAGTGAGTAGTCGAGGGCGTGTCGTCGAACGACGTCCCCGCTGTCGTCGATGAAGCGTGGCTGACTTGGATCGCCGAGAACCTGCTTAAGGGCGAGCCGGCGGTGGACATCGCGCATGAGCTAGAAGTCGAAGGTCTTTCGGCAGCCCAAGCATTAGCTGCCGTCGAAGGCGTGCGGCGTTCGCCCGTTTTCCATGCGGCATATGCCGTCCAGGTTCGGGCTTTGCGCGCCGAGATGATCCTGCGCCTCGAACGCAAGCGCACCCGCACACTTGTGATCGAAACGATGGAGACACTCGACGCGGAGCGTTTTCAGCGTTGTTTTCGCGCCGCCAATCGCCCGGTGCTTTTGCCACGCTTTGCCGATGACTGGCCAGCCCGAGCCAAGTGGTCGATGGCATGGTTCGCGGAGCACTTCGGCCACGTAAACGTCCAGGCGATGTTCGGCCGCGAGGACGACGAAGACTACGACCGAAATCATGCGTCGCTCACGAAGGAAACGCCCCTCGGCGAAGTCATCAGGCGCATCGAAGGAGAACCCCAAAGCAACGACTTCTACGTCGTGGCGCGCGATGGGATCATGCGCGGCGAAGCGTTCGCCTCCCTGCATGAAGACATCACTCCCCCGCCAGGCTTTTTCAATCGCCCGCTTCCACCGGCCACGGCGCTTTGGCTGGGACCTGGAGGAACCGTCACACCACTCCATCATGACCAATCCGACATTCTCTTTACGCAGCTCGTCGGCCACAAACGGGTACGTCTCATCGCCCCAGCGGAGCGAAGTGTCGCTGTTGCCGCAAGAGGGCTCTATGGGCCGGCTCTTGCTTCCTTCGAGACGGATGAGCACCTGAAGGATGTTCGCATCCACGACTTTGTATTGGGGCCGGGAGACAGCCTCTTCATCCCCTTTGGATGGTGGCATCACATCACAGCTCTGGAGCCAGCGATCAGCATCGCTATCAACGCGTTCGAAGACGCGTACAATCCTTGGTATCAGCCGGGGTCACTTCTTAAAAGTCAGGACGCGGAGCACGTCACCGACAATTAAAAAGGCCCCACCACACGCTGGTAACCGTTACCGTTGCTCCCTTCCGGGCCTGGCGGAGTTCACGGGCCAGCGTTGGCAGGACCACAAGGTCTGCTGCGTGCATTGCAGCGGCGGAGAGGAAGGGATTCGAACCCTTGGTACCCTTTCAGGCACACACGATTTCCAATCGTGCACCTTCGACCACTCGGTCACCCCTCCCGTTTCGCCACCCAACCAACAACGTTTGTTGGAGGAGCGCACTAACGCTTGCTCATCAAAAAATGAACAAAAAATCTAACTGTAAAAGAACGACAGCCCGAGGACTGGTTTGGCGGAGAACACGGGATTTGAACCCGTGGTACCGTTACCGATACTTTTGATTTCGAATCAAACGCCTTCGACCACTCGGCCAGCTCTCCGCGGGCGAAGCTAGCAAACGCATGGTTGCTGTCAACGGGCTTTCGACCCCGTTTTGCGACTCGCACGAATCGCAGCGAAAAACTCGGTCAGAACTGCGCTGCACTCGTGCTCGAGAACACCCGATACAGACTCAAAGCGGTGATTGAGCCGAGCGTCGTCGCCCAGTCGAAACAGCGACTCCGTAGCCCCTGCTTTGGGGTCTAGGGCACCATAAACCACACGAGGCACCCTCGCCGCCACCAACATACCTGCGCACATCGGGCAAGGCTCAAGCGTGACGAACACCTCGCATTCATCGAGGCGCCACGAGCCAAGCCGTGCCGCTGCTGCCCGAACAGCAATAAGCTCAGCATGGGCGGTGGGGTCCTGGGCGCTCTCACGGAGGTTGTACCCGACCCCGACGATCGTCTCGTCGCGCACCACCACGGCACCCACTGGCACCTCGCCTCGGTCCGCCGCTCTTTTGGCGAGCACCAAGGCTTCCTGCATCCATCCTTCGTCGCGGCTCATTCGGTGGAGCCTCGCACCACCGTCTGCACACGTCGAGGGTGCTATGGTCGCTTATGCGTCTCGCACTCACCTTCGCTTTGGTCCTCTGCGTGGCATGCGGAGCAGCCCCGGAGATCGCGCCGGCCACGATTGTCGAGGTCGAGCTTGAACCCTCGGACTACCTCCTTCGTTGGGCTGGGCAGTGGCACGCCGAAGTTGCGCGACCCGTTGAGGATTCTGCGACCCTCGAGGAGTCGATTCGTGGTCTTCGTGGATCAGAACGCCACACGAGGACTCTCCGCTACATCACAGCTCTTCTTTACGAGATCGAAGAGCTCAACGAGGGGAGCCGCGAGGTACGGCTGGCTCGCCGCGAGGTGCGCAGGGCATTGCGTCGCTTACGCCGTGTACGAGGCGAGCTCGCGACAACTCGGGATTTTCTGGAGCTCGTCGCCGCTTGGAGAGGAGCACTGCCCCGCGCCGTGAATCTCGCGGAACGTTTCACCGATCGCCATTCGGACTCTGCAGAACTGCATGGACTCGCCTGGATGATATTAGGTGAGATCTACTTTGAGGGGGAGCGCTGGAGCGATGCGGCACGAAGCTTCCGCTACCTCCTCGGTGATCTTGAGCATCCTCTTTACGCATTTGCATCGTGGAGAACGGCCGCAGTGCTTAGAGAGCAGGGCCGCGCGGAAGAAGCCGACGAGATGCTTCCTCAGATCGTCCGGCTCGCGTGCGCATCCGATACGCCCGAGCCAACTCAAGAAGTCGCGGCGGCGGTGGCAGCGGAAGCACGCATCGCGCGTGTGAGTGGCCGCTTCGCCGCGTGCGAAGGCGATGAACGCGAGGGAAACATGGATGAGGAGCTGCCTCCTGGATACCGCTAGGAGAGGCTATTCGGCGCTCGTATCCATGTCAGTGGGCCAGCCCCAAAAGAAAAAGCCCACCGCGATCGCGGTGGGCTTTTTTGGTGGCGGACTCGGGAGGACTCGAACCTCCAACCTCCGGTTCCGTAGACCGGCGCTCTATCCAATTGAGCTACGAATCCTTGAGCGAGCGAAACATAACCTAAGGTGCGGGACCGTCAAGGACGACATGATTCGATTCGTCATCCTTTTTGGCCCACACCCTAGACCTTGGCGGAGAGGGCGGGATTCGAACCCGCGGTACGGCTATAAACCATACGATCGCTTAGCAAGCGATTCCCTTCGGCCACTCGGGCACCTCTCCAAAAAACCATCAATGTCAACGCAGCCAAGGTAGGCTGCTCACGAGCGCGAGTTATTAGCCTCGCCTTTCAGGAGTGTCAACGCAATGCGTGCGATAGCCGCCGGCTTCACCATTTTTTTCGCGATTGTAGGGGTCTCGTTCGAGGCCAAAGCCTGCGATTGTAACCCACCTTCACTGGAACGTGCCCTCGAAACATCGGACGTGATCTTTGAGGGACAGATTCAGAGTCTGTCAGAAACAGGTGCCACGTTTCGAATCACCCAACAGTGGAAAGGCCTCAGTGACCTGGAGGAGTTAGAGATCGACACTGGCCCGGGCACCTGTGGGTTCAGCTTCACTGCAGGCGAGATCTATCTCGTCTTCGCTAGCCAGGAGGAGGGCCGGCTCCGCACCAACATTTGCGATCGCACAGCTCTCGTCAGCGCCGCAGAAGCGGATCTCATGGAACTTGGCCCAGGGGTCGTCCCAGTAGACCCAGGAACGGACCCGGAGCCCGAATTAGAAACACCGCCAGCCGAAGGCTGCGCGGTGCTCACGCCAGGCGCCTCAGAAGGCGGTCAGGCTTTTCTTTTCGCGATGGGGTTCGCGCTGCTTATGCGGCGGCGTAGATGTCCATGATCTCATTTAGGAGGCTCAGCGCATCCTCATGAGATCGCTGAAAGGCGTTCCGACCCACAATAGATCCGAAACCACCGCCAGCTGCGATACCGCGGATGTCTTCGATGACCGCGTCGTGGCCCTTTGAAGCGCCACCCGAGAAGATCACGATTCGTTTTCCAGCGAAGCAAGACTGCACGACGTGCTGGATGCGTTCTGTGAGGGTCGCGTGCGGGATCGTCTCGTAGTGCTTCTTCGCCGCTTCTTGCCAAACGACATCGGTCGGTGGCTTCACCTTCACGATGTGGGCGCCGAGCTGGCATGCGATCTGAGCGGCGTAAGCGATGACGTCGACGGAGGTCTCGGCTTCCTTCGGCATATTCCCACGTGCGTAGGACCAAACCACCGTTGGAAGACCCACAGCGCGCGCCTCGGCGATGAGATCACGGAGGTCGCGGTACATCTCGTTTCGATGCTCGGACCCCGGATAGATGGTGTAACCGATGGCGCTGCAACCGAGACGCAATGCGTCTTCAACGCTCGAAGTAAGCGCGGAGCACGGATGCTCAGGCCCGCCTAGGCTATCGCTGTTGTTGACCTTCAGGATCAGCGGAATACGTCCAGCGTACTCTGCGGCGATGGACTCAATGAACCCAAGCGGCGCAGCGTATGCACTGCAGCCCGCCTCGACAGCGAGCGCAGCGTGGTAGGCGGGATCGTACGTTGACGGGTTCGGCTGGAACGTCCGTGCGGGACCGTGCTCGAACCCCTGGTCAACAGGGAGGACCACAAGCTTACCTGTGCCCGCAAGTCGACCATGTGAGAGCATTCGGCGCAGGTTCCCGACGACCCCGGGGTTTTCGCCTGCATAGTTTGCGAGAATCGTTTCGACCTTGCTCATAATACCTCCACCGGGTGAATCCGGTCGCGAAGCATTACCTCAGAGCGTCGAGACAGACCAGGGAGATCGTTGGGAGCGAAACACCTTACGGGACATCCCGGTCAGACTCGGTCTCTGAGCTGACCACCGTGGCCTCTTCGATCAAGCTTTGGACGCGACCGCGATGAAGGATGCCGGACTCGCTGACGAGCTGGCTCCAGCCGCACTCGCACCGCCAAAGCCATGTTCTCGCCGTTCCCTCTTGGAGACGCTCCCCACGGACGAGCGAATCGCAGTGTGGGCAGGTTCGATCATGTCCGAGGCGCGCGGCGTTCATTGCAAATGTGTTCTAGTTTTTGGCGGAGAAGGAGGGATTCGAACCCACGGGACCCTTGCGGGTCCAACGGTTTTCAAAACCGCCGCCTTCGACCACTCGGCCACTTCTCCCGTATTCGTGGTCCATACCACGAATGGGTCAGTCTGACTCCCACAAAAGTGCGTTGTTCGATGGGAAAGGCAAAGCGCTACTTTTCGCGCCAGATCGGCTATGATTCGCTCCGCCAAGCAAGAGACCGTTTGGAAAAACTCAAAAGGAAGGTCGACGTGGGGAACGAAACAATTCCGAGCCGCCTAATGGAACAGGCAAAATCGCACCCAAACGCACCCGCATTTCATGTGCGGGATGGAGGGGTCTGGAACGCGTCGAGCTACAGCGACTACGTCGCAGAGGTACGCCTCGCGACACGCGCGCTGATCACTCTTGGCTTCGAGCCAACACAAACAACCACCATCCTCGGATTCAATCGTCCCGAGTGGGTCGTGATGGATCTGGCGACGATGTCCGCTGGCGGAGCGCCCGCGGGAATCTACGCCACGTGTTCGCCGGAAGAGGTCGCGTACATCGTGAACCACTCTGAGTGCCCACTCATCCTCGTGGAGAACGAAGCGCAGTTCCGGAAGATCGAAAGCGAACGCGCGAACCTTCCGCACCTGAAGCACATCGTCACGATGAAGGGCACGCCGAAACTTGAAGGTGCGATGTCTTGGGAAGAGTTCCTGGCCAAGGCCGACGAAACCGAAGACAGCGTTGTCGACGAACGCATCGCTGCCCTCGACCCCAACGCTCTCGCCACGCTCATCTACACGAGCGGCACAACCGGGCCTCCAAAGGGCGTCATGCTCTCGCATGAGAACCTCGCGTGGACTGCCGATGCAGCGGTCAAGATGGTGTCCTTCACGGCGAGTGACAGCACCCTCTCCTATCTTCCACTCTCGCACATCGCTGAGCAGATGTTCTCGATTCACGGGCCGATTACCGCTGGCGCGAGCGTGTACTTTTCCGAGTCCATCGAGAAGGTTCCGGACAACCTCAAAGAGGTTCAGCCCACAGTGTTCTTCGGTGTTCCGCGAATCTGGGAGAAGTTCCACGCGGGCATCTCAGGGAAGATGAAACTCGCCACGGGCTTCAAAGCGAAGCTTGTCGGCTGGGCCAAGAAGAAGGGCATGGAAGCCACGATGACCCGTTCGACGGGTGGAACGCCGGGTGGCATCGGTTATGCCATCGCCAACAAGTTGGTGTTCTCGAAGCTTAAGCCCGCCGTCGGTCTCGGTCGTGCGCGAATCTGCGTCACAGGCGCCGCACCCATCGCGCCTGAGGTTTTGGAGTTCTTCGCGAGCCTCGATATTCCTGTGATGGAAGTCTACGGCCAGTCCGAAGACACCGGCCCAACGACCTTCAACCAGCCGAACAAATTCAAGTTTGGCACCGTGGGTCCTGCGGTTCCCGGAGTAGAAGTTAAGCTCGCTGACGACGAAGAAATTCTCGTTCGCGGACCGAACGTCTTCTTGGGCTATTACAAGGACGAAGATGCAACGAACGACACGCTGAAGGATGGCTGGCTTTACTCCGGCGACCTCGGCGCATGGGACGGCGACTTCCTGAAGATCATCGGACGAAAGAAAGAGATCATCATCACCGCCGGCGGCAAGAACATTGCGCCCAAGAACATCGAAGCGGAGCTCAAGAACCACGAGCTCATCAACGAAGCCGTCGTCATCGGCGACCGTCGTAAATACTTGTCCGCGGTCGTCACCATCGACCCCGATCTGGGCGCTGCCTGGGCGGCGGACAACGGCGAAGATGCCGCGAAGCTTCACGAGAGCGCAAAGCTGCGTGAAGACATCCAAAAGTGGGTCACGGCGATGAACGAGAAGTTTGCGCGCGTGGAGCAGATCAAAAAGTTCGCCATTCTCTCGCGAAACTTTACCGTCGAAGACGGCGAGCTGACGCCGACGCTCAAGGTCAAGCGCCGCAAGGTTAACGAGAGCTTCGCTTCGGAAATCGAAGCGATGTACGAGTAGCCTTTGACGACGCGCCCGCACTCCGCGTGGCGCGTGCGCGTCGTCGCGTGCTTTCTAGCGCTGCTTGCCCTGGTGACAGTGGCGAGCGCGCAGGAAGACGCTCTTTCTGACCAGGCCGAGTCCAGCGAAGAGTTTGCGGGTGAAAGCGCAAACGCCGCTGCGACCGCCGAAGAACCTGCGCGGGCTAGCGACGCACTTCAGACGCTGCGCGAACGTTCCGCGCCCGTGCCCTGGTGGCAGCGCGCGCTCTCGTTTCTGGGAATTGGGTTCATGCTTTTTCTGGCATGGGTCTTCTCATCGCACAAGAAACTCTTTCCGTGGCGCCTCGTGTTCTGGGGCGTTGGCCTGCAGCTCACGTTCGCCGTGTTGGTCTTGCGGACAGGCCCCGGTCTAGCGCTATTTCGCTTTCTCAATGACGCGGTGCTCTGGCTCTTGCAGTTCACCGAAGAGGGCTCGCGCTTCGTCTTTGGCGACGCGTTGATGGACAGCGGGTTTTCCATCGCACTTCACGTGCTGCCCACGATCCTCTTCTTTAGTTCGCTGATGGCGGTGCTCTACCATCTCGGGCTCGTGCAGCGGGTCGTCACGGGGCTCGCATGGCTCATGCGCCGAACGATGAAGACTAGCGGCGCAGAAACCCTCAGCGCCGCGGCGAATATTTTCGTGGGGCAGACCGAAGCGCCCCTCGTGATCCAACCATACGTCTCCAAGATGACGCTCTCAGAGCTGAACGCCGTGATGGTGGGCGGGTTCGCAACCGTCGCTGGCGGAGTACTCGCGGGCTACGTCGATATGCTCGAAGACGACTTCCCAGAGATCGCCGGACACCTCATCGCAGCCTCCGTGCTCAGCGCACCAGCGGCCCTTGTCATTGCAAAGGTGATGCTGCCGGAGACGGAAACGCCCGATACAGCCGAAGGCGCGGAGCTGACTTCGAAGAAGGTCGACGCAAACCTCATCGATGCGGCAGCCCGCGGCGCAGGCGACGGGCTCAAACTTGCACTCAACGTCGGCGCGATGTTGCTCGCGTTCATCGCGCTCGTGGCCATGGCCAACGCGCTCCTGGGGTTACCTGTTTTGGCCGCCAACCACTGGTTTGATGCAGAGCTCACACCCTGGACGCTCCAAGGAATTCTTGGCTTCGTATTTCAGCCCCTCGCGCTGTCCATGGGCGTCGCGCCGGAGGACTGCGCCACCGTTGGAACGCTCCTCGGTGAGAAGCTCGTCGCCACGGAATTCTACGCCTACGGACACCTGGCTGAGATGCTCAAGGAAGGCGTGCAGCTTCAGTATCGAAGCGTCGTCATCGCCACCTACGCGCTCTGCGGATTCGCCAACTTCGGCTCCATCGCAATTCAAATAGGCGGCATCAGCGCCATCGCTCCGGACCGCCGGAGCGACCTCGCTCGGCTAGGTCTTCGAGCGATGATCGGCGGCACATTGGCCGCCTGTATGACGGCAACGATCGCCGGAATGTTGGTGTGATGTTCGGTTTGAGAAGCTAACGACGCGCGAGCGGGTGCCCTTGGGGGCAAGGGTATTTGCCCACCGCAATCGTGTCGCCGTTCACCGTCTCCAGAAGGCGATCCGACTCGATATCGAAGGTGTGAATACACCCGCAGGCAAGCTCAAGGGTGGCGACCACGCCTTCGCCCTTGGGGTCGCTCCCCACGATCTTTAGGGCACGCTGAGAAGCCACCTAAGAGTACCGGTCCTCACGCCACGGGTGGGCGGTGTTCGAATATCCTCGCTCTTCCCAGAACCCAAGCTGGTCTTCCTCAAGGAACTCGATCTTGGAGATCCACTTTGTCCCCTTCCACGCATAAAGCTGCGGGGTGATCAGTCTCGCGGGTCCGCCATGCTCGCGGGTCAGCGGCTCACCGTCGGCGTGCGTGGCAAGGAGCACGTCCGGTTTCATCGCTTCAACAAGCGAGACGTTCGTCGTGTACCCGTCGTATCCATGGCAGAGCACGAAATGCGCGTTCTCATGAACACCCGCTAAAGCCGCTAGCTCAGAGAAACGAACACCTCGCCACGGCACGTCAAAGCGTGACCAGGTTGTGACGCAGTGAAAGTCGCTGACGTCATCAACCGTCGAGAGCTCCGCAAGCTCGGCCCAGTCCACTCTGTGGGGACGCTCGCATGCCCCGGCCAGTTCGAGGCGCCACTCGCTCTTTTCAATCTCGGGCTTC
>JBLHKB010000082.1:0-17014 GCA_047619315.1 Polyangiales bacterium
TTTTCCTTCGGCGGCGGCGTAGACGACCTCAGTGCCGCCATTTGCGGCATCGCCTGCAGCGTAAACACCTTTACGCCCAGTGGCGCCATGTTCGTCGACTTGGATGCAGCCCCATTCGACCTTCACGCCGTCCATTTTCTCGACGAGTTCGCCGAGCTTGCCCTGGCCGATGGCGAGAAGAACCAAATCCGCTGGAAGGACGTGCTCGCCTCCGGGAACAGGCTTCTTGTTTTCGTCGAGGCGGTCGCAGCGAACGCCACTGACTTTGCCCTCCCCTTCGAACGCGGTCGGCTGCGTGCCGAAGGCGGCGCGGACGCCTTCGACTTTGCCGGCCTTCCACTCGTGCTTGTAGCCGCTCATGCCCTCTTCTTGTCCGCGGTAAGCCATCGTCACCGAAGGGACACCGAGACCACGAAGTTCGCGGACGGCATCGAGTGCGGTGTTTCCGCCGCCGACGACGACGGCTTCCTTCACTCCGCTCAAGTCGACGGTACCGACCTTGAAGCGCTCAATGTAGTCCACGGCGCCATACACGCCGTCCAAGTCTTCGCCGCTCGCCTTCAGGCTGCTGTCCGGTCCGAGACCAAATGCCAAGATCAGCGCGTCGTGCTTGCCCTCGATCTCTTCAAAGGACGCGTCCTTGCCAACCTCGAAGCCCGTCTTGAGCTCGACGCCGCCGATGGCGAGTACCCAGTTGGCTTCTTCAACGGAGGCGTCGGCCTTCATCTTATAGGGCGCGATGCCCGTCGTGTTGAGGCCGCCGATGACGTCCCGCTTTTCGTAGATGGTGACCGCGTGCCCCGCGATGCGAAGCTCGTGCGCCGCCGCGAGGGCAGCCGGGCCGCCTCCGACAATGCCGACGCTCTTGCCGGTGTCGGCGCCAGCTTCGTAGAAGTGCCAGTCTTTCTCAAAGGCCATGTCCGTGGAGTAACGCTGGAGCTTCCCGATCTGAATAGGCGGCTGCTCCATGTGATTGAACACGCAGTCGCCGACGCAGAGCACCTCGACGGGGCAAACGCGCGCGCAGCTCATGCCGAGAATGTTCGCGTCGAAGATAGTCTTCGCCGAACCCTTCACGTTCTCCGTCGCGATCTTTCGAATGAACGTCGGGATGTCGATGGACGTCGGGCATGCCTTGATGCACGGCGCATCTTCGCAGTAGAGACATCGGTGCGCCTCCGCGAGTGCATGGCCACGATCGTAGGCCGGCTTAAATTCACCAAAGACGTCTTCGGAGCGCGTCTTTTCGAGTTCTGGAACGTTCGTCATAGGGGTCCTCTGAGTGAGCGGGATTAGAACACATCTCGTCACTACGCGTGGGCACGTCGTGGACAGAGAGCCTCGATTTTACGGTCCATGAGGCAAAGGAATGGAATCCATTCTTGAGCTGGGGACGTGTCAAAGCGGCGCGCTCCGGCCGCGACGCGGCCGTGTGTTGGTTGTGGAGCGTGCTCTAGCCTTCGAAGGCCTTGTCTGTGATGTCGAGGCCCTTGTCGATGATGGCAAAGCCCTCACGAAGCTCCTCTTCGTTGATGCAAAGCGGCGGATTGCACATAAAGTGGCTCCAGCGGACGAAGGTGAACATACCGCTCGCGCGGAAGTGCCGCTTGAGTTCCTCCATGGCTGGATGTGTGCCGTTGTAGGGCGCGATGAGATCGCCCTTCGAGTTCTTCTGCACGTCCATCATGCCGAAGAGTCCAATCTGGCGGCCGCACTTTGCCGAGGGGTGCTTCTCGACCATACGATCCATTTCGCTGCGCATGATCTCACCCATGGCGACAGCGTTCTCGATCATGCCTTCGTCTCGAAGTACCTCGATGGCCGCGATGGCGGCGGCGGCGCCCATAGGGTGTGCGTTGTAGGTCAACCCACCCCAGAAGACGTTCTTCCGAAAGTGCTCCGCGATGCGGTCGCTGACGCCCATCGCGCCGAGGGGTAGGTAAGCGCTCGTCAGGCCCTTCGCCATGGTGACGATGTCCGGAACGATGTCGCCGTGTTCGAAGGCGTACATCTTTCCAGTCCGACCAAAGCCCGCCATGACCTCGTCACAGACGAGCAAGATCTCGTACTTGTCGAGGAGCGCCCGGAGGCCTTTTAAGTAGCCCTTGGGCGGAGGCAAAATGCCGTTGGTGCCGGTGACCGTCTCGATGAACATGGCCGCGATGTTCTGCGGCCCTTCGTACATGATGACTTCTTCGAGGTATTGAAGGTTGTTCCGCGTCTTCTCTTCGTCGCTGATGCCGAAGGAGTAGTGGTAGGGCTGCGGGTCCATCACGCGAATCACGCCGGGCATCCCGGGCTCGTTGTGCCAGCGTCGGGGGTCGCCGGTGAGCGACATCATTGCGTTCGTCGCGCCGTGATAGCTGCGGTAGCGTGTGATGACCTTCTGCTTGCCGGTGAAGAGACGAGCGGCCTTCAGGGCGTTCTCGTTGGCCTCCGCACCCCCGAGCGTGAAGAAGAACGTGTTGATATCGCCGGGAGTGACCTCTGCGAGAAGCTGGCCAAGACGCGCGCGAGCTTCCGTCGCCGTGCCCGGGTAGACGTAGGTGAGTTGGTCCGCCTGACGTTTGATGGCCTCGATCACCTTGGGGTGACCGTGGCCGATATTCACGCACATGAGCTGACTGTTGAAGTCGAGGATCTTTTCGCCATCGGGCGTGTAGATATACACGCCTTCGGCTCGCTCGATCGGCATAGGGTCGACTACCTCGCCCTTGGTCCACGTGTACATCGTGTGCTTTTTGCAGAGCCGCACAATCTCTTCGCCACTCATCTTCTCAGTCATTTTTGTTATTCCTCTCCGTGTGTCGCTTCTTGCCTATAGAGAGCTCAGCTCAGCTCATCCAGGTGGCGTCTTTGGCGGTTGCCCAGCGCGATGTGACCTTTCGGGGTCTCGTCCAGAAACGGAAACCGTCGTAGCCGGTGAGGTCGCCGCTACCGAGCTTGGAGTCGTTCCAGCCACCGAAAGCGAAGGGTTCACGAGGCACAGGGACGCCGATGTTTACGCCGCACATACCGGCGCTGACGCGCTCCATGGCGTAGCGCGCCACGGCGCCGCTCGTCGTAAAGATCGCGGCCGCGTTCCCGTAAGCGTTGTTGTTTTCAATGGCGATGGCCTTGTCCAAGGTGTCCGTGCGGATGATCGAAAGCACCGGCCCGAAAATCTCTTCGCAGCCCGCAGGCATGTCCGGAGAGACGTTGTCGAGAACCGTCGGTCCCACCCAGTTGCCAGGCTGGCCGTCGACGCTTTGACCGCGGCCATCGACGAGCACCGTGGCGCCCCTGGCTTCAGCGTCCGTGATGTACTTGTTGATGCGCTCCACGCTCTCAGGCGTGATGATGGAACCCATCTCCTCGCCGAGTTTCACGCCCTTGGTGATCTCGACAATCTTGTCGACGATAGGCTGGATATCTCCGACGCCGACCATGACGCTGGCGGCCATGCATCGCTGTCCGGCGCAGCCGTAAGCCGAGGCCACGACGGTCTCGCTCGTGATCTTCACGTCGGCGTCCGGAACCACGATGAGGTGGTTCTTTGCGCCGCCAAGACCGAGCACCTTCTTGCCGGTTTGGGCGCCTCGTGCGTAGACGATCTTTGCGACCTTCGTGCTGCCGACGAATCCGAGAGCCTTCACGACGGTGCTATCGCAGAGCGCTTCTACGGTCTCTTTGCCGCCATTGACGATGTTGAGCACGCCGTCCGGAAGGCCGGCTTCTTTGAAGATCTCCGCAAGACGCATGGAGGAGTAAGGAACCTGCTCCGAAGGCTTGAGTACGAAGGTGTTGCCGGCGACTAGCACCTGCGGAAGCATCCAGAGGGGCACCATCGACGGAAAGTTGAACGGCACGATTCCGGCGCAAACACCAAGGGGTTCGTGCGTGACGCTGCAGTTGATTCCGCGGCTCACATCAAGCTGCTCGCCCTGGGCGATGTTGGGCAGCGAGCAACCGTATTCAACGCACTCGATGCCTTTGAGGACTTCGCCCTTCGCCTGAGCGATGGTCTTCCCGTTCTCGTGGCTCAGCAGCCAAGCGAGCTCGTCGAGCTTGCTCTCCATGATCTGCTTCACGCGATAAAGAACCTGCGCGCGCTCTTTCATCGGCGTCGCCTTCCATGCGGGGAAGGCTTTCTCTGCAGCGGCGATCGCTCGGTTCGTGTCCGACTCGTCAGACCAAGCCATCTGGCCCATCTCTTTGCCGTGGCGAGGGTTGATCACAGCGTGCGTCTTGCCGCTAGCCGAGTCGGTCCATTCGCCGCCGATCCAATTTTTGCAGGCCACGTAAGGGGTGAACTCGTAGCTGCGTGGTGTGAATGTCGTGTTCGTCATGGTGTCTATTCCTCTTCACTGGCGGCGGTCTTCTCCGCGCCTTCATCTTTGCTGTTCGTCTCTGCATCTGGAGAGTTACCCCAGTTCGTCAGTCCACGTTCCTCGTCAGTGCCGGGAACGATATTGTCGAGCACCACGGCGATGACGGCGCCAACCGCCATGCCTGTGCTTCCAAGCGTAATGCCCACGTCGCCAAGAGCCTTCAAAGCCCAGTGCGAATTCACGAAGGGGTCCGGATGCGCGGCGAGATAGCCGCCCAAGTAGAACGGCAGGCTTAGTCCCATAAAGAACGCGAAGCCAATGATGAACAGGTTCCGCGACGCGTTCATGTCCACGAACTGCAGATTGGATAAACCGACCGCGACGATCATGCCGAAGAGCGTGCAGTACATGCCACCGACGACGGGCTGCGGCATCGCCGTAAACAGCGCACCGAACTTCGAGGTGACGCCGAGGACGATCATGATGACCGCACCCACCTGCACAACGCGGCGAGAGCCAACGCGTGTCAGGCCGATGGCGCCGATGTTCTCGCTGTAGCTCGTGGTTCCGTTGCCCGACCCGAAAATACCCGCAATGAGCCCGCCAAGCCCTTCTGTACCAATACCGCGACTTACGACTTTGGGCGTCGGCACCGGCGCCCCCGCTAGCCTCGCGCACGCGTAGTAATCGCCCACGGACTCAACGATGGAAGCGGCGACGCCCGCCATCATACCGATAATGGCGGCGGCACTGAACACCGGCATTCCCCACTGAAAAGGCAGGGGCAGACGGAACCACGCGGCGTCCGCGACGCGATCCCAGGACGTAAAAGACGGGTCGCCAGCGGTGTAGTAGCCCGCTTCACTCAACACGATGGCTGTGAGCCAAGCGCCGCCCATCCCCAACAGAATTGGGAAGAGCTCAAAGATGCGGTGTTTCTTCCGCAGTACCTGAGAGAAGAGAACGACGAGGAAGATGGTGAGACCACCGATCTTCCAATCGAGGGCCACCGTCGGAACGCCAAAAGGATAGAGCGCCAAACCGATGAGGGCGATGGTCGGCGCAATGGTCACGGGGCCCACGTACTTGAGCAGCTTCCCGATGAGGCCGGAGTAGCCGACGGCCATCTGTGCCACGCCGCCGATGATCACGGCGCCCTGGATGTGCTGCATCTTCACTTCGAAGCCAGCCGTGTTGAGCGAGGCCATGCCGCAGATGGCAATGGCCGGCGCCAAGAACGAGAACGTCCCGCCCTGCACGATGGGCAGGCGGTTGCCGATCGTCGTCTGGAGCAGCGTTGCAATTCCGGACACGAAGAACATCGTGCCGATGAGCCATCCGAGCTTCTCGGCGTCATCGCTGATGCCGAGAGGCGCGGCCATCATCAACGGAATCGCCACCGTCGACCCAAACATTGTTAGGTAATGCTGAAGACCCAAGACCGCCGTTTCCATCGGCGGTGGGATATCGTCGACGCCGTAGATCAGCGCGTTGTCGGATGTTTTGGGCTTGCTCATAGGAAACGTGCGCTCATGAAAGCCTAACGCTTTACCGCGGTGGGCTCGGCGAGGGCGTTGCGCTTGGACTGGGCGGACCAGTAGTCGGGGAAGCAAGGTCGCTCGACGTTCCGTCCAGCGCCCTTCACCGTTCGAAGTTCTCCGTCGGCCCAAACCACGGTGCCGCGGCTCAGCGTGGTCGCCGCAGCGCCCGTAACTTCCATGCCTTCGTAGATGTTAAAGTCAACGTTCTGGTGCGAGTCCTTCTGGGTGATCGTTCGGGTCTTCTCGGGGTCCCAGATCACGATGTCCGCGTCGGCGCCGGGGGTGATGGCGCCCTTCTTCGGATGAATGTTGAAGATCTTTGCGGTGTTCGTGCTTGTGACGGCGACGAACTGGCTCGGCGTCAATCGACCGGTACGCACACCATGATGCCAGAGCACGCTCATACGGTCTTCGACTCCGCCGGTGCCGTTAGGGATCTTGCGGAAGTCGTCCTTGCCCGCCGCCTTCTGCGGCGTGCAGAAGCAGCAATGATCCGTCGCAGTGGTCTGAAGCATGCCGCCTTGGAGACCGCGCCAAAGGGCAGCCTGGTGCTCCTTGCTGCGGAAGGGAGGGCTCATCACGTAGTGCGCGGCATGGTCCCAGTCCGGATGACGGTAGTGGCTGTCGTCGATGACTAGATGCTGCGCGAGGACCTCAGCAAACACGAGCTGGCCTTCGAGGCGCGCGCGCGTCACGGCTTCGAGGGCGTCGATGCAGGAGGTGTGGACAAGGTAGAGCGGCGCGCCGAGCACCTCGGCGATTCGAATCGCGCGATTGGCGGCTTCGCCTTCGACCTCGGGAGGACGCGAGAGCGGGTGCCCTTCAGGGCCCGTGATGCCCTTGTCGAAGATCTCCTGCTGGAGGCGATACACAAGCTCGCCGTTCTCAGCGTGCACCGTCGCAAGCGCGCCCAAATCGCGTGCTCGCGAGAAGCTGTTCACGAGGATCTCGTCGTCGCACATGATGGCGTTCTTGTAGGCCATGAAGTGCTTGAAGCTGTTGACTCCGTGCTCCGTGGTCAACGTGCCCATGTCGTCGTGAACGCTCTGGTCCCACCAAGTGACGGCCACGTGAAAGGAGTAGTCACAGGCTGACTTCTCTGCCCAGCCCCGCCACTCTTTGTACGCGTCCATCATGCGTTGCTGCGGCGCCGGGATAACGAAGTCGAGGATCATCGTGGTTCCGCCGGCGGCGGCGGCGCTGGTGCCCGTGAAGAAGTCTTCAGACGCGACGGTGCCCATAAAGGGCAACTCCATGTGCGTGTGAGGATCGATCCCGCCAGGCATCACGTACGCGCCCGACGCGTCGATGACGTCGGCTCCCTGAGCGTCGAGATCGGGACCAACGGCCACCACCTTTTCACCGTCGATGAGCACATCCGCTCGTGATTCGCCGTCCGCTGTGACGACGGTGCCGCCTTTGATGATCTTCGTTGCCATAGATTTTGTTCCCGCCTTCGAGAGCCCTGCCGGCGTGAGATGCCACCAGCGAAAGAGGGCTTGTATAGCAGACTGGGGAAGGCTGCGGAAAGTCCGAACCCCTCTAATGGGGGTGATATTTGGGGCGTTCGAAGACGACCCCGTGAATCAGAGCCAGCCGTAGCTCAGAACCGTGAGGGTCACGGCACCGACGAGAATCTGTAGAGGGAGCCCAACCTTGAGAAAATCGCGAAAACGATACCCGCCCGGGCCATAGACCATGAGGTTGGCGGCATAGCCAATCGGAGACGAAAACGCCGAGCAGGCAGCAATGATGACGAGGAGCGTCATCGGGAGAAGAGGGATATTCGCCGCCTCCGCGACCTGCGCAGCGATGGGAAACATGAGCGCTGCAGACGTCGCCGTGTAGACAAAGCCGGCCAGAAGCGCTGTGACGCCGAAAATGACGGCCATGAGAACGAGTGTGCCGCTCGAAGCGAGGGCCGCGACGAGGCCGTCCCCGAGCACACTGGCCGCCCCGCTTTTTTCCACCGCCACGCCAAGACCGATGGCCGCACCTACGGTCACCAGGACCCGGAGGTCAAGAGCCGTTCGTGCTTGAGGTCCAGTGATGCAGCGCGTGGTGAGCATGAGCCCAGCCGCGAGAAGAGAGCTGGTCAGAAGGGAGAGAAGACCGCTGGCATTCGTCGCAACCATCACCGCGAGGATGGCGCCGGCGACCCACGCTTTTTCATGTTTCGGCGCTTCGCTTCCGGCCACGGCAGCGACGAGCACAAAGCTAGGATCACTCCGGTAGCGGCGAACGAACGAGGGAGCACCCTCCACCAGCAGCATGTCGCCTGGTTGAAGGACGATGTCGCCGACTTTCGAACTCACGCGAGCGCCCTGGCGGTGCACAGCGATGATCGCGGCGTTGTATTCCGTTCGGAAGCGCGACTCTCGAACCGTCTTGCCGTTGAGAGGTCCAGAGGCCGAGACCACGGCTTCGACCCAGGTCCGTTCGCTCCGCCCCGTCAGCTTCGCTAGCTGATCCCCGGCTGGCACTAGACCCTTTTTCCGTAGGTCGACGGCGGCATCGACGATGATGCCGGCAAACCGCAGAATATCGTCGGGACGCAGCTTCGTCGACGGCTTCACGGCAGGAAAGAGCTCACCATCCCGTTCCATTTCGAAGAGGAAAAGCTTCGGGAGCGAACGTAGACATTCCTCGATGGTCTGTCCTACGACCGGAGAGTTGGTGTTCACTCGGAACGCGATGGCGTACTCCTTGGCGCCCTCGCTCATGGCGTCGACGCCAGAGCCACGCCGAAGAAGTCGTGAAGAGACCAAGAGCATGTAGGCCGTTCCAACCAAGAAAACGGGGACCCCGAGGGGGGTGATATCAAAGACGCCCAGCGTCTCACCGACGCGCGCCTCATACATGCCTGCGACCAATAGCGACGTACTCGTACCGATGAGTGTGCACATCCCGCCAAGAATGGCGGCGTAGCTGAGGGGCATGAGCAAGAACGAAACTGGCTGGGAGATCTGCTTGGACCATCGCTGGATGAGCGGAACGAACATCGCAACCACGGGCGTATTGTTGAGAAATCCACTCAGCAGGCCCACCGGCGCCATCACACGAAGCTGAGCGCTGGCTGTGCCTTTCGGATTGCCTAGAACACGACGCGCCACAAAATCGAGCGCGCCCGTTTCACGGACGCCCGCCGCGACGACAAATAGTGCTGCGATCGTGGCGACGGCGGGGTTGGCGAACCCAGAGAACGCTTCCTCAGGCGCCAGAACTCCTGTCGCGAGGAGCAAAGTGAGCCCTGCGACGAGCGCCATGTCTGGACCCGCCAGATCGAAAGCCATCACAACCACCATGGCCAATACGGTTCCCACTGTCGTCCATCCCTCGGGCCGCATTCGTCGGCTATAGCACCCGCTCCCAAGGAGCCCCGCTTTTCCCGGTCGAACTCAGCGAATGAAGACGCCTGCACTTAGGAGGCGGCTATGGCAAACTAGGTCCATGCGTCTCTTGCTCCTTTTGGTTCTCTGCTCGTGCAGTGCCGTAATTTCGCCGGATCCCGGTCTTCTCGGCGGAGATGGCTTTGATAGCGGTGTTGATGGCGGCCCAGGCCCCGACGTCCCGCGGGTGGATGCGGGTCCAGGAAACGATTCAGGACCTCTGCCCTTCGACGCCGGCAGGGACAGCGGACCACCGCCACTTGTGGATGCGGGGCCCGGATGCGAGGGCCGCCCACCGCGCTGCGATGGGAACGATTATGTGACGTGCGTGGACGGAGCAGACGTCTCAGAGCCATGTCGTGAGAACACCATGTGCGACCTCGACTTTGGCGGCTGTCGGGCCATCAACGCATGCCCCGGTGCTCCAGACATGTGTCGTGGCGACGTCAGCCTGCGATGTGCCGGCGAGGCCACCTACACGCGCTTCCCGTGCGACGGCGGCTGCGACGCAACAACAGGCCTCTGCATCGAGCGAGAACAATTCGTGCCCTCGAACCTGGGCGCCGACGCATTCCAACCCGGAGCGCCCGATCTCATCATTCCCAGCGGCAACTACGAACTCAACACTGATGATTGTCGCGTCACAAACGGCAGCGCTGACATACAAACAATGAACAGTGGCCTCTCCGCGTGCGTGTGGACCGTCGGTACCGTCGAAACCTCGGGCTCGAGCTATGTTCGAATCTTCGGATCTCTTCCCCTGATCCTCATCGCATCCGGCAACGTCTCCATCGAAGGTACCTTCGATCTTCGGGCGGAAGGAAACTCCCCTGGCGCCGGAGGGTATTTTGGTGGCTCTCGCGTAAATCCCAATGGATCGGGTGACAGCGGCGGACTTGCTGGTGGGCAACAAGAGCCTTTTGGTGACGGCGGCGGCGGCGGCGCGGGTGGCCTCAGCGATGGAGGACGCGGTGGAGCCGCGGGGGATGGCCCCGCACGAGGTGGTGAAGGTGGCCCGGCGATCAGCAGCTCCGGCGAGCCACTTCTGGGCGGAAGCGGCGGCGGCGTAGGTCCTGGTGCCCGAGGCCGTGAAGGCAACGGCGGTGGCGGCGGCGGCGCGATTCAAATCAGCAGCCTTGGGACCCTCAACCTTCAGGGTACGATCCGCGCCACCGGCGGCGGCGGCGCCGGTGGGACGTCCGCCTCGAACGTGAGTAACTGGGGCAGCGGCGGCGGCGGCGGCGCCGGAGGCACGATCCTCCTCGAGGCACCGCGGGTCGAAATGCAAGGAACCCTCTCCGTCACCGGCGGCGGCGGCGGCGCCGGTCCGACGAACACCGGCAACGGAAACGAAAACGGTGAAGATGGACCCACCTCTGGAACGGCGAGCGGAGGTCAACCTGGAACCGACGGCGGCGACGGTGGCGGCTCCACTCCAGACGATGGGGACTCCACAAGTAGCATCAACGGCAACGGCGGCGGCGGCGGCGGCTCGGCGGGAATCGTCATCCTGCGAGCCACAGACGTAGCGATGGAAGGCGACTTCAACCCGGATGTCATGCCGGTCCGACGGACGCTCTAGTTCCCTACCCTAGCCGTCTGAGGCGGCTGGCTGGAGCTACGGCGCGCACGCTCCATCCGTTGGCTGAAGTGCTAACGGGCGCGCTACCCGTTTTCGATACCGACGCTCAAGTTGCGTATCGCGCCACGAACGGCCGCGCGAAGCACAGATGCCCGAAGCTCACTGCGAGGCGCGCCACGCCCAGCCGCACGTCCGTTCAACAGGAAGCGAACATTACCTTCACGATCGCTGACGACGAGAGACACCTCGCACTCCAGTGAAACTCGGCGAGCGGATCGATCCACTTCGAAGCGCGTGACAGCGCCCGTCAAGATGAACTCCGCTCTCGAAGACGTGGTGACACGAGCACCACTCCGCTGAAGCTCCAGCGTGAGTGCTTGATCGATGGCCGGCATTCCGTCCCGTGGAGACCCAAGGTCGCCGATCGCCAAACGCGTGGTGGAATCACCCTCTACCGCCGGAACGAAGATCAACCCCGCTCCCAATAGGACCGCTGCTAACGTCGCTGCTTTCATTTTTTGCCCTTCCGCCGACGCGTTCGCCCTGAGCCGACCCTCTTGGGATACGGGACCGGGGCGGGTGGCGGCAAAAAAGTCGCAGCGTGCGGAGGACGCTAAGGGCGCGTCAGAGAGCCCAGTCGCCAAGGCGAAATCGCCTGTGATGCCGCTGGGGATGCGCTTTGAACCTGAGCTGCGTCCTGAAAGCCCTGATGAATCGCCGACGCCAAAGCGAGAACATCGGGGTCGGCTTTCGCGCGGCTCTTGAGCAAAACATCCTCGTGCTCCGCGATGAAGCCGGTGTCGTATTTGCCGGCGCGAAAATCCGGGTGCGCCATAAGCTGAAGATGGAACGGAATGTTCGTCGCGATGCCAGCCACGACATACTCGCGCAGCGCTCGCTCCATGCGCTGTACGGCTTGCTCACGTGTCGCCGCCCAGACGCTCAGCTTGCTGATGAGAGGGTCGTAGTGAGGCGTGATCTCGACGCCTTCGTATGCGCCGGAGTCATCGCGTACTCCAGGCCCGGCGGGCGCGCGCATCACGTGAATCGTGCCCGGGCTGGGCATAAATCCCATGGCCGGGTCTTCCGCATAGATACGGCACTCGATGGCGTGCCCACGCTTGCTCAAATCGGACTGCCCGTAGCCAAGGTCTTCACCAGCGGCGACGCGGACCTGCTCTCTAACGAGGTCGATGCCCGTAATCAACTCCGTGACGGGGTGCTCCACCTGAAGCCGCGTATTCATCTCCAAGAAGTAGAACTCGCCCGTCTCCGAAAGCAGAAACTCGATTGTCCCGGCTCCCTCGTACGAGACGGCTTCCGCGGCACGAACCGCCACTGCGCCCATCTCCGCGATGAGGGCTTCGTTGCTGGCTGGCGAAGGTGCTTCTTCAACCACCTTCTGATGCCGGCGCTGAATCGAACAGTCGCGTTCGAAGAGATGAACGGTGTTTCCAGCTCGGTCGGCGAGGACCTGAATCTCCACGTGGCGCGGTCGAATAATGGCCTTCTCGATGTACACCGTCGCGTCGCCAAACGCGGCGAGGGCTTCGGAGCAGGCACGCTCATAGGCGAGAGCCAAATCTTCGGGCCGCTCGACGAAACGCATCCCCTTGCCGCCGCCGCCGGCGGACGCCTTGAGCATGACGGGAAAGCCGAGCTTCGCCGCGCTCTCGGCGAGCGCATCTGCGTTGCCCGCGTTGTCGCCAGGAACGACCGGTACGCCCGCAGCGATCATCTTCTCGCGAGCTGCGGTCTTGGAGCCCATCGCCTCCATGGCTTCGGGGCTTGGTCCAATGAACACTACACCCGCGCTCTGACACTCGCGGACGAACTCAGCGTTCTCGCTCAAGAAACCGTAGCCCGGGTGAATGGCGTCGACGCCTGCCCGGCGACAGATCTCAAGGATTCGCGAGCCGACCAAGTAGCTCTCCGCGCTCGTTACTCCGCCGAGTGGATAGGCTTCATCCGCCATGCGGACGTGGAGCGCATCGCGGTCTGGATCGGAATAGACGGCGACGCTCCGAATTCCCATCTCGCGCAAAGTGCGAATAACTCGGACCGCGATTTCGCCACGGTTGGCGACAAGAACTTTCCCAAAGAGCGGTTTCGTCATGCGCCAGGCTGCCGGGCTCGGTGGATGGAGTCAACCGAACGAAGCCGCGCGCAACGTGTCTGCCTCCCAAACCGTGCTGGTTCCTCGCTCGTGGTCCTGGAGCGCCGCCCGAAGCATCCCCTCGGCGAGCGCCGCGCCGCTTAAGGATGCGTACTTTCGCTCCAGCCGTTTCGCGCCAAGGAAGCCAAGAGCGCGCAACACGCCATCACCTGCGGCGGCGCCGAAGCGCTCCATCGGTCTCGACTCCCCACGGTCCGGACCGCTGATAAAGGCTGGGCGCGCGATGGTCCAAGACAAGGGAGAAGCCCGCAGCTCCGTCTCCACGCGATAGCGGACGGACATATAGGCATTGGTCGAAGGTCGACCTCCGCCAAGAGCAGAGAGGTATACAAAACGTGGCGGCTGCGCCATCGCGCTGCACGCATCCATCACGAACTTCGTCAGCCCGTAGTCGACACTTTCGTAGTTCGCCTCCGCCTCCTCCGCAGCACGCCGACGCGTCGTTCCCAAGCACGCAAAGACGAAGGTCGGTGCATGGCGTTCAAGCGCCGCCGCAAACGCGTCTTTTTCGAAAGGGACGAGCTCCAAACACGCGCCGTTGTCAGCGCAAAGCGTCCGCATCGCCTCCTCTTTCGAAGAGCGTGGACGAACGTGGGCGACGACGGAACAACCCAACTTGGGGCCAGTCTGAACCAAGTGCTGTCCGGTATACCCACTCGACCCAACGATAAATGCACTGCTCACAACCTTCATTGTAGCGCTTTGTGGCCGAAGCGACGGCTGAGAGTGACTTTGCGCACGGCCACCTGTAGTCAGCTCCTCCCTGATCCAGGACGATGATAGGCGAAGCCGACCCCTCTGGGGGAGAACGACTCACGCCTCATGACCCGACCCACAACACTCTCCTTCCCGCGACGCGTTCTCTATCTCACGGAGGATCCCGCGCTCATTTTGACCCAGCTCCAAGGCGAGGACCTGGTCTTCGATCGAGAACGTCCCCTTCGCAATAATATCTCGACGGACGAGATCACCCCTGGCTGGGTTTGCTTTCACTACGACGAGACCCTCGGGCGTTATTCGATGGTGGGCCTGAAGGGTGGTGTCGTCGAAAAAGACGGCATCAAAGATGGCGGATTCGACGTCATCGTCAGCGGCCTCTCGAAGGGCTGTGGTTCATCGCGCGAGACGGCTCCTTTCAGCGAACAAGCCGCCGGCATCAAGCTCGTCGTCGCCAATACCATCGAGAAAATCTACGGACAGAACTGCCAAAACATCGGCCTTCTGACCACCACGGATTTTTCGATCCTTGACCGAATCTTGGCGGGTGAGAGCATTCAGATCGAGGAGTTCACGAAGGGGCTCGACGCGATCAGCGCGGACATCGTGCGCTTCGGCGGCCTCTTCGCCTACAACAAAGCGCGTATGGCCGGCGAGGTCTCACCTCCAGCCATCACGACCCCTGCCAGGCCGATGACACTCGTCGAGAAGATCATCGCCAAGAACGCTATCGTCGACGCCGCCTCCGGCGTCCTCGGCACGCCAGCCGTCAAACCCGGGGACGCTCTCTTCGTGCGAGCGGACGTTCGTTTCAGTCACGAATACGTGACGCCCATGGCGGACTCTCTCTTCCGAGCGGCCCTCGGCGAAGACGCTCAGGTCACAGACAAGGAGAGCGTCTACACGTTCCGCGACCATCTCACCTTCCTCGGCGATGTGATGTCGCAGGAAAAGCGGGACATGGGGCTTCTCGAGAAAGCCGATGGTCTTGCCACCACCCAGCAGGGATTTGCCGAGAAGCACGGCCTCAAGCTCTATGGCGAAGCCGAAGCCGGCGGGTCCGAAGCCATCTGTCACAACGCCGTCGTTGAAGACCTCGCGATGCCAGGTGACCTCGTCATCGGCACCGACAGTCACACGTGCATGGCGGGCGTGCTCGGCTCGTTTGCTTTTGGTGTTGGCAGCACAGACATGGCGAACTCTTGGTACACCAAGGATGTCCGCGTAAAGGTTCCAGAGAGCGTCCGCTTCGTGTTGAGCGGAGAGATGCGAGCCGACATCTGCGCCAAGGACGTGATGCTCTACATCTTGAGCCAGCCGTTCTTCCGCACGTCGAAGGGCATCGGACGCGTGCTCGAGTTCACGGGCCCCGCCATCAAAACGATGCCCCTCGATGAACGCGCGACGCTCACGAACATGGCCGTCGAGGCTGGTGGGTTTACCGGCATCATCGAAGCCGATGACCTCATCGTTGACTACCTCGTCACACAACGAGGCCTCGATGAAGCCACCGTTCGCGCTGGCATTCTCAAGAGCGATGAGGGCGCGGAATACCTCGAGACGATCGAGATCGATCTGGCCGATGTCACGCCGATGGTCGCTACCCCAGGCGACCCCCGCAACGGCATCACGATGGAAGAGCTTCCTGAAGGCATCAAGATCGACATCGCCTACGGCGGCTCATGCACCGGTGGCAAGAAGAGCGACATGGACATGTACGCCCGCGTCTTCAGCGCCGCGGTTGAACGTGGTCTCCGGGTGCCCGAACACGTCGAATGCTACATCCAGTACGGCAGCCAAAACATTCGTAAATACGCCGAATCCATGGGCTACCCAGAGCTTTTCGACAAGGCCGGCGCCACGGTGATTCCTCCAAGCTGCGGCGCCTGCATCAACGCGGGCCCAGGCGCTTCGCGGAACAAATCCCAGGTGTCCATCAGCGCCCAAAACCGAAATTTCCCGGGTCGTTCAGGCCCCGGCGAAGTCTACCTCGCAAGCCCTCTGACGGTGGCCGCCTCGGCTATCCTGGGACGCATCGTTTCGCCGGATGAACTGCTCCGCGCACGCGACGCGGCTGAGTAAGTTCCTCGGAGAATGGCTGAGGAAGAAGAGCGCTCCAAAAGCGAGCGGCTAGTTCTTTGGCGCTCCAAAGAGCCCATGGCGAAGAGCGCTGTCGAGGACGTCGTCTCTGCGCTCTCTGCGCACGTCGTCGGCGATGGGGAGCTTGATGCTTGGACCGAGCGAACATTCGGATGTGTGCTCGTAGATGGGAGCGCTCCCGAAGTGTCGTTTGGGCCGGCCATTGCCATGACCCTTCCCTTTCCGGCTGCACCCACTCCCCCAAGCGAGGATGGGGGTAACTGGGCCACGTTCGGAGAAGCGTTACCGGCCGCTCCTCTTGCTCTACAGACCAAACAACCCGTTCACCGCGGCTTCGACTTGGCGTTCACATTTTCGAAAGAGCTCGCCCAACATGAGCGCGCGGGGCTGTCCGATCTCTTCTCGCTCTTCGAAGCCGCCTACACCAGTGACGATGAAGACATCGCCGTCGTCGAAGAGACCGTCGAACTCCAGAGCGCTTCCCTCCGGGTGAGCGCTGCGCTCGTCGACGACGCATCGCTTCGCGCTCACGCGTACTGGCTCGTCGAGGTTGTCGACCGCTTCTGGCCGCTGGCTCGCGCAGACTTCCGCGGCGGCTCCGGCAAACAGCGTGGACTTCGACCCTCGTGGCTTGGGCCCGTCGTGACGATGGCCGCCGCCCTTGTGTTCGCTCGCTTTGCGTCCGGTCCAGACGCCGCCCGCAGCAGTATGCTCGCGCTCCTCTTCCTTCCCCTCGTGTTCACGTTTCTGTCACGGAACTACGTCTCCAAGGCCACGTGGATCGCCGCGATCTTCAACGCGGCGGGCGTCGGCCTGATGGCCGCCCTCGTCGAGGACCCGGGCCTCCTCTGGCCCATTCCGGAGTCCCCTTCCGCGGAGTTTCTGGCGGAAATTCAAGGCCATCTCGTCACCAGCGTCTACATCGCCCGCTCTCTGTGTTTGGTGTGGGTACTGCCCTACCTTCGGAGCGGGCGAACCCGTTAAACCTAGTGCATTAATGCCGCTCCCTTGACCAAGTCCAACAGCGGGTCTAGGTAACTTTCAACGATTCATGAAACTTCCCTGGCTTCGGCTGGGAAGGAGAAAAAGCGATGTTGCGCGCAGAAACCAGTGCCCGTCCTGTTCTTGAGAGCTTGGAGCGCGTTTGCGGGACGCATAAGCTCGAAGACCTTGGCGCTCGGCTTGGGCGCCTCGCAGAG
>JBLHKB010000083.1:0-16990 GCA_047619315.1 Polyangiales bacterium
TGCATTCAGCATCGAGCCGAGAATTTGTGTCTCAGATGCAAGCAGGAAGGTGTTCTGAGCGCTGGTGGCGCTATCAGCGCTGGCGAATCGAGAAGCTTCGGGGCGAGCGTCGGGGCGCGACATGCTCCTATGAGCATGTCACGCGACTGCGGGCCCTTTGTGAACCGAACAGGGAGTGAACTAGGCGCCGAGTTCTCGGGACTTGAGAGCATCGAGTGCTTCCTCGAGCTCCGCCATCTCTTCTTCGGACATGTCTTCTTCTTCCTCGGCATCAACGCGAGCGGCGACGACGGGGGCTTCTTCTTCGATGAGACCCATCTTGCGCTTGAGCGCTTCCAGGTCGTCATCTGCGCCAGCGGTCATCTCCAGTTTGCGGAACTGCTCCGAAAGGACGTCGCCTGAGTACTCCTCGGCGAGTTCGGCACCCGCTTCGGCTTCAGACTCGATCTGATCGATCTTCTGCGACATTCGGTCGAAGGTTTCGAAAGCGCTCGTGTCGGAAAGACCACTCATGGTCTCTTGGATGCTCTTCATCGCTTCGGCGCGGCGCTTGCGAGCAATAAGAACGTTCTTCTTACGCTTCGCTTCTTCGATCTTGTTGTTGAGGGCACGGAGCGCGGTCTTAAGCTGGTCAGTGGCCTGCTTTTGCTTTTGCCACTGATCGCCGTACGCCTTCTCCAGCGAGTCGTGCTCCTTCTTGCGAAGGAGCGCTTCCTTCGCGAGGTTCTCGTCACCCGCGCGGATCGCCATCATGGCTTTCTTTTCCCACTCGGCGGCGACGTTCTTTTCCGCTTTGTACTGCTTTTGCAGACGCTTTTCGTCAGCAATGGCCCTGGCGACTTGCTTTTTCGCCTCCACCAGCTGCGTATTCATGTCGACGATGATCTGATTCAGCATCTTCTCGGGATCTTCCGATTTGCTGATCAGGTCGTTGAGGTTGCTCTTAATGAGCGTGGCGAGGCGGCCGAAAAAACCCATGCTTCAGTCCTTCTTCGTTTCTAGCGTAGCGGAGTTACTCGGCGCCGGCAGCTCCGCTGGTGCGGAATGCGGCGAGGGTCGCGTAGTGGTTGGTTAGAGCCAAAGTGATGTCGTCAACGACGCCTTGGAATTCGTTATAGTCGAGGTTTTCGATGGCCAGACCGGCGGTGAGCACGATGTGGTTTTGCTCGATGCCGTAGGCGCCATGGACCATTTCTTCGGCGTTGAGAATAAGGAGCTTCTCGAAGAGCCCTTCGCGTTTCTCAACGTCGTCGAGCTCCATCACGCGCACCCGGAAAAGCACAAGCGGCCCAGTTAGCGAGATCACAACGTTCTCGCCGGAGCTTGTGTCGCGGACCAACCAAATGTCCTCGTCCTCACCATCACCGACGGCTTTGAAAGAGAGGTTGGCTCGCATCAGGTACGATTCGATATCTTCGCGCGTTCGCATCTCTGTCCCCTTTTGCCCGTCGTCCGTGGACTCGAACAGGCCGGAGGCTAAAACAGCCGACGGAACCTGCCTAGGAGAACTTTAGAAAAGCGGCCCCAAAGCTACTTACGCTTAGAGAAGCCGTATTATTGCAGCGGCAAGAGCCCCGCATATGAGGTGGAGTGGTGAGAGCAACAGCCATCCAGCGATCGTTGGCCATTGGTCAGTACTGCTCGGACTGCGAACGGTCACACCATAGATACGACAATGTGCGGACTAACACTGTAGGGATTCGTGTTCAGCGGAACTACGCGACGCGGAGGAGCTCCGCGTTGCCGGCGACGAGCTCTTCGTACGCTTGTCGGTACTGCGTGAGATCACCTGGTGGTGAATCCGCAGCCTGGATCTTCAAGCCAAAGCCCGGTGGTGTAGTGCCTCCAGGTCGGTGCGGACCCGTGGCCCAGACGACTTTGCCACGCACGTGGGCAGCTTCTCGTCGGAATGGGAGACGAACCTCGAGCCAGAGATCCTGTCCCCGAGAGGGTGGATCAAGAGTGCGAACGTAAAGACCTTCGCGGCTCCAGTTATAGGTGAGAGCAAAAGCCGGCTCGAGTGAACCCGCGGGTCGAAATGTGCAGATCGCTCCATGAAGCACACGCTTCGACGCTCGAATATTGCTCACGTCAGGGCGCAGGAGCTCGTTGGCCTGAAAGAGGAGGTGGTCCGGGGGCGCATTCATAGCACCCACAGAGCAGCGGTGGGGCGCCAGCCGCGAGTGAAGCGATGGGACCTCTGCCTCTGGTGCCAAGATGATCGCGGGAACGTCCTGCTTTTCTCGAACCCAGTCGAACTCAGTACCGGGTCCGGCGGTGGGAAGGTCTGACTCAGCAACGATAAGGGAGACCTTCGAGGCGTGGGCCTCCAGTTCATTCGTATCCACAGCGAAAAGAACGTCGAAGCCTGCTTGTCGCGCGATTCGTCCAAGAACCCTGCGGCGACCTTCATTGGCCGATGCGATCAGGCACTCGCCTTGTGTGACTTCGGGGCGACGTGCTGGGTCGAACTCAGAGAGGTTTGCAAGACGTCTCGTGATGGCGCCATCGTCCGTGTTGACGATCGCGTCATCCGCTCCCGCGCAGTGCGCCTGATGAAATCGTGTTTCATCCGCTGCCGGGACCATCACAATCACAGGCACGGTGAAGAGACTGGCCTGACCACGGACCCACGCAACGAAGCCGGCGATGTCCTGTTTGTGGTCGATAAAGATCGCCTGAGGGGCATGATCTGCAAGTGCTTCGCGTGCCTCGGCCGCGGTCGCAACCACGATGGCGGAGCAACCTGCGCGGTCCGCGGCGCGTATTGCGCCTCTGCGGCGCTCCGGAGAAGCTTCTCCAACGATCAACGTGTCCATAGGGAGAGAATCGGCGGACCAGCCCAGAACTTGAGCGCTGAGGCGAGTGGCGGTGCTAAGAAGGCCCGTGAACCAGAAATGGAAGGGATTTTACGCGATCGTGGACCCGGAGCACTGTGTGCTGCCGCCTTTGGAGACCGCCGCCGCGATTCTTCGGGCGGGTCCTACGGCCATGCAGCTTCGTTGGAAGAACGGAAGCGATCGGCAGCGCTATGAGCTGGGGCTCGAGCTTCGAAAGCGTTGCAACGAGGCTGGAGTGCCTTTCGTGATGAACGACCGTTTTGACCTGGCTCTGCTTACTGGCGCGGATGGCCTCCATCTTGGACAAGACGACCTTCCTATCGAAGAGGCGCGACGCTTCTTCAAGGGTCCCATCGGCGTCTCCACTCACAATATGGCGCAGGCCAAAGCCGCGGGCGACGCAGACCTGATTGGGTTTGGGCCCGTCTTCGACACAAGCTCAAAAGCGAACCCCGACGCCACGGTGGGGCTTCGTGGCCTTGAATCGATCTGCGCAAACGTCGAAGTGCCCGTGGTGGCCATCGGCGGCATCACGGTTGAACGCGCCAAGGACGCGTTTCGAGCGGGCGCTGCTATGGTCGCTGCAATTTCATCCGTTTGTGCCGCCAAGGACCCCTTCGCGGCGGCTCAGCAATTTGTCGCGGCCGGAGCTGAGCAGTGATCATCGAGCTCGCCGTTGGAGCCGCTGCCACAGCGGCGGCGGCGTATATTCTACGCCGGCTCCGAGACCGACGGGCGCCACCTCCCCAGGAAAAGGGGCCGCCGAAACCCAAGGGGCCGCGTGGGCTCCAGGTGGGCGATGTGCTTCTCTACGCAACTGAAGAGCTTTGGCTCTCGGCGATGATCGAGGTCCGTGAAGAAGGGGAGTTTGTCGCGCGTCTTTTTAAGACGCCTGGAAGCGATCACGCCCACTGGGTGGTTCAGCTCGACCCGGAGGCGAAGGACCTCGCGCTCCTCAGGAACACGGACATTCTGCCTGCGGGGAGAGTCCCGGCGGAACTTCGAGTCCAAGGAATCCTGCACCATCTTATGAAGCGCGGCACGGCCACGCTTCGAGCGGAAGGTGAGGATTTGCGTGTGGCAGCTTCCGGCGAGTTCACGATTCTCAGTGGCACCGCCGGCCGCGTCATCGTGTTCGTCGACGGCAAGGGGGACGAACGAATCGCCGCCGCCGGAGAACGCGTGCCGCCGGAGATGCTCGACTTCTTGCCGGGCGACTGATGCTTGGGCCGTCGGACTAGGGCGAACAGTGAAGTCCGCAGACATTCCAGCCTGAGTCTTCGACCTTCACGGGAGGATGCGATTCGATGAAGGAGACGAGCTCGTTCACGTCGTCACCGATGGTCAAGAGCTCGGCGTAAGGGAGCCCCTCCGACATGGTCTTGACCAGCTCGTACACAGGGCGCGTCTCCGTCCAGTATTCTTCGTCCATGAACACCATCGGCGAGACTTTGCTCTTGGCTGTGCCGTAGTGGTTCTGAGCAGCGTCCTGGAAGATCTCTTGGATCGTGCCTGCGCTGCCGGGGGCGAAGACGATACCGTGGGTCGCGATGGTGACGAGCCCATCCTCGCGGACGCTGTTGGCGAAGAACTTCGCGATGTGCGTCGCGAAGGGGTTTGGCGGCTCATGACCGTAGAGCCATGTGGGGATTCCCAGACTCGGCGGGCAGGTGTCCTCATAGGGATACTTGTCCCGAACACGAAACGCCTGGCTTAAGAACTCTTCGTCCTTGTAGAGCGGCGCCTTGGACAAGACGTGGATCGCGTCGTCGAGTTCAGTCTCGGGCTTCCCTGCAAACCAAACGCCGAGGTGGGTGGCTTCCATCGCGCCAGGCCCGCCACCGCTCGCTAGGAAATATCCACGCTCAGACAAGGTCTGGCTCAGGCGAGCTACTTTGGCGAACGCAGGCTCGTCTCGCTTCATGGAGTGTCCGCCCATGACGGCGACGACCTTTTCTTGGCCTTCGAGGAGTGTGGTCATAGCTTCGTAGATCGAATGGTCGTGGAGCCTTCTGGCGAGGGTCTCCATCACGCCGTGCGGATGTGCTCCACCTTCGTCTCGCCAATGGCGCCAAACGCGGGCGTCAAAGGTGTCGCAATACGTACAGGGTTCGTCGGCGTTGAAGCCATCGAAGAGCTCATCCGCGGTGTAGAGCGACGTTCGGTAGGCGTTCCAGGGCTTGGAACGCAACTTGGGGAAGACGAGGGCGCCGCGGCGCGTGATCTCCGCCAGCGTATCCCGACCAAGTTCACAGCCAAGGAACACTGTTCCTTCAACATCACGTTCTCGAAGGAGCGCGGCAAAGGGCTGAAGGTCGATGCCCTGGAAGACGACATCAGTCAGCGTTTCAGCGCGCTCCAAGTGGGTCTTGGCGGTGGCTTGGTCATGAATCTCGCGCATGGGCGAGAGATTATCAGAAGCTCTAGCGGGGCGCCGTTTCCAGGTGCACTCGTGTTGTCATCATCATGGAAACCATGGGCTGTCCGTCAGGAATGATCTCCGACTGGAGCTCCACGCGTACATCCGCCACGGCGTTCGGCGCAATCTGAGTGAGGTTGATCTCCGAGCGGCCCGTTCCCTCGCCCACCAAAGACAGGAGGCGTGCGCTGACTCCAGGCTGAGGAACTTCCATGACCTGAGGCTGCGCCGACTGCGTCGTGACGACTTGGAGCACGATGTGATCGCCTTCTCGTTCCACCAGCTCGTACTCTTGCACCTGCTGCATCACGACCTGGTTGCGAATTTCGGACGCCACGCGCCAGCGTGCGCCAACCGCAACGGGCTCGATTGGAAAGGGCGGCTGCACTTGTTTCATGACGTCCTGCATGCGCACCAGGCTCGCGCGCGTCGCGTCTGACACGCCTTCTGGAATGTCGTATGCAAGGTAGAGCGTGCGCCCTCGGGAATCGACGATTTCAACCCCCCTGAGCCCTTGGAGAGGTAGTAGTTCTGCTTCCATCGCGGCAGCGTGCTCGCCTGGATCAACGCGGATTTCTTCGAGGAGAAGCTCTCGGCGGGTGAGACCGTCTTCGTTCGTATTCACGACGCGGACGGCAAAGATCATATGACTCGTCGGCATTTCGACCGTGGGCATCGGCACCCCCATGTCCATCGCCATGGACATCGTCATGCTCATGATCATGCGCTGAGTGAAGCCTTCTCGCGGATGAAGCCGGATGAGCTCCGCCTCACCCGTGGACCCTGCGCTGACCAGTTCCACAGTGGCGGCACTGTCTGCGGCACCTGGAGGCAGCGCGAACGGATCCGCGGCGACCACGAGGCCATCTGGGGTGGTCTCTTGTGCGACTGGAGTGGTTTGGGTGCCTGCGCAGGCGACCAAGAGCAGAAGGAACAGGTGACGCATGTTGAGGTCCTAGCAGAGGTGTCTTCGATCGCCCACGCCCGCTAGTCCCCTCTGCTCAACTTCGAGGGGCGCGGATCTCAAGCTTGATGACCACGCGCTCCCGAATGAGGTTGTCCTCCATGCCGGGGTAGCTCATTCCAAATTCACTTCGGTTAATGCTGAACTCCGCTGTCGCTGTCACAGCAGCGTCCCCCACAACGACCGTGGCGGGGAATGAGATCGTGTTCTCTTGGCCATGCAAGGTGAGTGCACCGGTGATGGTGTGCGTTGCTGCGCCTTCCCCGACCGCAGCGATCGATGTGCTGCGGAAGGTGGCCGTGGGGATGGCTTCCACGTTGAAGAAGTCTTCATCTTTGAGATGACCCGTAAGTCGCTCGTCATCGGCAAAGAGCGAGGCGGTCTGAATGGTGACCTCGATCTGACTCGCCGTGGCGTCCGCTAGGTTGAACTCAACTGTGCCGGCGAACTCGTTGAAGCCGCCCTCATGCGAGCCAGTCACCTTGGACCCAACGAATCCAATGGCTGAACCCTCGTTGCTAAAGCGAAGGGTCTCCGTCGCGACGTTTTCCGCGGCTGGCGTGGCTTCTGGAGACTCGCCAGCCGGCTCGCTTGGCCGAACTGTGGCCGCGGCGACATCGTCGGCAGGATCGTCACAGCCAGCCAGGGAAGTCCCTAGAATCGCTCCGCCCAGGATCAAGCTGGCAAACTGCGAGCGGGCGCGCATGGAAGGAAGCCGGGTCTGAGCCCAGCGGGAGAGTCGGTTTGTGCGTCGTTTTGTGGCCATGTGGTCCTACCGTCGTAAGGTTCGGAATGAGCGCAGAGCTTGGTCACGAAATACCGTTGCACAAGCGCCTTGGAGTATCTTGTTTGTTGCTATTTTCGAACAATCGGCTTGGCGCTGACCCCAACGTTGACCCCCTGACCACTACCCACGTAGGGTGAGCAACGCGGATGACGGAACGTATTGGGAACTGCCGCATTGTCGGTGAAATCGGCAGCGGCGGTATGGCTGTCGTCTACAAAGCTGTGCAAGAACCGCTGGGCCGCGTCGTTGCGATCAAGGCCCTAAAGCCCTCCATTGCGGTGGACAGCCAGTTCGCCAAGCGCTTCGAACGCGAAGCGCACTTCATGGCGTCGCTTCAGCACGAGAATATCCTGCACGTCATCGACTTCGTCAAAGACGGACACTCGATGTACATCATCATGGAGTACGTCGAGGGCATCGATCTCTACGACCTTCTCGAGATGTCACCGACGCTTCCCCCGGAAGTCGCCGCGATCATCGATCTGCAGGTCGCACGCGCTCTCGACTACGCACACTTCCGCGGGATCATTCACCGGGACATCAAGCCGGCGAACATCATGATCAGCAAGCTCGGCGAAGTGAAGCTGATGGACTTCGGCATCGCTCGCGATGAGACGCTTTCAGACCTGACGGAGACCGGCACTGGCCTTGGCACACCAAGCTACATGAGCCCCGAGCAGATCCTCGGCGACAAACTCGACTTCCGCTCGGACCTCTTCAGCGTCGGCATTGTGCTCTACCAAATGGTCACGGGTCAGAAGCCTTTCGTCGAAGACGAAGCGCGCACGGTGATGCAGAAGATCCGGTTGGACCGCTTCATCTCTCCGCGAAAAATAGAGCCCAGCGTTCCGCGCCCTCTGGAGCGAATCTTGGGGCGCTGCATGGAGAAGATGCCGGCGAATCGTTATCCTACGACGCAGGCGCTCATCGACGATCTAACGGAGTTTATCGCGCCGCGCGTGCCGATGAACTATTCCGCGCGCCTCGTGATGTTCTTGCGTGATGTGGGCGTTCTGACGGACTCCGAGGCCGAAGGCCTTCTCGAAGCAGGTGCACCGAAAGCACGCCGCGGGATCAAAGACCGTCGTCTTCTACAGCACGTCGCCATGATGCAGTGCCTCCTCTTCATAGGCATCGTCGGAGGCGGCGGGGCCATTCAAGCGGCCGCTGGAACACTAAGCGCCGACTCCGAGAGCTTCACCCGACGCGCAAGCCGCAGCGTTGTTCCAGAGCGTGCCGGTTATCTACGAGTGGTCGTGGACCCCTGGGCCGAAGTGGTCATCGACGGGCAGCAGGTCGCTACAACACCCACTGCGCAGCGCATCGCCCTCACACCGGGCCGGCACTTCGTGAAATTCGTGAACCCGTACTACCAAGAGCTTCAGCAAGAGGTACGCATCGTCACGGGCCAAACAGAGACCCTCGAAGTGGAGCTGCAGGCTCTTCACCCCATCGACTTGGGTCCAGCCGTGGATGAAGGGGACGCGCCATGAGCTTGGTGAAGTCACACTCCATGACGGGTGCGCTCATCTTGGCGGCATTTTGCTTGGTGGGCGCAGGTCTCTTTGCCAACTGGGCTCGAGCTGACCGAGGTTTTCAACATGTTGTGCGCGAAGGTGAAACCCTCGCGTCCATCGCTGAACGTTACTATGGCGACCCCCGCCGAGAGAGCGTTCTTGTCGCTGAGAACGGCCTGACCGTGGGTGGCGGATCACCCATTGAAGTGGGGCTTAGGCTTCAGATTCCATACGTCAGCTACCACATCGTCGAAGAGAACGAGACCTGGGCTGAGCTTGCCACCGAGTTCTACGGTGACCCTCGTCGGGCATTTGTGCTCATCGACGCCAACCACGGGTCGACCAGTGAGCAGCCAGACACAGGCGCTCAGCTCGTGGTGCCCTATCCTCTTCGCCACATCGTCGGTCAGAGCGAGAACGTCCTGCGTATCGCCAAGAGTTATTATGGCTCAGGTTCCGAGCACTCCCGGCGTTTGCGCCGCTTCAACAGCTTGCGCTCAAACCGGATCGCGCGCGGCCAGATAATTCTGGTGCCCGTGAACGACATCGCGCTGAGCGAAGATGGCCGAAGCATTGTCGCTGAAGAGACCGGCGCCGAGCCCGAAGGCGACAGCGTCCGAGAGCTTCAAGCTTCCATCGACGCTCGCTTGCCCGAGCTGCATGATCACCTCCGCCGCGGCCGCTACACTGAAGCCGTCGCGCTCGGCAACCATCTCCTAGGCGCTCGCCTGCTTACGGGGAACCAGGTTGTCACCATTCAACGAGAGCTAGGCATCGCTTATGTCGCCCTCGATCGTGGTGACTTAGCCATCGAAGCATTTCGCGCTGCCCTCGACCGGCAGCCAGACCTTGAGCTCGACACGGTGCGCACCTCGCCGACGGTGATGCGCGCCTTCATTCAGGCACGCGACACAACGGACGAAGTCACCGTCGAAGAAGTGCTCGAACCCGAGGGCGCTGACGGCGCTGAAGATCCAGACGAAGAGGGCGACGAAGCGAGCCCATGAATCGTAAAGTCGTCATCGATCGAGCAGGATCGTATGATCAGCTTCGCGTAACGCCTATTTCAGAGCCCTCGCCCGGTCCTGAAGAGGTGGTGATCAAGGTCCATGCGGCCGGCATTAACTACGCCGATGTCATCATCCGCATGGGGCTCTACGCGTCGGCGAAGGAGCTCGTTGGATGGCCCATCACGCCGGGCTTTGAAGTTGCTGGCACCATCAGCGCCGTGGGCTCTGAGGTCACCGATCTGACGCCGGGGCAACGCGTCCTCGCGGTCACGCTCTTCAATGGGTACTCCTCGACACTCGCCGTGCCCCGAAATCAGGTGTTCGAGCTGCCAGACTCCTTAAGCTTCGTGCAGGGGGCCGCCATTCCGGCGGTCTTCATGACGGCGCACTTCGCGCTTCAAAGTCTCGCCAACCCACGCGCGACGGACCATCTGCTGGTGCACTCCGCTGCGGGCGGCGTCGGCGGCAGCCTCGTTCAAATCGCCAAAGTGCTCGGCTGTCAGGTAACCGGCGTCGTGGGGCGTTCACACAAAGTGGCCACCGCGCGCGAGCACGGCTGTGATCACGTCATCGATAAGTCGACGCAGGATCTGTGGCGCGAGGCGGAGCGTATCGAACCCAATGGTTTCGACATCGCCCTCGACGCAAATGGAATCTCCACGCTCAAGCAGAGCTACGAGCATCTCGCGCGGCCCGGAAAACTAGTCGTCTATGGCTTCGCGGCGATGATGCCCAAGGTCGGCGGCCGCCCCAACTACCTCAAGCTCGCAGCCGACTACCTCCGCACGCCGCGCTTCAATCCACTCGACATGACCAACGACAGCCGCAGCGTGCTCGCGTTCAACCTGAGCTATCTCTTCGATCGGAACGACATCCTCGTCGAAGCCATGACCGAGATCATGGAGTGGCTCGCGGCTGGGCGGATCGTCCCGCCGCCCGCGACGGAATATTCCCTCGACGAGGTGGCGCGTGCTCACCGAGATATCGAGTCCGGGAACACCGTCGGCAAGCTCGTTCTGATTCCTTGATCAGAATCTAGCGATCGCCCCACCAGCCGGCGAACTCGTCCCAGTCGATGACGTCGTTCTCGTTCTCATCGAGGACCTTGAGTCCCATCGCGACGTCTTCTTCGGAGAAGTCCTCGTCGAGACTCCTGAGAAGCGCGCGAAACTCGTTTCGGTCGATCACGCCGTTCTTGTCGACGTCAAAGTGATCGAAGATTTCCTTCAGCTCGCTCACCTCTGGTTCATTCTGTTCCATTCCGCGTATCTAACACACGGACAAAAGGTGGGCGAGAGGGCCAACGCAGCATGACGTCAGCCTTCGCGCCAAGGAACTTTCTCGGTCCTGAAACGTATGGGGATGTACATGACCAAGCCCACCCACGAAGAAGTCGGCGTCTCTATTTCCCCCGACTTCGCGAGCAGACTTGTCGCGCGCACGCTCTTCGCAATCGTCGTATTCGGCGCCGCGCAACCCGCCCATGCTCGATCGTGGTGTGCCTCCCCACTGACGGTGCACGAATGGGGTGTGCAATCCTTCGACGACCAAGGAGCTCCAAGCGCAGCGACCTTACCTCCTTGGTTCCATCGTGCGGCGCGCCCGCTGGACGCTGCTTCCTCGCCGGTTCGTGACCTGCCCATCGACACCGGGATTCGGTCGCTCCCGGTGCTTCACTTCTATTCGAGAGGTCCCCGTTCGGGGAACAGCATTCCCATCGGGATTGAAGTGGGCTTTCGGCGTGGAGCGGCGACGCATTGGTATCCGCAGTTGCAAGGACTTCGCACGGCGACGCAGGCTAACTCCGCCTCGGCTCAAGCCAGTCGCGCACTCCTCCTTCAAGCGAGGGCTGCGAGGGCTCCCTTCGGCAGGCAAAACCCGCGGCTTGGCCGCGACCCCACACGTCAACTGTTTTGGGACCACTTGGAGCTCTCTGCGCAGCCTGCTCGAAGTCCCCACGCCAGCACGGTGCCTTGGATCTCAACCGCGCGCGGCTTGGAATCGATGTGGGTCAACGGAGCACAGCAAACAGAGCGCTTCGTGTTTTACGAAGGAGCAACGCGCGAGCGACCGCTGATTCAGCTCGAACGAGGCAGCCGCTATTCAGCCTCGCAGCGACATCTCGTCTTCCACAACCGAAGTGCCTATCCGGTTCACGATGTGTTCCTGACGCGTCGTGAGGGCGCCAACACGTATGTGATTCATGTGCCACGCATCCCGGCTGGGCGTCGCGCTGGCTTCATTCTCGAAGAGCACGCCGTTGCGGACGACGTCGTCAGCGCACGCGACCGGTTCAGGCAGCGTTTGATCGACCCGGTGGCGACAGGCGGGAATCAGAACGGGTGCATCATGATGCGTGACCCAGCAATTCCCACGGAAACCGCGACGTCTCATCAGCTGTTTCCGGACGAGGCCGAGCTGATCCTCCAGACCTGGGGTGCAGCGTTCTTTGACGAGCCGGGGACGACGCTCGTCTACCGCGAAGACACTTCGTACCTCGACGCGATGATGCCCATCTCGATCTACACCGACATGTTCAACTTCATCGTGCTGCATCGTGCTGGATTGGCAGTGCAGCGTGGATTGTCTTTGCCGTAGCCAGTTGTCGTAAACGAAGCCTATTTGCTATGAACTCTCCATTCTTCACGTGCCTGCTTTTGGCGACCCTCATCAGCCTGAGCGCAGCGCCCCTTGCCCACGCCGAATCGTGGTGCGCGCGCCCTCTTTGGGTGCACGAATGGGGCGTGCAGTCCTTCGACGGACAAGGAGTCCCGACCGCCGCAACGTTGCCTCCGTGGTTCCACCGCACAGCGCAACCGGGGCCCCCGGCGTCCACACCCGCTCGTCACCTACCGGCTGACGGTGGGGAACGCTCGCTGCCGGTGCTTCACTTCTACTCACGCGGCTCGCAATCGGGGAGCACGATCCCCATCGGCATCGAAGTGGGCTTTCGCCGCGGAGCCGCGACTCACTGGTATCCACAGATTCAGGGACTTCGGACGGCAGCGCAGGCCAACTCCGTGGCGGCGGGAGCGAGTCGCGAGCTGCTTGTTCAGGCTAGGGCCGCCCGAGTTCCGTTTGCCGCACCCGGTTCGCCCCTGGGTCGCGACCTCACGCGGCAGCTCTTTTGGGATCGACTGGAGCTCAGCGCACAGCCCGCTCGAAGCCCCCACGCCACCACGCTGCCCTGGATCGCTGCTGCTCGGGACCTCAGCTCGATGTGGGTCAACGGCACCCAAGAGACAGAGCGCTTTGTGTTCTACGAGGGCGCCACGCGAGAGCGTCCGCTGATTCAGCTCGAGCGAGGCAGCCGCTACTCCGCCTCGCGACGACACCTCATCGTCTACAACCGAAGCGCCTATCCTGTTCATGACGTGGTCCTGACGCACCGCGAGGGCAACGACACCTACGTGATTCACGTCCCCCGCATCCCCGCCGGACGTCGCGCTGGCTTCATTCTCGAGGAACACGTCGTCGCGGATGGCGTGCTCAGCTCACGCGGACATCTCCGAGACCGATTGATCGACGCCGGAGCACCCACCAACAGCGAGGCAACCATCGGCGGTTGCCCGATGATGCGTGACCCGGGGGTTCCAACCGAGAGTGCAGCGTCACACCATCTGTATCGCGGCGAGGTGGACCTGATCCTCCAGACCTGGGGTGCGGATTTCTTTGATGGCCCGGGGACCACACTGCTCTACCGTGAAGACATCACCTACCTCGACGCGATGATGCCCATCTCGATCTACACGGACATGTACAACTCCATCGTGCTTCACCGGGCCGGGTTGGCCGTGCAGCGCGGAGTGTCGTTGCCCTAGCTGCTTTCTAGGCTATCTCCTTGCATGCTTGACCTTCGATACGTAACGGAAAATCTCGACGTTGTTCGCACCGGACTTGCGCGCCGCGGGTTTGACGATTCGAGTGTTCTCGACCGTCTGGCCAAGCTCGCTGAGGAGCGACGGGCGCAGATCGTCGATGTCGATGAACTTCGTCGCGTGCGAAACGACGCCAACCAAGCGATGGCGTCCATCAAGGACAAGAAGTCCGATGAGTTCGGCGCCAAGCGAGACGAGCTCCGTGCTGTCAGCGGCGACATCAAGAAGCGCGAAGCGGCCCTCAGCGAGACCGTCGAAGAGCTCGGGCAAATTCTGAAGGAGCTTCCAAACCTCCCCGACGAATCCGCGCCTGAAGGGCTCACCGAAGAGCAGAACGTGGAGCTACGCACTTGGGGAACCAAGCCCGAGCTCGCCTTCGATGCCAAAGACCACGTCGACCTGGGCGAGGCACTTGGCATCCTCGACTTCGAAGGCGGCGCGAAGATCAGCGGCGCTCGTTTCGTCGTTTTGCGCGGCCTTGGCGCACGACTCGAACGTGCTCTGATGCAGTTCATGCTCGATCTGCATGTGGATGAGCACGGATACGAAGAGCTGTGGGTGCCAACGCTGCTTAAGGACACGGCGCTCTTTGGCACCGGGCAGCTTCCCAAGTTCGGCAAAGACGCGTTCAAGATCGCCAAGGACGAGTCCTGGGCCGAAGAGAACGAAGCCACAAGTGACCTCTACCTTTGCCCCACCGCGGAAGTCCCCGTCACCAATTTGCTCGCCGGTGAGCTCATCGACGGCGCCAGCCTTCCCCGCGCTTACACGGCCTACTCGGCGTGCTTTCGGAGCGAAGCCGGAAGCTACGGCCGCGACACGCGTGGCCTGATTCGGCAGCACCAGTTCGACAAGGTAGAGCTCGTTCGATTCGCTACGCCGGAGACTGCGATCGAAGAGCATGCGAAGCTCACGGCCCACGCCGAAGCGGTCTTGCAGAAGCTCGGACTGCACTATCGCGTCATGGAACTTTGCGCCGGTGACATGGGCTTCGGCGCCAAGAAGTGCTTCGACATCGAAGTCTGGCTCCCTGGACAGAACGCGTACCGCGAGATCTCCAGCTGCTCATGGTACGGCGACTACCAGGCGCGACGAATGAACGCGCGCTTTCGTCCGGAACCCAAGGCGAAGCCTGTCTTCTTGCACACCGTCAACGGCTCGGGCCTCGCGATTGGGCGGACGCTCGTCGCGCTCCTGGAACAAGGCCAACAAGAGGATGGCAGCATCGTGATTCCTGAAGTCCTACGTCCCTACATGGGCGGCCGAAGTGTTGTCGCGGTCTGAATTGGGCTGCGTCTGAATGAAGCCGCTTTTCCAGCTCCGAGGCGTGAAGAAGTCCTTCGACGGCGTCGAGATCTTGAGCGGCGTCGACCTTGAGATCCGTAAGCGGGAGGTCATCACTATCATTGGCCTCTCGGGGTCGGGGAAGAGCGTTCTTCTCAAGATGCTCATTGGACTCATCGATCCGGATGAAGGCGAGATCATCTTCGATGGCGAAAACGTCACAAATTTCTCCGAAGAGGACTGGTTCGCCGTGCGAAAGCGCGTGGGCATTTCGTTTCAAGAGCCTGCCCTCTTCGACTCCATGGACGTGATGGACAACGTCAAATACGGCCTACGTGAGATGGGCTCGATGAGCGAAAAGGACATGGAGGCGCGTGTGAGCGAGTCACTCACGGCGGTCGGTCTTCCAGGCATTGAGGAGATGGCGCCGGCGAGTCTTTCCGGCGGCATGAAGAAGCGCGTGGGCCTGGCTCGCGCGGTTGCGCTCCACCCCGAAGCCGTGATCTACGACGAACCGACAGAAGGCCTCGACCCCATCAACGTCACGCGCGTCAATCGCCTGATGCTCACCCTCCGCGATGCCCTGGATGTGACGACCATCGTGGCGACGCACAACCTCAAGGCCGCCTACGAGACCAGCGACCGCTTTGCGTTCTTGCACGACGGACGAATCGCGTGGGTGGGTTCCAGCGAAGAATTTGTTCGCCAGAGCATTCCCGCGATGCAGGACTTCGTGGACAAAGCAGTTTTTCAGCTACCGAAACTCTAGACCGGGGGCGAATGTCACGCCTGCGCTGTGCGAAGAGCGCCGTTTCCTCGGAAGCGGGGGCGCATCTCCCCTGGATATCCGCGTCATGCTGAAGTGGCTATCGGGGCCAGATCGCGCAGTAGTCTGGAAAGGACTCCGGCAGCCCTTCCGCGTAGGGCCGGCTCGTTCCGTAAGGGTGGGCCTCCAGGAAGTCCCAGCCTCGTTCCAATAGAGCGGCTGGAGAGCGACAGTGGCCAATGCCGTGGTTGCACTCGACGGCGAAGCCGCCGTTTTCCACGATGAGGTCATTCAGGACCCCGCTGGTGAAGGCGAAGGGGATGACGACGACATCACGGTCGCCGCCGTGATTTGTGATGACGGCGGGCGCGTAGTTTGGATTCTCGAGCAAACGGTCGCCGAGGAGGCCACCGGATTCAAGCAGCGACGACGCCACATAGCTTGAGCGACTAGCGGTCATGGCTCCGGCCATCAGTCCTCCAGCGCTGCACCCGGTCACGTGAATGCGAGCGGGGTCGATATTGTGATCTCGAACGGCGCAGGCGATGAGCTGATCCGCCATACGTAGGTCGGACCCTTCGTACCAAACACCGTTCGTCGTGGCGCCTTCACGTGTGTTTCCGTCGTCGCTTGGGGCCAAGAACAATCCACCTTGGGCGACGATACTGTCGCGTATCGACTGAGGGATCCCTTGGATTATCTGGCGGCCGCTTCCGCCCGTACCGTGCCAAGCGATGAGAAGAGGCCCGGGAATATCTGTGGGGGCGCCAGCGACGAAGTTGACGGAAAGACCGCCGACGCGAGCGCCGTTCGTCATGAAGTCCGGGCAGAGACCGTCTGGCTCAGGAATGCGAGGGGTCAGGATGACGGGCCCAGCGTCCGGCTCGGCTGGGACATCGGGTCCGGCATCGAGCGCTACCACTCCTGCATCTGTGCCCACGTCGAATGTGGCGTCGTTCCCGACGTCTGACACACCACCGTCCTGAATGGGAAGTGATGAATCGTCTCCACAGGCGAGAGCAAGAACAAGGGCGACGAGGGTGAAGCGAGCCATGGCCAGAGCATAGCAAGACGCGCGGAAAGTGGACCTTGCTCGTGCCAGAGAGCGAAATCACGCCGAGACTCCGTCGCGAGGTATAGAGTGGTCGCGTGGGCAAAGGCGTTCGGTATGGAGTGATCGGGGACGTTCACTGTGAGGAGAAGCGCCTCGAAGAGAGCATTACGACTCTCCTCAAGGCAGGCGCAGAGACGCTGATCCAAGTCGGCGATATCGTCGATGGCCGCGGCAGTCTGGAGCGCTGCGTGGAGCTGCTGAAGGTGCACGATGTGCACACCATCGCTGGGAACCACGAGCGTTGGTTTTTGGCGGGCGATATGCGCTCACTCCCGGACGCGACACTCCAGACCGATGAAGCCAGCCGGTCGTACCTCGCTTCGCTTCCTCCGACCCGCCGCTTTGAAACGTCCCAGGGTGATCTTCTTGTCTGTCACGGCGTAGGTGAGGACGACATGGTCAACCTTCGGC
>JBLHKB010000084.1:0-16903 GCA_047619315.1 Polyangiales bacterium
CGTGACTCGGCGACGGTTCGAACGACCTTGTCCGACTTGTCTTTGTCGGCGCTCATCGTCGCGCAGCAGAATTCCGCGGGGAAATGAGTCTTCAGATACGCCGTTTGATAAGTGATCAGCGCGTACGCCGCAGAGTGCGACTTGTTGAAGCCGTATCCGGCAAAGAACGCGATCAGATCGAAGACCTCTTCGGCCTTCTCCGCCGTGTGGCCCAGCTTCCCTGCGCCTTCGATGAAGATCTTCTTTTGCTTCTCCATCTCGGAGGCTTTTTTCTTGCCCATCGCGCGACGAAGGATGTCGGCGCCGCCGAGGCTGTAGCCACCCATCACGCGGGCGATCAGCATGACCTGTTCCTGGTAGACAATGACGCCGCGGGTGTCGCGAAGAATTGGCTCGAGGCAGGGGTCTGGGAACTCGACCTTTTGGCGGCCGTGCTTTCGATGCACGAAGTCTGTATGCATGTCCGCGCCCATCGGACCCGGCCGATAGAGCGCCACCGCCGCAACGATGTCCTCAAAGCAGTCGGGCTTCAGCATCTTGAAGAGCGTCTGCATGCCTTGGCCCTCCAGCTGGAAGACATTGGTCGTCTCGCCGGACTGGAGCAGGGCGTAGGTCGCCGCGTCGTCGAGGGGGATCGCGTCGAGGTCGAATCGCTCGTCGCTCATGTCCGGGCGTCGCCCGATCAGAGTCACGGCGATGTCCAAAACCGTGAGCGTCTTCAGACCCAAAAAGTCGAACTTAACAAGGCCCGCCGCTTCGACGTCGTCCTTGTGATACTGGGTGACGATGACGTCTTCTTCCGGGCAGAAGACAGGTACCGTGTCCCAGATCGGGCCTTCGCTGATGACCACACCCGCGGCGTGCATGCCCGCGTGGCGCGTCAGGTTTTCAATCTGCTGGGCTGTGTCGAGGAGCTCATGGATCTCCGGCTCGTTGTCGTAGATCGACTTGAGGCGCGGCTCCATTTTGAGCGCCTCGGGAATCGTGGCGCTCTTGCCAGGACCGAGTTCGGGAATCAGCGCCGCGATGCGCCCTGCGTCGACGGGCGGCAGACCCATGACGCGCCCCATATCGCGCACAACGCTCTTGCTCTTGAGCTGATGGAAGGTCGCGATCTGTCCGACGCTGTGGCGACCGTATTGGTTGCGCACGTACTCGATGACCTTGTCGCGTTTGCTCATGCAAAAGTCGATGTCGAAGTCGGGCATCGACACGCGTTCAGGATTCAAGAAGCGTTCGAAGAGCAGGCCGTAGGGCAGCGGGTCAATGTTGGTAATGCGCAGCGAATACGCCACGAGAGAACCGGCACCCGAGCCACGGCCAGGCCCAACGGGCACGTCGTTATCGCGCGCCCATTTGATGAAGTCCCAGACGATGAGGAAGTACCCCGGGAAGCCCATGGAGCAGATAACGTCGAGCTCGATCTTTAGTCGCGCTTGGTACTCTTCGACGTTGGGCTCGTTGCCCTTTTCGCGCATCGCCGCATAGCGCTGTTCGAGACCATGCTGACTGACCTCGCGGAGGTAGTCGTCTTCGGTCTGGGTTTCAGGGACGGGGAATCGTGGCAGCTTGGGTGGACTGAGGGGACTCGCTTTGCCAGCACAGCGATCGGCGATGACGAGGGTGTTGCGCAACGCATCGGGGCGGTTCGGAAAGAGCTCCGCCATCGCCTTCGCGTCTTTGAGATACATCTCCGCCGAGTTGTGATGCATCGCCTCCATCTCGTGGAGCGTGCGGCCACGCCCGATGCACTGGAGCGCGAGCTGCGACTTGGCGAGGTCACGCGTCAGGAAGTGCGTGCAGTTGGTCGCGACGACAGGGATGTTCCGTTCGTCCGCGAGCTCCGTGAGCAGGGTGTTGAGCGGTCTATTCTCTGGGAACCCGTGATCTTCGAGCTCGACATAGAGGCTCTCGCCGTAAATCTCGTGAAGCCGCGCGAGACCGACTTTGCCCGCTTCGGGCCCCTGCATGAGGATCTGTTGGGGGAGCCATCCGCCCAGACACGCCGTGAGCGCGACGACGCCCTCGCGGTTTTGGTCGAGGAGATCGAAGTCGATGCGCGGAACTCCGGTTTTGTTGCCATCGACCCAGCCCAGACTCACCAGACGAACGATGTTCTGGTAGCCCTCTTGGCTCTCCGCCAGGAGGATGACGTGACCGGCCTCGGGGGCACGCTCGTCCTTGTGGTCACCGCTTGTGACGGCCACCTCGGCGCCAAGGATCGGCTTAACACTCGTGCCTTGGCACGCGTTGTGAAGTTGTACGGCGCCGTACATATTGGCTCGGTCTGTCAGCGCGACGGCTGGCATACCAAGGGTCTCGCATGTCTTTACGAGTTCATTGATGCGGACAGCGCCGTCCAGCATCGTGAACTCAGAATGGACATGCAGGTGGACGAACGATTCCGCCTCGCCTTCGCTCATCCGCCCAACCTAGTCGATCGTCAGGTCTCGATCGAGGCTCAGTTCTCAAGTCTGTTTCGAAGAGCGGTTTTAGGGGATTCTTTCAACAACCAACCTTGCCGAGCGTTCCTTGCAAGGAGCCGAGCACCATGCTAATCCGCTCGCCCTCCACCATGGCGTGTGCCAAGGCCTCGGAGATTCAGGAGATTCCGATGAAGCAGTCCCCCCTCGCCGCCGTAAAAGCGCGATTCGATATCAGCGAACAAGACCCAACTCTGGCCCGCAAAGCTGGAAAAGAAAAGCTTGTCGCCGCGGTTAAGAAACTCACGACCGAAGAAGGTCTTTGGGTCGACCGTTTGAACGAGAATAGCGGCCTTGAGCTCATCTCGAACAAGAAGCTCCTTCACCTCCTCGACGTGCTGACCGCCGTCCAGGAGTTTGGCGGCCGAGATGCTGTCATCAAGGCCATTTACGACGCCGAAGGCCGCAAGGACGAGGGTTACACGGCTCGTTTCGCCGACTTCTCGACGCCCAAGCTCTGGGATCACTACGGTGCATCCAAGAAGGCTGCCAAGAAGGCCGCCAAGAAGGCTGCCAACCTCGCTAACTGATCGCCTCATCCACGGCCTTCGCGCTGTGGATGCGCTTTTCAGCGAAGAAAGAAGAGAACGGAGTCGTCTGACGGCTCCGTTTTTTCGTGTTTTTCCTCCAAACGGGCCGGGGACCTCCTCAAGACTCCCTCCCGTCGAACTTTCTCCTATACTAAGTGTCTACTCTTGAAGGAACGATGAGCGCCGCCGAACCCACCGCCGATCAACTTGATGAGGGACTTGTCCCCGAGGGATCGCCGCGTCTTGTCGACGGAGTCGATCCAGAGCTCGTCGCGCTGCCTCAGCCATCGCAGGGGCGTCGTATTCTCACGCTGGTTCTGATGGCGATGACCGTCGTCGCCTGTTTGATTCTGGTCCGAGCCCTCACGCCGGACCTCCGATACTTCATGAGCGCTGGAGCGGTCACGGAGCTCGGAGAAATCACCAGCCTTGCGCCGGCTGACACGCCGAAGGAACGCTATGTGCACATCGACGGAAGCCCCATGGCCTCCCAGACGATCCGCTACGATCGCGCTGGCGGTCGATTTGCGCTCACGCGTTTAAGCGGTCCCGAAGATGTCTACATCGAGATCCCCGAAGAAGAAGGAGACTTCGCGGCCATCACCGCAGCACGGCGCGAGTTTAGCGGCCGCCTGACGACGTTTCGAGCCCTCGGCTCACGTTATGAACCTCTCCGCGGACACCTCGAAGACCACATGGGGGCGCATGTCTCCAGAGATGCCCGTGTTGTCCTCGCCAACCGGACGCCTGCATCCGCGTGGTGGACGCTCGCCGCGGCCTTGCTGTGTGCCTTCTTTGTCCTGCTCAACCTTGTGCTCATCGTGCGCTGGTTCCGGCCGCTAAAAAAGACCGCCGAGACTTCGGCCACCGTCGCGTAGTTCCTCCCCTAGATCCCCAATACGTCGGAGGTGATCTCCACCAGCGATGGGCCTTGAAAGGCCAACGCCTCCGCGAGCGCCTCCGCCAGCTCCGACGCTTCGTTCACCAAGAAGGGCTGGACGCCGCACGAGCGTGCGAAGTCTATGTAGGACGGATTCTGAAGCGAGGTTTTCCACACATCGAACTGCCCTGCACGCTGCTCCTTGCTGATTTTCCCGAGCTCACTGTTGTTCAGCATCACGTGTGTGATGTTCATTTTGTACTTCGCCGCCGTGGTGTACTCGGCCAGGTATTGAGTGAAGCCCCCATCCCCTGTGACCGCGATGACCTTCTTTCCGTAGTGCGGGCTGTCCTTTTCTTGGGTGGCGGCCCAAGCGCCCATCGCCGCAGGAAACGCAAACCCAATGGAGCCCAGGTAGCCGCTCATCAAGATGCGCTGTGACGTCGCCTCGAAGTAGCGGCCAAACGAGTACGCGTGGTTGCCGACGTCGACGGTGATGACCGCGTCGTCGGGTGCGGCCTCGGTCAGCGCGTCGAAAGCAGCGGCGGCGTGCACTCCGCCTTCACCGCTATGAGCATCGGCGCGAGCTTGCTTCTCCGCACGCCAGATGGCCCAGCGAGCGGCGACCTCCCTCGCGATGCCCGAGTCCTTCACGGCGTCGAGGATCGCGTCGAGCTGTCCGCAGACCACTCCGATATGACCGAGCACCGGAACCGCAACGGCGTGGAAACGTCCAATGGCCATCGGGTCAAAGTCGACTTGGACGATCGGCTTGTAGCTCGTGATTCCCGTGTGGTTGCTGAACGACGCGCCCATCACGATGAGGAGGTCCGCCTCGTTCATAAACCAGCTGGCGACGGGCGTGCCGCTTCGGCCGAGCACGCCGCACCCCAAGGCATGAGAATCTGAGATCTGTCCTTTGGCCTTGAACGTCGTCAGAACGGGAGCACCGAGCTTTTCCGCGAGAGCGATCACCTCGCTCATGTGCTCTCGGGCGCCGTAACCAACGACGATGGCGGGTCGCTTCGCGCCGCTGATCGCTGCGCGGGCCTCTTCGATGGAGGCCGCCGCCGCCGGCTGTGCTTGGTTTCCCGTTCGACCTTTCGGGGAGCTCGCCTTCTGGCCATGCGCCTCGATGGTTTGAACATCATCGGGGAGAACCAAGTGGCTCACGGATCGATCCACGAGCGCGCTCTTGCACGCGAGGGTCGTGATCTCGCCGAAATCGGAGTGCGGCTGAAGGGTGCCGCTGTAGCGTGCAACCCCGCCAAAGGCGCTCGCGAGATCGACCTCTTGGAAAGCGCCTCGGCCGATAAGCTTGGTGGGTACTTGGCCGGTGATGGCGAGGACCGGCGCACGGTCGACGTGCGCATCCCAGAGGCCCGTCAGAAGATTTGTAGCGCCGGGCCCTGCGATGGCAAAGCACACCGCGGGCTTGCCGGTGAGCTTGCCATAGCCCGACGTCGCGAAGGCGGCGGCGCCTTCGTGTCGGACGCCGAAGAACTGCATTTCGCCGTCCTCTTCGCGTCTCCGAAGAGCATCGGCGAAGCCCAAGTTGGAATGGCCCACCATGCCCCAAACCCAGCGGACGCCCCACTCGACCAGCGTCTCCGCCATGACGTCGCTCTGAGTGCGTACGTGGGGGGCTTCGTCCTCGAGCTCGACGTAGATGCCATCGTCGCGGACTTCGACGGGGAAGGACTCCACCTTCTCGTCGAAGTCTCCGGGTGACTCGCCCGTGGTCGGGTCGAAGTCCCAGCCGTGCCATGGACAGCGAAGCATCCCGTTTTCAATGGAACCCTCGGCGAGTGGTCCGCCCTGGTGGGGGCAGCGGTTATCGAGGGCGGCGTACTTCCCTTTGTGGTGAGTGACGCAGAGCGTCTTGTGTTCGCAGGTCACGGAGGCGAGGCCGCCCTCACGGAGGCCGTCGGACGGGAGAACTTTGAACCACTTCTTGCTCATGCCCGCATCGTCTCACCGATGGGCTAGAGCCGCTGGGAATTTGTTGCCCGCCGTTGGCCAAACAAAATAGGTCACTAGAACAAGACTAGAGCAGGTTGAGCCACCACTCGAAGAGCTGTTCGCCGAAGAAGAGCCACTCGAGGGCTGCCAGCGCGAGGAACGGCCCAAACGGGATCTTCGGCAGTGTGCGCGGCGCCTGTTCCGGCGCCGACTCCTCATCCACCTCTTCGTCCGTCGCTTCATGGCTACCTTCCGCGCGCCGACCGTTCAGATAGTAGATGGCCATCATGCTCAGCCCGAGCGTGGTGCTGATGGCGGCCAACGTGGGCGCAAGCTCGGGGGGAAGGTGCATGAGCGACAGCACGGAGAGACCGCCGAAGAGCAGAACCAGCGTCACGAAGCGTTTCGTGGTTAGGCCGATAACGGCTTCTTCTGGCGGCGCGTTGGCTTCGAAGGCGACGGCCTTCTTCAGCAGCTTCGTGGCCTTACCGGTCCCGTCGAGGCAGCTCGCCGCCGTTTTGGATCGCTCCACATGCGGGCCGGGGTCGTCTGCAAATTCATCGCCCACAATGAGATCACGGCGAAGCACAAAAGCTCCAACGACGGCGACGATCCCCTGAATGCAGCCACCCAGCAGCGCGAAGACGATGCCCTTCCATCCGCAGAAGGCGCCGATCATCAAGAGCAGCTTGCTGTCGCCTTCGCCCATGCCTCGCCGCCCAAAGAGTCGCTCGTAGCCCCAGACGAAGGTGATCTGAATGATGAGGTAGCCAGCACCAGCGCCGATGGCCATGTCCATGGCGTCGACGTCACGAAAACTGACGCTGACGAGCCCGAGGGCTGCGCCGGGGAGCGTGACCTCATCGGGGATCATCGTGTGCTCAAGATCGATGAAGGTCGCGACGAGCAGCCCGCCCACGAAGAAGAAGAGGACCAGCGCCTCGAGGAGTGGCTGAAGTAGCTCGACGGGCCCAGCCTGCAGGACGAACCGCTCCATGAGTGCGAGGCACAGGACGCCGCCGAGTAGCTCGACCATCAGATAGCGGCCGGTCAGCTTTGTGCCACAGCACGCCGCGCGGCCTCGCTGCATCGCGTAGGCGATGAGGGGCAAGTTCCTATACCAGGGCACCGGCGTGTGGCAGGAAGGGCAATGACTTGGCGGGTTGACCACGCTCATGCCGAGCGGCCACCGGTAGATGGCCACGTTAAAGAAGCTGCCCCAGAGCGCGCCGAAGACGAATGCAAGGCTTCGGAGAAGCGCAGGCGGTAGGTCGGTCACGAGCATGGAGGCGATAGTAACGACTCGTGCATAACAAGTCCTCTTCGTGACCTATTCCCGGTACTTCAACGCGACGAGCGGGCTCAGTTCCATGTGACTAACGCGCGCCGTCGACGTGTGGCCGCTCCGCCATAAAGAGCGCAGCCTCCACAAACGACCGCCACTCTGCCGGCGCGTCGTCGCCCCACGCCATGATCCCCGCCAGGCGGACGTGCGTTTGATGCTCGAGTCCGCGCTGGCTTTCGCCGGCAATGAGCCGCTCTGGCTGGGCTCGATACGCGTTCATGTCGAGTTCCGCGAGGTCGAGAGGTCCCTCGAGGGCCACGTAGGCGAGGGCTGCGCGCTCGCGGAGGGCCGTGTCGTTCATCGCCCAGCTGAGGCCCCAGGCAACCACGGCGGCGTTTGTGCGCTGAAAGGGCTGATTCGAACGCGCCAGAGCTTCACGCCACGCCTCCGGGGCGTCGAGTGAACCCGCGCCCAAGGCGAGGTCGTCGCCCATCGTCGCGACGGAGCACATCCCTAGGTAGCGGGCGTCGAAGCCGCCGGTCCGCCGCATCCAAGCAGCGCCGCCGGCTTCCAAGGCGTTGGGGTCCCGTCGCTCGATGGCGCTGTAGTAGTCGTACATTCCGCCGTCCGAGGGCAGGTTGAGCGCTTCGGCGAAGCGTCCCAAAAGCCGGAGCGTTCGAGCCATGCGCGAGGAGAGGTTGGCTTCGTTGTTTTGCTGGAGTGAGCCGGCGTGTTCGTAAAAGCCGAGCGCGACCTCGAACTCATGCTCTCGGAATGCTTGGTCCCCGGCCATGAGCTGCACCCAAGGTTCGGGCTCTGTGTTTGCCAACGCCATGATTCGTCCGTCTCGTGCACAGAAGGCAGCCTCGATGGCGGCGTGTCCGGCGGGCGCCGGGACGGCCCTCGCGGCGTCGCAAAACACAGCCTCCTCTTCGGCGTCCATCAGCGAGAGCGTCATCATCAACAGACGAGGCGTCGGCTCGGCTTCGTAGAGCGCGTTCACATGTGCCGCACGCTCCGCCGTCGGAAGCGCGTAGATCCAGAACAAATAGTTCGGCGAGCTCGGCGGGTCCCATCGCAGGTGCGCCGTCGCCATCGCCCGCGCGACCTCCTGTGGAAAGACCGAGAAGATCTGAATGGGGTTGTCCATCGCTTCAAGGACGGTGCTCGAGGAATCGGCGTCCTCGTCGCCGTCAAGGATGCGGCCGTGAACGAACTCCGTATCGCCCGCCGGTCCATCGACGTCGCGCCGGCGAACAAACCCGGTGGCTCCCGCGACGTTGTACACCGGGGCGGACATGCCGCTGACATCCTCGGCGATGAACGCCTCAATGGTCTGGCCATCTTGTGTCGTGGTGGTGATCTCAAGCTCGCCGCCTGCCACGGCGAGCTGTCCCTGGCGACCCGGCTCCACCTCGACGCGCTCCCCGTCGACACTCACCACCACGACAACCCCCAGTCCGTTGTGAACCTGTATCACCTGCTTCGCGAAGAGAAGGCCCACGAAGAACGCGCCGCCAACAACAGCGAATAGGGCCGCGGGCGCGACAAATCGCATGAACCTCGACGCCCGAGGCGGGTTAAGGGCTGAACTCATGCTCTCGTTGGGCTCCTCTCGTTGAAATACCGCATTGGCCGGACGTGACCGGCGTCTTTTTCGTCTAAATCGCGGCGTCTTTTGAGACACTCACCGCCGTGGACGAGAAAAACACCGGGCACCCGATAAGGGCTGCACTCAAAAACAGTCGCAGAGTGGTCGTGAAGATCGGCTCACGCTCCCTCGTGTCCGAGCCAGGTCGCTTTCGTGTGCTCGCGGACCAGCTCGCTGAGCTGCGTTCGAGCTGTGAAGGCCGCTCGGTTGTTCTCGTGTCCTCCGGCGCCATCGCCATGGGTCGGCGCGTGCTGAAGATGACGCAGCGACCGACGGACCTGGCGCTGCTTCAGGCGGCCTCAGCCATCGGCCAGTCCGCGCTGATGAATGAATACGGACAGGCGTTTGCGCCGCACAATATTCCCGTCGCCCAGGTGCTCTTGACGCACGCCGACCTGGCCGAGCGCGCTCGCTTTCTCAACGCCCGAAGAGCGCTTGAGGGGATTTTTTCGACGGCGGCGATTCCGATCGTCAACGAGAACGATGCCGTCGCCGTGGATGAGATCCGCTTCGGCGACAACGACCAGCTCGCCGCCATGGTCTGCACGCTCATCGGCGCCGATGTCCTCGTGCTCCTGAGCGACGTCGAAGGTGTCCGCGGCGAGGGCGGGAAACGAATCTCGACGGTGACCCACGCCACGGACTTGAGTCCATACATCGAAGCGCCCACGGACGATTTTGGGTCCGGCGGCATGGGCAGCAAGGTAGACGCCGCGCGACGAGGAACACGATCGGGCGCCGTCGCGTTTATCGCCGACGCGAGCGACCCGCTCATCTTGAAACGCCTCTTCGGCGGGGAGGATGTGGGCACGCTCTTTCTTCCTGGCGCCGCGAGCCTTCCATCGCGGAAGGCATGGATCGCCTTCACGCTGAGGGCGCGCGGAACGCTCCACATCGACGCCGGCGCGGTCTCGGCCCTCCGCGGCGGCGCCAGCCTTCTGTCCGCCGGCCTGCGCCAGGTAGACGGTGAGTTTGTCGCCGGCGACGCTGTCGCTTTAGAAGGCCCAGAGGGGATCATCGCGCGTGGACTCGTTCGCCAAGACAGCAGCGAAGCGACGAAGCTCGTGGGCGCCCAAGGTGCGGTCCTGGTCCACCGTGACGATCTCGTGATGCTCTGAGCGTTTCGCTCCGCCATTCCTCCGTGGACCCCTGCGAAAATGGCGCTACCGTCCGGGGTGAACGCCGAACTCTCAGCCAAACAGGATCCAAGCGAAGGCTTTAGCGTGGGGGCCCTGGCGCGACGTGCCAAGGCCGCTGCGCGGACACTTGCGAAGGCACCGAGCGCTCACAAGGACGCCGTCTTGCTTCGTATCGGCGTCGGCCTGGAAGCCAAAAGCGCCGAAATTCTCGCCGCGAATGCCAAAGACATCGCCGCCGCCGAGGCCGCGGGGCTGTCGCCGGCGATGATCGATCGACTCCGCCTCGACGAAGACCGGCTCGCGGACGTGGTCGCTGGCGTCCGTCAGGTCGCTCATCTGAGCGATCCCGTCGGCGCCATCGAGCAGCGTCGGCGACTGCCTAACGGACTCGACGTGGCGCGCATGCGAGTTCCCATCGGTCTCATCGGTATCGTCTACGAATCACGGCCCAACGTCACCATCGATGCGGCGGTGCTTTGCATCAAGAGCGGAAACGCGGTTCTGCTGCGCGGCGGCAAGGAGGCGTTTCGCACCAACACCGTACTCTCCGGCGTTCTCGCAGAGGCCCTGGAGCAAGAAGGCTTCGCGGCCGAGTGCGCGTGCCTTCTGCCAACGACGGACCGAGCCGCCACCCTCGAGATGATCCAGCTCGATGGCGTCCTCGACCTGGTCATTCCACGCGGTGGCGAAGGGCTGATTCGTTTCGTGGCGGAGAACGCGCGGGTTCCGGTGATCCGTCACTACAAAGGCGTCTGCCACGTCTACGTCGATGCTGCGGCAAAGCTCGATCAGGCGTTGGCCATCGTCGTCAACGGCAAGGTCCAGCGGCCGAGCGCGTGCAACTCCACGGAGACCGTGCTCGTCGACGGACTTATCGCGCCGCTCTTCTTGCCCATGCTCGGCGCCGCGATGCAGGAAGCCGGCGTGCGTGTTCACGCCGATGCCCAGGCGGCGGAGTGGCTACCCGATGCGACAGTGGATGCGGACTTTGATCGCGAGTACCTCGCCCTCGATCTCAACGTGGCCATCGTCCAAGGCATCGACGGAGCCCTCGACCATGTCGCCCGCTTTGGAAGCCTTCACAGCGAGTCCATCGTCAGCGAAGACAGCATCGCCTGCGAACGTTGGCTTCATGAAGTCGATGCAGGCGTAGTGCTCGTCAACGCGAGCACCCGATTTAACGATGGGGGACAGCTCGGCCTTGGGGCAGAAATGGGCATTTCTACCTCAAAACTCCACGCTTATGGCCCCATGGGCCTTGAAGAACTCTGTGCGCTGAAGTGGGTCGTTCGCGGAAAAGGTCAGGTTCGCGCCTGAGCGTCGAGCCTGCGCATAGCGCCGGCTTGCATCGTGATCCCGCTGAGGTGATGATCATAAAGAGCCGCGGCGAGTCCGTCGGCACGAAAGAACAGGAATCTGAGTGAGCGAAACGTCCGAGAAAATCCGAGAGAAGCTGGCTACCCCGCGACCCGCGCGTCGCGACGCCGATGCGGCCAAAGCAATGGCCCTTCACATCGCCTCCGCAGGCATGGACAAGAAGGCGCTCCAGGTCGAGATCATCGATGTGCGCGGCAAGGTCGACTACACCGACTTCGTCGTCATCATGAGTGGCCGAAGTGAACGTCAGGTCGCTGCTATCGCGAAGGGTGTGCAGACCACCATGAAGGTCGACCACGGCGAAGCGTGCTTCGGCCTCGAGGGGTTGCCCCAGGGTCAGTGGGTCCTCATGGATTACTCCGACGTCATCGTGCACATCTTTCACGAAGACACGCGCGGCTACTACGACCTGGAGTCCCTTTGGATCGACGCGGCCCGCGTTGAGGTAGACGTCTAAGGAATCGACCGCACGCGTGCAGGTTCACCTCATCGCTGTGGGCAAGGTCAAAGAGCGTGGCCTTCGCTCCGCCATTGATGATTACTGTGGTCGCATCGGGCGCTACGGGCGTTTTCATGAGGTCGAGCTTCGTGATGGCGACGAGGCCACGGTGGAGGCTCGCTTTCGCAAAGCGATCCCGGATCGAAGTCGCGTTGTCGCGCTCGAAGTGCTTGGCAAAGCCTACACCTCCGAGAAGCTCGCCGGTTTCGTGGGGCGCTGCGAAAACGACGGGGTTCAATCCGCGGTGTTCCTCATCGGCGGAAGCTATGGTTTGCCCAAGGCCATCTCCCAGGAGGCGGACTTGAAGCTCTCGCTCTCCGCGATGACGCTGCCCCACCGTCTGGCACGCCTCTTCTTGGCGGAGCAGGTCTACCGAGCCTTCACGATCCTGCGCAACGAACCCTACAACCACTGACCAATGCTTCGCCTGGTTCCTGCACAACGCTTCGCTGGGCTCAGTTATCCGTCAGTTCTCGAGTCGATGATCTAACTGCTCGTTCGGTTCGGGGCGGACACATGTGGGCCGAAGGCTTTCGGCTTGCACAACGCTTCGCTGGACTCAGTTGTTCTGCTCAGGGTTCCGCTCTGTAAATCCAACAGCTCGTTCGGTTCGGGGCGGACACGGTCCTAAGACCTATCGGAGACCGCCATCCTAAGTCTGTTCATGATGGCTTGGATGGATCCGAAAGGCGTGGGGACCGATCTCATGGGCGGTCGCCACGACAGCCGCTAAACCTGGACCGGATACCAGAGCGCAAAATGGCAAACGAGTAAGCTCACTCAAGAACACCTGCCAGAGCCATGACCCGGACGCGCGACGCGCCAGCCCGATAGAGGGCGCCGGTGGCGGCACGCATCGTCGCACCGGTGGTTCGTACGTCATCGACGAGGAGCACTCGTCGGCGCTTGTCATCCCTTCGCGCCTCGAACGCCCCACGCACATTCATCTCACGCGCGGCTTGCGGAAGTGATGCTTGGACTCGCGTATCGCGAACACGGGACAGGCGTTGAGTATCGAGGGGTATACCCAGCGCCTCGGCGAGAGGCTCGGCGAGGAGCGCGACCCAATCGAGTCGGCGCTTGCGCAGGCGCCGCGGGTGAACTGGCATGGGGACGACGACGTCGACCTGGCCAGCATGGTCCATTCCTCGCTTGACCCAAAGGGCACCCAGGGGTTCTACGAGATCGACGCGCGCCTCATATTTGAGCCGCCGAATCGCATCGGCTAGGGGCCCGCCGTACTCGAAGCACGCGGGACCAGCGCAAGGTTCCACGAGAGGTGCGCAGGCATCGCAGAAGCTGAGAGTGTCCTCAGGGAGGCGGGTGTCGCATCCTGGACAATGACGAGGTGCGACCAAATCGACGAAGCCGCGCGCGATGCTTTTCCACATGCGCGCTTCTTCGCGGCGAGCGCTCTTGAGTTGTGGCTCAGTGCTTGAGCGCGCCGCTTGGCACTTCACTCACCGGTAAAATCGGTGCCCAGCGGAGCTCGGCCAGGAGATCGTCGTCGATCCGGTGACCGTTGGGGCTGAACCAGAGCGCGTTCTCTTCGGCTGTGTCGCGCCGTTCAGCGATGAAGAGAATACCGTGACCCGTCCGGTCATACCCGAGCTGAACGATGGCGTCCTGGAGCCATTTGCCGCCGCCTTCGAAGTTCAGAACTTTTGGCAGCGTGTAGTAGCCCTCGGTGCGGAGCGGCTTGAGGGTCTGGGCCCAAACATCGTCCGTCAGAGGGACGACAGGGTCGCGCCAGAACCATCGGTTCTTTTCGTTGTAGTGGGGATGAACCACAAAGGGACCGTCGTCGCGCGTGCCCACAAAGACGAGGATGTCTTTGCCAATGGCCTCAGGCTTCAGGGGGTGTGCGAGGGTCGTTCGATAGAGTCCGGAAGAAATCGCCATAGAGAGGACTTGGCACGACCTACGTCCATAGGCCAGCCTCAGGGCGTGAGGTGTCTCGTAAGTCTGTGGATCTTTGGGGCCTTCGCCTGCGTTGGACAGCCCGTAGTGAGTCCACCCTCGCAAATTCACGGGGGGATGAACCCGAGCGCCGCCGTCGACGCGTCCCTCGCGTCGTTTCGTGATCAGGGCTTTGTCCTCGACGGACGTGAAGACGCGGAGACCTTCGCCGCGTTTGGCGCCCATCATCCGGACGGTCGGTCGGTGATTCGAATCGCCAGCGAGAGGGGCTGGGTGCTCGCGGTAACGGCGCCGTCGGAGGGGCATTCACGGCCATGGGTGAGGCTCTTGCCCGGCGCTCTCGACGCCGACGGGAACGGTCACGCGGAGCTACTTGTCGCCGCTCCGGACGTGGTGCGCGATGTCATCTGCGCGTCGATGGTGGAAGTCGTGGATGGCGGCGTTGTTGAGCGTCACATCGACTTTGCAACCTTCGGCGGGGAAGGGTGCCTGATCGGGCACTCGCCGGACGATTCACTGGTGGCCCAGGTATTCTACCCAGCGCTCAGCCGAGGCGTGGTGCCCCAGGTTCGAGTGACCCTCGGGCGTGGGCTTCGGGTGGAGAGCGCCGTCGGCGTCGCCGCTGAGCCTGTGGAGGGCGAGGAGATGGCTCTTCGATGGGCGAGGGCCGTCGAGGCCGCGGCCACTCGCTTCGTGCTCGGCGAAGGTATCGCAGCTCAGGTACAGGCGTTTGAGGTGCTGAGCGGCTGCGGCGCCCTTGATTCGGATTGCAGGGCTGTACGCGAGCTCATCGAACATGGGTGGGCTCGAGGAGAGGAAGAGTAGAGAGGCCGGATTCGCCTCACCGCCGCGCTCGTGCTATTTGCTGCGGCTCGCAGACCGCGAAGAGGACCAAAAAAACGTGGGAAAGAAGAGAGTCGAAAAAGGCGTTGAGGGCATGGAGATGCTCGTCTGCCGAAACCCGAAGGCTGCGCTGCAGTTTGAGATCGAAGAACGCCTTGAGGCGGGCATGGTTCTCAAAGGGTCTGAGGTGAAGAGCCTGCGGAATCGGAAGGGCGACCTCGATGGTGCCTTCGCCCAAGTGCACCGAAACGAGATCTGGCTCCAGAAGATGCACATCGCCCCGTACGAGCAGGGCGGACCTCACTTTAACCACGAGCCCAAGCGCCCGCGAAAGCTCCTCCTGCACCGGCGCGAAATCGAACGTATCCGAGGTCGCCTCACGGCGAAGGGCTACACGCTCGTGCCGCTCCAGGTGTACTTCAAAGGCGGTCACGCGAAAGTGCAATTGGGTCTCGCGAAGGGCCGCAAGGTCAAAGACAACCGCGAGGCGATCAAGCGCACCGTGGACCTCAAAGAAGCACGCGAAGCCGTCGACCGGTACAAGCGATGAGCACGCCCATCACTCTTCCGGTGAAAGTAGGTGCCGCCACCGGTCTCTTGCACGAACACGTCAAAGACCGGCTTCGACTGACCCTCGATCAGCCTTTCGCACCCGGCACTCCGCTCAAAGTCGAAGTGGCCGGGATGAGTATCGACGCGAAGAGCCTCGGCTCCCGAAGGGAAGGCGAGCACTTCGCCCTCGAGGTCTCACTGCGCACGTTCACGAAGCACCACCGGCGTAAGTTGACGCAGCTCCTCGCCGGCGAAGCCTAGGCAAGCGTCGCTCTATTGCGGCCGGAACTGAAGGAACACCTGACCTTCGCCGTGTGGCTCAACCGTGAAAACGGCCCAAGATGCGGGCAGAGCTTCGATCTGAACTTGAACTCGGCAGACACGACGATCTGATGTGCTCTCTGCCTCCACCGCGCCAAAACTGCTGAGCACTGCACTGGGGATGTTCTGTGTCGCCACTTGTCTCGCGAGTGCCTGTATCGGCGGAGAATCACATGCTGAAATACCGGAACTCATAAACTGAAACGCAACGAGTGCTGCCGGAGGAAGCGCCAACAGAATCGCCTTCAGAGGTCGAAGACTTGATTCTCTGGGAGAAACTTCGGCTCGTTCGATGAGTTTCGCGCGGTTTACCAAGTAGAGCGGAAAGCCAACAATCCACAGAAGCAATGTGGCGGCACCCCAAGCGCCAGCAGACATGTTGGTGAAGCTCTTTAACCCCTCAACTTCACCAACCCGCTTGCTGCTCGCGTCCCAGTAAACCCAGATTGCGCTGAGGCCAACAACGGCCCAACCAATAATAAAAAGCACTTTTTACCCCGTTTAAGGCGGTCCTCCTTCGAGCTTTCGTCGCTCAAGATATGGCCCCCCACACCAGAGACATACTCGTAAAACGAGTCGAGGGGCGAACCTTCGACGAACCGGCGGGACTTCGAAGAAGCCCCGTGACGCCAAAAGCTAGTCTTTCGAGTCGATGAGCTCGGTCAGGGTGGCGAGAACCGGCGGGTACATGGACGCGAGCTCGGCGAAGCGTTCGCGAGGCAGCCGCAGGAGCATGACGTCCGTCACACACTCCACCGTGTCCTCCGAAGGCTCATGCACCAGGAGCGAACGTTGTCCCACGATGCCGCCGGGTCCCAAGAGGTCATCGCTCACCGCGAGTTGACCGATGAGTACGATGTACACACCGTCGCTGCGTTTCCCTTTCTCGAGGAGCTGCGTGCCGAAGCTGGCGCTTCGCAGTTCAAAGAGGCGGGCGAGCTGCTGACGTGATTCCGAATCAAACGCCGCGAACATGGGCGAAGTCTGAAGAAAATTCGCGACGAGTCGGCGACTGAGAAGCTCTTCGAGGACGTGGCCGACCTCTGGGTGTGCTTTGACTGTTTCATCCAGCGTCGCCTTGGAGATGCGCAGCGCGCTCAACGAGCTCACGGCGCAAACGTCCGCCTGGCGCCTCACGTCGTTGAGGAGGCAGCTTGTGCCGACGACGTCACCCTCACGGATTCGCACTGGCTTATCGCGAAAAGTGGCCTGAACCTGGGCCTCGCCTTCACAGATTATGTAGAGCGCGTCGGCGGCTTCCCCGGTGCGAATAAGGAGATCGTCCTCTTGAAGCTCAACAAGAGTGGACTCTCTGAGCAGCCGCGAGAGCGCTTCGGCGGGGATCTCCGCGAAGAGCGGCATCGCAGGGAGCCTCGCGAGGTCTTGGGACTTTCGCCGCCTGGGCTCCTCACCGACATCATGGGGGTCGTCGAGGAGGATGAGGTCGTCGTGGGGCGGAGG
>JBLHKB010000085.1:0-16784 GCA_047619315.1 Polyangiales bacterium
CTCGCCAGGGCACAGGCTTGCTTCACACGCTTCACAGTTACCTTCACTGCTGCCCAAGCCATCCATGTCGGCGTCCAGATAGAACGTCATCGAAAAAGACTCGTCCACCCTTCCGTCACAGTCGTCGTCGATGGCATTGCAGGATTCCTCCGTGCCAGTCGCACCGTTACAGGCCAGTTCACCCTCAATGCAAGCCAGGACGCCAATCGTGCAAACTCCGACCTCACTTCCGCACTGCGTGCCTGCACTCGGGTCGGTTTCGTCGACTTGCCCGTCCATGTCGTCATCCAGCCCATTGCAGGACTCGAAGCCAGCATCCGCCGTTCGCGCGAGGCAGGTGTTGCCAACGCGGACAAACCCGGCTCCACAGTTATCGTCTGAGCATCCGACGATGCAAAGAGCCAGCAAAATCCAGCGCCGAAGTGTCTTCGCGAAAGAGGGAATCGTTGGCGGGCGGTCTGACATGGGCTGGACTCGTCCCCGAACGTCACCGGTTGCGGACTCCACGCAACCACACCCTGGAAGGTGCGAGTCCCATGCCGCATCATGCCGCACAAACCCTTCGCCCAGCTTGCCTCCGCTTCCTCTCACCCGTTAGTAACGCCCATGCTCCCGAGGCCCAGTCTATTCCATATTGCTCTCTGCTCTATCTGGGCGAGCCTCATTGTGGCTCAGAGCGCAGCAGCACAATCAACAACAGGCTGGGTGCTCTTACCCATCACTTCCGAAGACGACTCGGCGGCACTCGCGACTGAGATTCGTGAAGCCTTAGTGGACGCCGGTGCCCCGGTCATCGACGACGATGGCGCAAGCCTCGCGTTTGAGCAGAGCGTGTCCGCATCCGTGCAGAGCATCAGCCAATCGGACATCGACGCGTGGGCCGAGCGATCACGGAATGCTCTTCAAGCACTTGCGCGCGCCGACTACGACACCGCCCGCGAAGAGCTCCTACAGGCCCAACGCGTTGCACAACGTGCGGCCGACGAGCTCAATCGCGAAGCAGAGCGCGCTCGCCAAGTGCTTGATACCTGCCTGTTCATGGCCCGCGCATTCCTTGAAACCGGCGAGCGTCATGAAGCTGACCGACAGGTTCGTCGCTGTCGCGTGCTCGTTCCCCAGGTCGAGCCACGGCGCCATCGCCACACGCCGGAGATTCACGAGCTGCTCGAGCGCGTCGACGCCGAATCGTCGGGCGCCACCCTTGAGCTCACCAGCACTCCATCCGGATGTACTGCACGCGTGAACGGCATCGCCCAGGGGGAAACTCCCTTTACGATGCAGAACGTAGCCCACGGCGAGTACCGCGTGCAGGTAGAGTGCACCGAGGAGCGCGGCCGTCTTCACCGGGTCGAGGTCGGTGACGGCGTGACGCGAGTCCACGTCGATTCCGCCTTTGATTCCCGTGTCCGAAGCGCGCCCGTGGTGTCGGCGGAGCCTGGCTTCACAGTCCACAACGCCGCCACCATCGCGGAGCTGATGCAGCGAACTGTAGTCGTCATCATGCGCGACGGCGATGCCTACCGGCTTTGGCGCGCGGAACCCGACTCCACAACCACCGAAGTCCGCTCCTCCGTGGACCACATCGCTCTCGCGGCTCAAGCTCTCATCGAGCGAACCTCCTTGGACCTTCGCTTCGCAAGCCCGAGGGCGATCACCGTCGACGACATCGCAGGGAGTGAGGCCGAAGACGCCCCTTCTCTCTCATTGCCGAACTCCGCCAGCCCGCTCCCAGCCTGGCGACTTGGCGTCGGCTTGGGAGCCGTCGCGGCAGGCGGTGGTCTCTTTACCGTCGGATTGGTGCTTCACCTAAACCGTGCGGAAATTGGTGGATTCTACAAGATCTACGACCGCGTAGACATGGAGGCATTTCCTCAGAATCAAGAGATCTGGATCAACACCTCTTTGAGCCCCACGGCGCTCACCGCCTTTGCCGGAGGGGCCGTCGCCGCACTCGGCGCTGGGCTTCTAATGCGCGAACACGAGCGTGTTCCCTGGTGGGCTTGGGCCATTGGTGGCGCGGGCGTTGTCGTCGCGGGCTCGGCGCTCATCCCTGTGCTGACACGCCCCGCGTGCCTCAACGAGCGTCCACTCACCGAGATAGAGATCACGGGAGTTCCACACGTGGACTGCGTCGATCGCGACCTCGCTGGAAGCCGAGCGACGCTCATTGCAGCGTCATCCCTTCCGCTCCTTGCGGTTCCTCTCTCAGCGCTGCTCCAAAGCGGCAGCGACCCGGAGCGCGCGCTTTCGCCGAGCATCGATGCGCGAACCGACCGAATCATGGTCTCCCTCAGCGGTCGTTTCTAAGCCCCACTTCGACCACCTCGACGCTCGTGACACGAATTTCGCCATGGAGCGTCCTGTGCACAGGACATCGGTCTGCGATCTCCATCAGACGAACGCGCTGTTCCCCGTCGAGGTCACCCTCTAAGAAGACTTCGCGTCGGATGAGCGCGACGTACCCCGTCTCGGACTCACACTCATCACAGTCCTCGGCTTTCACTCGAGTGTGCTTCAGCGCGACACGAACATTCTCGAGGGGCCACTTCTTACGTTCGGCGTAGAGCCGCAGAGTCATCGCCGTACACGCTCCAAGTGACGCGAGGAGGAAGTCGTAGGGTGCAGGTCCATCGTCGGTTCCCCCCGCCGCGATCGGTTCGTCCGCGACGAACGTATGTGTTCCAGCGCGGATGATATGGCGAAGGCCATCGTCCGACTCGACGATCACTCCCTCTTCCGCCGGCTTCTCGGAACGGGGCGCCAAGTAACGCTCCGCCCACGCCGCGATGATGCCCGCGACGTAGTCCGCATCTTCACGTCGAGAGAGCAGATGGTCTGCTCCGTCGAGGGACACGAAGCTCTTGGGGTGTCGAGCAGCTTCATAAATTTTCTGAGCATTTTCGATTCCCACGATGGCGTCCGTCGGAGAGTGCATGACGAGTAGCGAGGCTCCGATGCCTCGAATCGCGTCGGCGGAACATTGGGAAGTCAGGTCTTCAACGAACGCAGAGGTCACTTGAAAGGGACGACCTCCAAGAGACACCGTGGCCTCGCCGCGTTCACGAATCTCATCGAGATTTTCCGAAAAAAGATGCTGTACGTGGGCGGGATCAGCGGGCGCACTGAGTGTCGCGACAGCTTTCAGTGATCCGATTCGGCCAGCCGCCGCCAAAGCAGCAGCGCCACCCAAGCTGTGCCCGACAAGGATGGATGGGGCCATATCTTGCTGAGCCATGAACTCCGCGGCTCGGATGAGGTCCGCAACATCACCGCTAAAGGTGGTGTGGGCGAACTCGCCGGCGCTCTCCCCGATTCCTGCGAAATCGAAGCTGAGCGTGGCGACTCCATGAGACGCGAGCGCGTCGGCGATTCGACGGACCGCGCGCAGGTCCTTGCTGCATGTAAAACAGTGGGCGAAGAGCGCGTAGGCTCGGGGCGTCCCGGCAGGCCGCGTCATGCGGGCCGACAAGGACGTACCAGAGGCACCGCGAAACTCCATGATCTCGTTCATGGTCGGACGTGAACGCAAAGGGACCCAAAAAGCAAGTCACTCCATAGAGAGAACAGTCTCCAAGTCGAGATGCACTGGAAGTCGGCGACGACGGTCCCTTGGGACAGACACACGACGATGCATGACCGGACCCGCTTCGCGGTCCTGGCCCGCGCCGATCCGGTGGCGTCCAGGCGTCATTTCCTCGTTCACGGGCGAACGCCCCATGAAGTGCCCGTCGATCCACACGAAGCCCCACGGTGCGACGGTGACTCGAACAGGAACCCGCGCCGGCCGTCGTGCATCCATCTCTGAATCGACGGCGGTGGCCACTTGGCTGGAAGGAGCCGCAGACTCAGTCTCCGGCCGCTCGGCGGCCAAGGCCGCAGCGGCGGGAGCTCGCATTCTACGCCCACTGCCCCGGCTGACGCCTAACATCGTGATCGCTGGAATCGGTGGGGGCTGCGCTGGCGCTGACGCGCTCGGCTCAGCGGGCACTGGTAAGTCTAGATTGTGCGGACTCGGAGCGGGCATGGCTTGGGGCATGGCTTGGGCCGCGCCTGCGGTCTGTCTCGCGGGCACGACTTGGCCTTCTGGCAACGCGTCAGCCGGCGATTCGGACGATTCGGAGGATTCAGGTGATTCGAACTGTGGCTCGGAGCCCACTGAGCCACTGCCGAAGCTGTCAACAGGGGGCGGCGTGACCATGGCGACGCTTGGCTCAAGGCTGTCGCCGCTGAAAAAGAAGGCGCCGCCAGCCGCTAAAAGACCGACGAAGAACACCGCAGCAACTCCGCGCGAACGACCCCCGTTGGCCTCTTGCCGGTGACGCGCCGTTGAGACCGCGACAGCTCTCTTCGGCCTGTCATCTCGAGTGTCCCGAAGCTCAGGAGCGAGAGCGTGGCTCATCGTAACGGGCACCACATTCGGCTGGTCGTCGAGAGTGTCCTGGTCGTCATTGGTCGTTGAGGGGAGAATGGCCCTTCCGAAGAGGGTCGCTGGATCGGTGTGGGGCGTCGAAACCGCGCTTGGCTCAGGCGACTGCATTTCACGAATCGTGGGCGCCGATCGACGTCCTTTTGGATGCGTGGTGGATGGTGCGATGGCCGTGGAAGCGTAGGCGTCCGCGCTGGGTGTCGCCCCGGGGACCGGCAGCTCTGAAGCGCCAGCCAGGACGGTGTCTGAACCTGCGCCCTCGTGCCGCTCCTCTCCATAGGCGACCTGAATGAGCTTGGCAAAAACCGCCCGTGTGCTCGGCGGCGGAACGAAGGGCGTGAGAAGATCGATGAGCGCCGTTGCGTTCGAGACGCGGTCTTCGGGTTCGATGGCGAGCAGCGATTCCACCACGTCTGCGAGCCCCGGCGTGACCTCCGGCATCAGCTCAAGGAGCGTAGGACGGTCCCCGGAGATGATGCGGCTCATAACCTCCACATCATGCGCGCCCACAAAGGGACGGCGGCCCGCGAGCGCTTCGTACATGAGCACGCCCAACGAGAAAAGATCCACGCGGCCGTCGATGGCGCCGCCCTTCATTTGCTCCGGCGGCATGTAGGGCATCTTGCCCTTCATCACGCCCGTGGCGGTCATGGCAGTCGCCGTTCCGAGCGCCTTCGCCACCCCAAAATCGGCGAGCTTCACTTCACCATGAATCGAGAGAAGGACGTTGGAGGGAGTGACGTCGCGGTGAACGATGCCCTCGTCATCTTGGCGAGGTTCGTGCGCGTACTCAAGAGCGTGGGCAATGTCGAAGGCGACAAGCACGACCGACGCCTCGGGCAAACGCTTCTCGGGCTGGGCGCTGAGCAAAGCGCGAAGGTCGAGGCCGTCGACGAGCTCGAGGGCCATGTACTGCACATCACCGACGCTTCCGTAGTCGATGGTGCCAACGATGTTCGAGTGGCGGAGACGCGCCGCGAGACGCGCTTCCCGCTGAAATTGGTCTCGAAAACTCTTGTCGCCATTGAAGGCGGGGAGCACTCGCTTCAAACAGACGTGCTGTTCGATGCCGCCGGAGCCTTCACGCCGGGCGACGAAAGTCTCAGCCATGCCGCCGACGCCAAGGCGTCGCTCTAGCAAGTACTTGCCAAAACTGCGTGGAAGTACATCCGCCATCGAGTCTCAGAGCCTACCACTCAGGCAAGCCATCACGCGAGCGGCCTTAGTGGCGCTGTTCAGTCGATGGTGGCTTCGTCCGGCCCTGCGCCGCTCTGCTCGATCGTCGATTCGCCGAGATTGAACTCAACGCGCCGGTTGGCCGCACGACCATTGCGAGTCTCATTGTCGTCAATGGGCCGCGCCTCGCCGAGTCCAATGCCTCGGAACCGTCCTGCCTCAAGGTCTTTGCTGACAAGATAGGTCACAACGGAATCCGCACGCCTCTGGCTGAGGTCTAGATTGTACGTATCATCGCCTCGATCGTCGGTGTGGCCTTCCACCCGGATGATGGCAATTTCCGGATGGTTCGCAAGAACCATGGCCACGTTGTCCAGGAGGCGGAAAGAGCGCCGCAGAATCACGTCGCTGTTGGTGCGGAAGAAAACCTTGTCGAGGATCTCGAGGCGACCGTCCGCGATTCGCACCTGCTGCTGTCGACGGCAACCCTGATTTTCAGGCGGCCCCGGCTCGTCCGGACAGTTGTCCAGATGGTCCATCACGGTGTCTCCGTCGCGGTCCGCAGGACAGCCACGGTTCTCCACTGGTCCGAACTCGTTCGGACACTGGTCATTTACGTCGAGAACCGTGTCCTGATCGTTGTCGGGATCGGGGCAACCATCGTCATCGTTGTAATCATCGATGTCTTCGCGCTCATCGGGGCAGTTGTCGATGGCATCCGGAAAACGGTCGCCATCGTTGTTGGGATCAGGACAGCCGTCCTCGTCTTCCCAGCCGTCTCGGTCCTCTGGCTCCATCGGACACTGATCATTGAGGTCCAGAATATGATCCTGATCGTTGTCCAAGTCTGGGCAACCGTCCGTGTCCTCAAAACCATCGATGTCTTCCGGGTCATCGGGACACTGATCTTCAGTATCCAAGATCCCGTCGGCATCGCGGTCGCCGGGACGTGCCTGCACCGGCGTTTCGTCGGGTGCATCAGGCGGTGAAGCCCAACCAACGTTCAGAAGGGCCCGAATGTCGGGCGTGCCCACGCCGCGGGTCATACCCGCGCTCGCGCCGAGACCTGCGGTAAAGCCACTGGCGTGGTGGAGTTTCACGCCCAAGAGAGCCTCTGCGGAGGTCTCTTCACGCTCGAACAGAGCCTGGAAAGAGGTCGTGCCGTAGGTCTGCGCCACGAGGTCGATTCGCGTCTCCCAGGGACGATGATAATCCCCGTAGAGGGCGGCGGCGACACCAAGGCCCCAGGTGAGCTCATCGCCCATCTGGACGTTTCCGAACTCCTGGTTCTCTCGGACACGTCCACCCAAGTTGACCGTGATGCGCAGGGGGGCAGCTCGTATTTCGAAGAGCACTTCAGGGTGAAGGGATAGGAACGCGTCGCCGCGAAGCTCTCCTCCCCCCGTGGGGAAAGTTGCCGTCAGCTGAAGGGCCATGGCGATCGAATCGGTACGCTCTCCAAAGAGCCGAACACGTGCACCGGCGAAGAGGTCACCAAGCCCTGAGCCCGTGGCGACGCCAACGTCGTCGCCGCTCATCAGGAGATGAACGGGCGCGCCCACGAAAAGAACCAGTCGGTCGACGAGCCCAAGTGACGCCGAAAAGTGAGCGCTCAGCTGGTTGGCGACAACCTGTGCGGTCTCGTTGCCATCTTCTTCTTGAACCAGAGGGTCGTTGGCGTAGTCCAAATGCAGCTGGGCGCCGATTCGCACGTGCCCCATGTCCGCAGGATCGCTGACGGCGAATGAGTCGCCGGGCGTTTCTGCGGGTCGAAACCGGTTGAGGGCAAAGTCAGACTGTGCGGTGACGCTCGTGCTGATCAAAAGGGAGAGGAGCGCGAGCGCGGGTGCGCGAAGCTTGGTCATGTAAGATCTTAGTTTAAGGAGTTCAGTAAGTGCTTAGCGTCGACGGCGGAACAAGAGCACGAAGCCGACGAGCATCCAGAGTGGAGCGGTGCTTGTTGCACCCGCTGCACAGCCGGCGCCGCCCGCATAGGTTGCCGATGAGGGGTCGAGGTAGTTGGGGTTGCCATCCCCGTCCGCGTCCATGTCGCCTTCCGACTCGTCGGAGCTTCCGTCAGCGTCAGAATCGAGGTCCAAGTAGGACGGGATTCCATCTTCGTCGAGGTCGTCGCCAACGCTCTCATCTTCAGTGGCTTCCTGCCGCGTCGGGATGGTGTCGTTGTCGTCATCTGCGTCGAGATGATTGCTCATGCCGTCGGAGTCCGTGTCCTGGTCTGCATCGCCAGGGCGCTCGTCGCGCGTTGGAACCGAGTCACCGTCATCATCCGGGTCCAAGTGGTTCGGACGGCCGTCTTCGTCGGTGTCTTGGTCCGTGCCGCCAGGGCGTTCGTTGCTCGTCAGGATGCCGTCGCCGTCATCGTCCGTGTCCAAGTGGTTCGGTATAACATCGCCGTCGTCGTCCACGTCGGTTCCGCTCGGGCGCTCGTCGATGGTCAACACACCGTCGTTGTCGTCGTCGGGATCAAGGTGATTTGGCATTCCATCACCATCCGTGTCGACGTCCGCACGGCTTGGTCGCTCGTTGATCGTTAGGATGCCGTCGTTGTCGTCGTCGGGGTCAAAGCAGTTCGGCATTCCGTCGCCGTCGGTGTCGATGAGGTCGCCGCCGGGGCACTCTTCCTCGTCCAAGAGGCCGTCGCCGTCGCTGTCCAGATCACCGACCGGGGGCTCCGTAAAGTCGCGGCAAGCGCCCATCGTGCATAGGGTTCCCTCGGGGCACATGGCCTCTTCGTCGATGGTTCCATCGCAGTCTTCGTCGAGGTTGTTGCACGCCTCGCTGGCGGGGGAGACGCTGCCTGCGCACTCGCTCCACGACCCTGCGTTACAAGCCTGCGTTCCAGACATGCAGACGCCTTCATCTACACCGCAGCCCCGCATTTCACCGACGGTGCAGGTACACCCTGGATCTGTGGTTCCGTCGCAGTTGTTGTCCGTGCCGTCGCAAATCTCATCGGCAAACGGGTTGATCGCGGCGTCGCCATCATCGCAGTCCAGCCACTCCGGGTTGAAGAAGCCGGGGATATCGGGGTCCGTTCCACACGTGGTGAACGTGTCCGCGTCTACATCGAAGTCTTCATCGACGCGTCCGTCGCAGTCATCATCGACGCCGTCACACACCTCTACGCCAGTGGCGAGGGCGATGCCGGAGAGCGCGGCGTTAAGCGCCACCGCGTCGAGGGCGGCGAGGTAACAGTTGGATCCACCCATCGGGTCGCTGCTTCCGACGTCGCAGCCCGCTCGGGCCGTACCGCCTGCAGTCGCCGCGCGGTTGAGTGCGAGCGCGTCCACGCTAGCACCAAAGCCGACGACGTAGACCGTGACGCCTTGGGCGCGAAGGCTCTCGACGCTCGACACGACATTGAATCGTGTGCTGGATTCGTAAGGGTCGCACCACTGCCAGCCATCGGTGATGAGAACAACAACGTTCTCGCGGTCGGCATCCCGCAAAGGAGCATAGGCCGCGGCGACGTCCAAGGTCTGACTCATAGGCGTCCAGTTACCGGCGCCGGGAGGGGGAGATCCCAGACCCATCATGATGTCGCTCGCCGAGTTGCGACCCACATCCACAACGATCTCACCAGGCGCGCATCGACTCGGCACCGGGAAAATCTGGAGGCCGAAGTCGAGAGAGTCCGCGTAGGTGCCAGTCATCGTGGAAATCGCTGTCTCTGCAGCGCTCCACTTTGAGACACCTGGTGACAGATCCCCGAGCATGCTCGAGCTCTTGTCGACGACGAGGAGAACCTGAGGTCGCTCACACTGCGCATCCGCTGAGGTTGGAAGAAAACCTGCGAAGAGAATGGCCGTGAGCGTGAAGAGGGAAACCCGGGCGGGCCGGTGCAAGGAAGACATGCTGAAGCCTAGCGTGGCAACACACACCTAACCACAGGAGGCGGATGTTTCCGCACACTCCCCTGAATTAGGGCATGACGAAAGCTGTGTTGGATTGGCCTGGGGTGTTGGCCGTATTCACGAACGCCCCGGTGCCGTCTGGCAACCTCCCCCAGGCGCCATCGGCCACCGTGCCTGCCGCGTACTCGAGCTCAAGAATCCGCTCTCCCTGGGGTGAAAGGACATACAGAGCATCGCCCGTCGTGTTGCTCAGACCCCAAGCCGCGTAGTAGCAGCGCATCGGGGCACCCGGCCCGCACGCGGTCTGCTCGCCTGGGCGAACGTCCATGCCGAGCTTTGCTTGAATCAGCAGAATTTCACCTGCCGCGATCGTCGCTCCGGCGTCGAAGAGCACCGCCTGGTCAGGTCTTGGTGCGCCGTCTACTCGGTCGACCAACCTGTAACCGCCGATCGCGATGGGCGAGTCACCAATATTCATCAGTTCGATGTAGTCGCCGCCTACCAGCGAAACTTCGTTGAACACAAGGCCGTCCAACGCGACGTCGTCGGTACCGCACGCGACAGTGAAGAAACAGAGCGAAAGAATAAGAAGAAGTCGATCCATGACGCGAATCATAGTCGAGGCAGCGTGCATGTCACGTCACTACAAGCAGGCCGCTCGTTGAACGTCAGACAGGCGGAACCCTTGAATTCGGTCGTGTCCTTGGTCCGCAATAATCAGAAGGTCGCGCGCCCGGTCGATGAGGAGCGTGTCCGGAGAGTTGAACGTACCTGGCGTAAAATCGTCTGCCGCTGAGAGCTCCCCGAAGAAGGCGAGTTCCTCGAAGGTCTCTGGGTCGAAGACACGAACTCCAGAGCTTAGAGCGTTGCCCTCATCAACGACGTAGATGCGTCCCTGCTCGTCGAAATCAACTCCGTTCGTTGTCCCAGTGAAGATTCCGTCGCCGAAACGACGAACGAAACTCTGGTCGCTATAGCGATACACCACGACGTTATTTGGGCCTTCGTCACAGACATATATTCGGTCCCGGGCTTCGTCGATGGCGAAGTTCTCGGGCTCCTGGACGTTACCGTTCTGGCCAAAGGCATCGCCCTCTTCCCCCATGCCGAAGCGGAAAAGGAAGTTGTTCTCATTGTCGAAGACCTGGATGTCGCGGCGGCCGACGTCGGTACCATCACGTCCATCGTCGCTCACGAAGAGCCGGTCCATCGAATCGACGCGAAGCGCTTGGAGCCGGACGAACTCGGCGGGGCCAGGCATGTCCCGGTTCGCGGCAGGTCCGCCAAGGAAACCGACGCTTTCGTAAAAAGGTGCACCGGGAATCGCTTGGAGCATCTGAAGCCGGTCGTTGCCTTGCTCCGCCACATAAAGCACCCCCGACGCCAGAGCGGCAAAACCAGAGATGGCTCGAAACTCCGCCGGCCCATCACCGCCGGGCCCTGGCTGCGCGCCAAGGTCCGCGAGAGGAGTTAGCTGGTCCGCGTCCATGTCCGGATCATCGGAGTTGAGGTCATATACGTGCAATTCTTCAAACGCCGGGTCTTCGTCACCGGCGATAAGATGGTCGCCTAGGACGAAGATCGCGTCCGGCTTTCCGAAAGCGCCGACGTCCTCCCTCGAACCGGCTTCGCCAGCCATCCAGATCGGAGTGAGCCGAGTCTGTGGCGTGCAGGGCCGGACGTCTTGTCCAGGAACATCCATCGCTGGCACATCGGCGCGAGCAGCATCCGGGCGAGCGGCATCGGCAGTCGTGGAATCATCACCGCATCCCAGCAGCAGTAAGGGAAGCAGCGCCAAGCGGACGATTTTCGCGGACATAGGACCAGATATACACCGCCAGACGCCTCGAACCACCCATCAGCCTGGCTTTTCGCGTTTCGTCGCTGACGGTCTCGTCCACACCCCTCAGACCATGATTCTCAGCTGCGGAAAACGCATCCAACACGCGAAATCTGCAGCGGTCCGTCACGGAGTCGTTGAGTTTCACTACTTTTTCGGGGGGCACGACTGTTGCTTTGCTCAAAAGCTTGCTCCCAACCTTCCGCCCGCTTTGTCAATTTCCGGGTAATTCCGTTCGTTTACGTTTTGAAACACCAGACGCTACCGAATTGACGCACAGCTGTCACAATGTACACTCTCCAGGCACGGCCCTCGTGGCTTCGCCGCTTTCCTTTGGTGCTTTTCTCCTAGTTTTCATGTCAGCTACCTCCGACATTTTCGAGCGGCTCGAGTTTAAATACTTGGTCTCCGAAAGCGACGCCGAGCGCGTTCGCTGTGCGATCGCGCCTTATTGCCGGCCGGACAAGCACAACGGTCTCGCGGGCCTCGGCTACCCGATCACGAGTCTCTACTTCGACACGCCAACTCTTCTTTTCCATCGCGCGAAGCTGCGTGGCGACGCGGACCGTATGAAACTTCGTGCACGCGTCTACGATGACACCGGGCCCGTTCACCTCGAGATCAAGCGCAAGTGCGTGGATGTCGTTCACAAAACGCGTGTAGGCGTGGCTCGAGATAGCTGGGAACGTGCGATCGCGGGCTACGGAGTTCCGCTCAAAGACAACGCGCAGCAGCGCTCTCACCTGGAGGCATACGCGCATCTTTCGGCCCAAGCCGGCGTCGACCCGACCCTCCTCGTTCGGTACGAACGAGAAGCCTACGCCAGCGACGTGGACAACTACGCGCGCGTCACCTTCGACCGAAATATCCTCGCCACCGAGTGCCGGGAGATGCGTCTCGACGCACCGCCGAGGTCCACTTGGCAACGTCTCGACGGTCCCTCGTTCGAACGACTGGAGAGCTTCGCGCTCCTTGAACTCAAAGCAGAGTTGCTGATCCCTTACTGGATGGTGGCTCTGGTCAAAGAGCTCTCTCTGCAGCGCAGCGGTTTCTCGAAGTACTCCCGAGGAATCGTCGCGACTCGGAACGCTCAGCTTGGCCTCGATGGTTGGCAAAGAGGGGCTTATGCCTGAGATTTTCGAGAGCCTAAACGCGGCTTGGAATACGGGCGAGGGAATCTCTATCGCCGATGCGCTCCGTGGCGTCATCGCGGCGTTCGTCTTCGGACAAATGCTCGCATGGACCTACGAGCGCACGTACCGCGGGCTCAGTTACTCGCGCGACTTCGCTCAGACCGTGGTGCTTATCACCGTCTCATCCTCCGTTTTCGTCATGGCCATCGGTCGCAGCATGTACGCCGGCCTTGGACTTCTCGGCTTTCTGTCGATGATTCGTTTTCGCACCACGCTGAAGACGCCGCGCGATCTCGTGTTTCTTCTCGGCGCTGCAACGAGCGGAGTCGCAAGCGGTATTGGCGAGCTGCGGGTTGCCATCATCGGCACCCTCGCGTTCTCGTTGGTTGCCCTCTACCTCCACAGCGGTCCGCTTGGAGCGCGAAAGCGATTCGACGGCATCCTGCGCTTCCGTGTAGCGAGTGGCGTACCCATCGACGGCCGCCTCGGCGAACTATTGACGGAGCATTGTCGACGAACCGCGCTCATGAGCGTCGGCGAGGTCGCGCAAGGCGCCGAAGTAGAGCACACCTATCAAGTGAAGTTTCAAAGTGACACGGACCGTGGAGAGTTGATGAGTGCACTGCGCACGGAACTCGAAGTCCGGGATGCGCGACTTCTGATGCAAGAGGTGACCCTTGAATACTGATGCTGATGCCCCAGAGCGCCCGAAGCGGCGACGGCGCAAAGCACCGGCATGGTTAGATGGCCGCGTCACAAGCGCCGTCGTTTTCGCCGTAAGCGTCGTAGCCTTGGGTGCCCTTGAGGTCGCTCGTGCGCCAAACGTGACGGTCCCCGCGGTCGCTTGGGCCGCTGGCGTTGAGCACCCAGCACCTGCAGACACAACGGTTGCGACCGTGCACGTGCGTCTTGGTGAAAACGTTCAACCCGGAGATGCGCTCGTCACACTGGAAGGTTCGACGCTGAATCGTCAGCTCGCCCAGCTCGATCTGCAGATCTTGATCGCGATTCAGGAGAGCCAGCTTGATCAGGTGACGCTTGTTCACCAGTCGTCGTTGCAGAGTATTGAAATTCAAACCCGTCTACGTGAGTCGATGCGGGACGCGCAGACACTGAGAAGCCAGCTTGAGGGCGAAGAAGCTGCGCTCTCCGCAGCGGAAACAGAGGCCGCTCGCCTCGGCGAACTTGCCTCGGAGCGGCTTGCACCCCGAGAGAGCGTTTCAGAGGCTTCTCGGCGTGCCCTTGCAGCCCGTCTTAACCGCGAACGCACCGCCACACAGCTCCACGGAGAACTCGGACGCCTTCGTGTGCTTCGCACTGGCGACGATGTGGAGGGGGAAGAGCTCGTCACCGCGACCGCTCGCCTGCATGAGAGGCGGCTTGAGCTTCTTCAGAGCCAGCGTGAAGAGCTGACGCAACGCATCGACCACCTCGAGGTTCGCGCCAGTTCCGGTGGCATTGTCGCAAGCGTTCTCAGCGAGGGCGCTCCTGTTTCGGTCGGAGTTTCCGTCGCACGTCTTGTTCCGCCTCGAGCGACGGAGGTCGTCGCCTACCTCCCACCAGAGACGAACCCCGAAGCAGCAGCCGCAGCCGCGCGAGTTCTCATCGCTCAGTCGGACGGCAGCGCGTGCGCGGGTGAACTTGAACGGCGCGTCGGCGCTGAAGTGACCGCGGTTCCAGGCGCGGGCGCAAGCATCCTCGCCGGTGCCTTTGGCGGACCGAGCTATGGTCTGCCTGTTCACATTTCGCTTCCACCCGAGTGTCAGCTAGGTGTCGGACAGCGTGTGTGGGTCTCTCTCGAGGCGCACTGACGTGACAGAGGTTTTTCTGCGGCCCATCGCCCGGGCAAGTGGACTGTTCTTAGTGTGCATCCTCGCCGGATGCGTTCGCGATCATGGCGACGCGAATAGTCGAGTGGCGGCTGCGCTCGATTCGAGTGGGGGAGACGCACGTGTACGAGCAGCTGCGGCTCGCTACCGCTCAGCACGCGAGCGCGCAGATAGCGTTTCCGGTCACGAGAACATGCAGCTTCGAGTGCGGGGTCTCTCCGGAGAGAGCTTCGAGCGAGAACAAGGCGTCGGCGTCTCGGTTCGTATCCCGATGACGAACCCATGGGAAATCGCCCGAACCAGGGACGCGCGTAGCGAAGAGGCCATGGCGATGGCTCACGCCGTGGAGAGCGAGGCTGTGACCGTGGCTTCAGCGCGCTGCGCTGAAGGTCTCACACGGAGCGCGGCGGTGGGCGCTGCGGACGTACAGGGACGCTTCCACGAAGCCATGACGAGCCTTCGAACCTGGTCGGAAGGTTGGGTGCGCGGTGAAACGCTCGGCCCCCTCGAGAACGCGGAACTCATCCTTGAAATCGAACGTCGGATGGCGGAACTGGTCACGCCCGCGCTCGGGGAAGGCACCCCAGTTCCGCTTCCGCCACTCGTAGCCAGCGCTCCGCTCGATACGCGGGCGGAGACCATTTTGACGCGCGTCGAAACGGCGCATCCTGCCATACAGCAACACGCCGCGTCCGCACGCGCCTACCGAGCTCTCGCACGGCGGGAGCGTGCGCGAGCAGCGCCTTGGTTTGGGTTCGTCGAATTTGGCTACGAGTTTGAGCGAGCACGCCCAAACAACGAAGACCGACAGGCCATCGAAGCGCGCTTCGCCATCACGGTGCCTCTCGCCATGCGCCCGCGGCATGAGGTCGCTCGCCAAGAAGCGCTCGCGGAAGCCGAGGAGTTCGACGCGACGGCTGCGTCGGGGGAACTCGCCCGAGAGGCGAGCATCGCGTTAGCGAGCGTCTCCGCCTTTGCGCTGCGCGCGACATCCCTGAGCGCGCTCAACGAACGCGCAGACGAGTCGGAGGCGATGGCCATTCGGTATTTGGAAGAACGGCACGGTGATCCACGTTCTGTGCTTGGTGTCTTGGTTGAAGTTCTCCGCACTCGCCTGGCAGTCATCGATGCACAGCGCCGCGCCGGGCTGGCCGCGTGTGATCTGTACATGTCCACGGGCGTCAGCCCCGCGGACTGGCCGCGTCAGTGAGGCCAGCACTTTCGTTCCTGTTTTGCCTCGCGGCATGTTCGGGTTCTTGTGGGTCCGAGCTTCCGCAACGCACCAGCGCAGCACTCGGACGCCCTGCCCCACCTCTCCAAGAACGCGTTCCTGAGCTCGATGCTGAGTTGCCGGCGCCGGTCTGTGAGGCATCTGCACTTCTGATGCTCTCGGACCATACTTGGCTGGTCGCGGACAACGAGGTTCATGAACACCTCTTCGGGTTCACCCGCGCCTTTGACCAAGCCTCACGTTTTGAAATGCCCGCCGAGCATCGCCCACGCGACATCGAAGCGCTCGCGCGTGTCGGCGACGGAGAGTTTCTCGTCGTAGGTTCGCACAGTCACCGGCGTGATGGTTCCGTGAGTCGTAAGAGGCACCGCCTTCGCTGGCTACGGTTCGCAGGCCACCTGAGCGGCGCCGAAGAGACCCACTATTCCGACACGTCCGAAGCCGCATGGCACGAGTTTGAGGGGTGCAGGGCCGAGCTCTTCGAGAGCGAGGTCCTCGAAAACGCAAGTTCCCTGGTCGACAGCTTCTGCCACGCGCTCAACTCATCGGGTGAAATGGACATCGAGGGCGCGGCAAGCGTGGACGGACACGTTTGGCTTGGGTTTCGGCGTCCACAGGTCGATGGGCGCGCCGTCATCGCCCGCTTGGCGGGACATCGGCTTCGCTTTGACGCCATTGATTCCATCGACCTGGGTGGTCGCGGGATTCGCGCCATGGACAGCTACAACGACCAACTCTACGTGGTAGGCGGCCCAAGCGAAGACGCCGTCGAACCCCACGTCCTCTTCCTTGTCCGCGAAGGGCAAGCGACGGAGTTGGCCACTCTGCCGCCCTACGCCGAAGGGCTCGCCATCCACTCCCCTGGGCACGCGCTTATCGTAACAGACGGGAGTACGGGTCGAGTGACGTGCGACGAACCTTCCCGTGTGAAGACCATCACATTCAGCGTTCCGGCGCCGTAGCCTCACGAACGAAACGGAGGTAGTCATCACTGCCATCTGCCGAGAGCATGACGAACTCTGGCACGTCATAAGGGTGATTCTCCTCGAGCCAAGCCTGGAGTGGTTCGATGCAGGCCCGGGTCGTCTTGATGACGAGCTGCACTTCTTGGTCTTCTTCGATGCTGCCCTGCCACCGGTAGAAGCTTCGGACGCCCGGCACCACGTTCACGCACGCGGCATGTCGTAGTTCGACGAGTCCGCGAGCGATGTGTTCTGCGTCGCCCAAGTTTGGTGCCGTGGTGAGAACGACGACGACAAATTCCGCCGTGTCTG
>JBLHKB010000086.1:0-16645 GCA_047619315.1 Polyangiales bacterium
GCGGCTGCGTTTACGCGTGCGCTCCAGAGCCTATTTCACGAAGACGAGATGCTTGTCTTTAACCCTCGAACGACTGTTGCCGCAGCTCTCGCTCTTCCCCTTCATTGGCGCGCTACCGCACAGTCCCAGTCGATCGGGATGCGGCTCGCGGAGCGGTCCGGAGAACTTGCGCGAGCTGGTTTTCAGAGCCAGGTCTCGATTCGTACGGACCACACGCTGAGCTTCTTTCACAGCGAAGGTATTGAGGGGCCCCGCTATCGACTTCGCAAGTCCAAGGATGGCTTCGAGCGCCTCGGTCTCTCAGGCACCATGACGATGGCCGACATCGAACGCCAATCGAGCGCTGAACCGCTTCTCTTCAGCAGCTCGGCGCTGCTTCGCCCCGTGATTCAAGATCGCTTCTTCCCGAAGGGCGCATACGTCGGCGGTCCAGGCGAACTCAGCTATTATGCTCAGCTTCGGCCCATCTACGACGCACTCGAAGTTGAGCCCGGAACCGCGGTACCGCGTATGCGTGCACGGTACGTCTCATCGCGTACACGTTCGAGCCTCGCGCGCTGGAAGGTCTCGGGGCCGCTGCGCGAGCCGGCGTCGTGGACGCAGACGATGCAGTCTGTTGTCTCCGCGAACGCAGAAGTGGACGCACTGCGCGAAGAGGCGCTGAGCCATTTGTCCGTTCTCGAAGCGAACTGGCCGGATGCGGCGGCAAAGGCGAAACGCTCCATCGAAGGCGCTCTTCACGCGTTTACGGGGAGGGTGAGTCGAGAAGTCCTCGGCGAAAGCGAGCTTCAACGAGACTACCAAAGCGTGCTCCACGAACTCGAACCCAATGGTACACCTCAGGAACGCGCGGTTGTGGTGGCGGACGTGCTCGCTCGGTTTTCGCCGGCTACGATGCGCGCCGAACTCGAGCGCCTCTACAAGCCGCTGCACGACACCGTTCTCGAACCCAATCTCGAAACCGACCTCGAACCTGAAGGGCGCCTCATCAGCGCTGAAAGGCAATCTTGATGAGTGCCACTTTGCTCAGCCTCGCTGCACTTGTACCCCTTCAATTCGGCGGTCTCGCGATGACGGGCGGCGAAATACACTTGGCTCTCGAGCAGCTTCTGTCCCCCATTCGTGTGCTCTACATCGCCGCTCATCCGGACGACGAGAACACGCATCTGCTGGCGTATCTGGAAAAAGAACGCCACGTTCGCGCGGCTTATCTCTCGCTCACACGCGGCGGCGGAGGTCAGAATCTCGTCGGCGCCGAACAGGGAGACGTTCTCGGAATGATGCGGACGCACGAGCTGCTCGGCGCACGTTCGATAGACGGCGCGGAGCAGTTCTTTTCCCGCGCACGGGATTTTGGTTACTCGAAGTCCGCCGAAGAGACGCTCTCTTACTGGGGGCACGAGACGATTCTTCGGGATGTCGTGCGCGTTGTGCGCACCTTTCGACCACACGTGATTATCACGCGCTTTCCTGAACACGGCCGAACGCACGGACACCACCTGGCGTCATCACGCCTTGCTCATGAGGCTTTCGCGATCGCGGGGAGAGAAGACTGCTTCACGGACCAACTTGAAACGCTCTCGACTTGGACGCCAGAGCGGCTCCTATTCAACGGTCGACATTGGACCGACGACAACGCTCCCAGCGATGCGCGGCGAACATTCGTGCTGAACACGGGTGGTTACAACGCCGTTCTGGGTGAGTCCTACGGGGAGCTCGCGGCCCGCGGCCGCAGCAATCACGTGAGCCAAGGGTTTGGCGCAGCAGGAAGGCGAGTTTCAACCCGGGAACGACTCTTCCTTCTCGAAGGCGATGTGCCCAGCGACGATCCGTTTGCGGATCTTCGCAGCGAATGGGGCTTGAGCACAGAAGCGCGCGGAGCTCTCGCCGCTATCGAGTCGGCTCGGGCATCCTACGACGCGTTGGACCCAGCGCTCTCCGTGCCGGCGCTCGTTCACGCGCTAGTCGCCGTACGTGCCATGGGCGAAGGCGCGTTTCGCGCGGAGAAAGAAGCTCTGCTCTCCCGACTCATCGCCGCCGCGGCTGGGCTCTTCGTCGACGCACGCGCCGCGACGGACCGTGTGGTGCCAGGCGGGACGCTTTCACTGACCATCGAGTCACGGGCGCGGGCGGCCGCTGTAACACTTCGCTCCGTCGCAGTTTACGCCGGCGAAACACGCATCGCGAGCCTGTCCGTCGGTTCGGGCCAAGTTCAACAGGACGCAGAGTTAACCATACCCGCAGACCTGTCATGCAGCGTGCCGTACTGGTTGAGCGAGCGTGCAGGCGGCGCCTATCGGGTGGACGATTTGAGGCTCGTTGGATCGCCGCTGGGGCCGCCTCCCTTGGTTGCTCGCTTTAGATTGGAGGTCGCCGGCGAAGAACTCGAGCTTCTCCGAGAGATTCGGCATGTCTGGGGTGATCGCGTTCGCGGCGAGCGAAGCACGCGTGTCGTCGTCGCACCTGCGGTGACCATCACCTCCGACGAGGTTGTCGAAGTTGTAGCCGCGGGCCAGTCCCGCGAACTGAGCTTCACTCTGCGTGCGTCGGCCGCCATGGAAGGCGCCCTGCGTTTTCCCGAGACGGCGGGCTACACGTTGGAACCGCAAACCGTGCCTCTCAGCTTTGCCCGGGCAGACGAAACCCAGCTCATCGTCGTGCGCGTGCGTGCGAACCGTGGCGCGGGCCCTCTGGTGGTGCAGCCCATGATCGAAGTCGACGGTGGTGCGACGGAGCGAGGGGTGCGTGAGAGTCGTATCGACCACGATCATATCCCGACGGTCACGCTCTTCCGGCCCGCGAGCCTTCGACTCGCGGCGATCGATGCGGCTCCCTACTCTGGACGCATCGCGTACCTTCAAGGCGCCGGTGACCTCATGCCCTCATCGCTGCGCCAGCTTGGCATCGATGTGGATGAGCTGAGTTTCGCGGAGCTGCAAAGCGAGCCCCTCGACGGATATGCGGCGGTCGTGCTCGGCGTGCGTGCCTACAACACGATGCCCACCCTGCGTGATCTACAACCCAAACTCTTCGCGTACGTGGAGAACGGCGGCGTGCTGCTGACCCAGTACAATACGAACAGCTGGTTTGGTAGCCTCGGTGACACATCGGTGGGTCCGCATTCGCTCACGATCTCTCGGGATCGAGTGACCAACGAGCGCGCTGCGGTGGAAATGATCGACGACCCGGTTTTGCAGTCTCCGAACGCGATCTCCGGACGCGACTTTGATGGATGGGTGCAAGAGCGAGGACTCTACTTCGCGTCTGAATGGAACGATGAATATCGTACGCCGCTGCGCATCGCGGACCCGACTGAAGTTCCTTCGCGAGGCTCATTGCTCGTCGCTGATGTCGGACGCGGCCGGTTCGTCTATACAGGCCTGTCCTTCTCTCGACAGCTGCCTGCGGGGGTTTCTGGGGCCTACAGGCTGTTTCTTAATCTGATATCGCCACGATGAACGATGAAGACCGAAAAGCCGAAGAACATGAGGCGAAACGCGCCGAAAGCGTGGACGACCCACCACCGATCCTTGGGAGCTGGACCAACGTCTATGCAGCAGTGCTTGCCGTGCTCGTCGTGTTGATCGGCGTTTTTTACTGGCTCACAGAACGCTTTTCCTGAGCACGTCGAATGCCTATCGCTTGTTGTGAACTTGGCTCGGAATACACGGATGCCTGAGAAAAGAAACGACTGGACCGGAGGGGCCTCATGAGCTGGCTCGACTGGTGCGTGCTCATCAGCACGAACGTCGCCATCGTGGGTTACGGTTTGCACAAAGCGCGCGGCGTGACCTCGACCACGGGGTTTCTCAAAGGCGATCAAAACCTGCCCTGGTACACGGTAGGTCTGAGCGTCATGGCGACGCAGGCGAGCGCGGTCACTTTCCTCTCCGTACCCGGGCAGGCCTTCGAGTCCGGCATGGGCTTTATCCAGTTTTACTTTGGGCTGCCTCTGGCGACCGTGGTCATCGCAGCGGTGTTCATTCCCGCATACATGCGTGCGAAGGTGTTCACCGCCTATGAGTTCCTTGAGCAACGCTTCGACGTTCGTGTTCGCGTGCTCGCTGCGATTCTCTTTTTGATTCAGCGCGGCCTCGCCGCGGGCATCACAATCTACGCGCCGGCGATCGTTCTTTCGACGATCCTTGGATGGCCCACGCAGGCGACCTGCATCTTCATCGGCTTGCTCGTGATTCTCTACACGGTCAGCGGCGGAACGAGGGTGGTGAGTCAAACACAGCAACAACAAATGCTGGTGATCTTCGCCGGACTGGGCGCCGTCGCCGCGGCTCTGTTTTCCGGACTACCGGACGGCGTTGGTCTTGCTGAGGCGACTCGTCTGGCGGGCGCGACGGGCCGTATGAACATCGTCGATACGAACTTTGACCCCTCCAGCCGCTACAATATCTGGTCGGGTCTGACAGGTGGATTCTTCCTCGCGCTCTCCTACTTCGGCACGGACCAATCGCAGGTGCAGCGCTATCTCGCCGGCGGCACCGCCACACGTAGCCGCTTGGGCCTGCTGTTCAACGGCGTGCTCAAAGTGCCGATGCAGTTCTGCATCCTCTACCTCGGTATTCTGCTCTTCGTCTTTTACCTCTTCCGTCCTGCCCCCCTCAACTTCAACGAGCAGGCACTGGACGCTGCGCGCTCGGCGAACGAGGGCGCGGTCACCGCGCTCGAAGCGGACTATGAGTCAGCCCTCGGCACTCGGAGAGACGCCGCAGAAGCCTACGCACAGAACGATACGCCTGAGGCTCGCTCAACGTTCGTCGCCTCCGCGGAGCGTGTGGAATCGCTGCGCGCGGATGCACGCGATACTATTCGCCGCGCCGCACCTGCCGAGGAAGCGAACGATAGCGACTACGTCTTCTTGACCTTCGCGCTTTCCCATCTGCCGGCCGGTATCGTCGGGTTGCTCGTCGCAGTGATCCTGTCGGCCGCCATGTCCAGCACAGCAAGCGAGCTCAACGCGCTCGGTACGACATCGACGATCGATCTCTACCGACGCCTCTGGTCGCGGAAGAAGGAGGACGAGGAGAGCGCGCCACGGACGCCGAAAGAGCTCCTCGCTGCGGACAAACGACTGCTCTTGGTCTCACGTCTGCTCACCGCCGGGTGGGGTTTACTCGCCCTCGCTTTTGCGTTGAGTGCGTCACTCTTCGACAATCTGATCGAAGCCGTGAACATCCTCGGCTCGATTTTTTACGGTCCGATTCTCGGTATCTTTGTGACGGCCTTCGCCATCCGTCGCGCCCGCTCGTCTCATGTCTTGGCGGGTGCTGCGATCGGTCAAGGCACCGTCTTCGTACTCTACTTTGCCACGGAGATCGGCTATCTCTGGTTCAACGTGATCGGCTGCTTGGCCGTCGTGTTTGTGGTGTTTGTCGCATCACTCGTAAATGGAAAACCGGCACAGGGCTAAACAAGCGGAGGTCTTTGACGGGAGCCCTCAAAGTTGCGCGTTGGAGCCGGAATGACAGCGACCCTGTTTTGAGTGGCAGATGAGGGTTGAGATCCGCTCGTTTAATAACGGGTTTTTGACTCTTCACTATTTCGTCGATGTTCAGACGACGTTGCGCTCCGCCTGCTTCAGCTCCGCCGCACGACGCCGCAAGGCCGCCAACTCGTCGCGTACGACGGGCGCGAGTATCACCAAGCCAAGGACGTTTGGCACGCACAGGACGAACACCATCGCGTCGCTAAAGTTGAGCACGGATTCGAGCTTGATCGAGGCGCCGATCGCGACGAAGACGCAAAAGATGACGCAGAACACTCGTCGAGTTCGTTTGGCTTCGCCGAAGAGATAGGCCCAGCCTTTCATACCGTAGTAGGCCCACGAGATCATGGTGGAGACGGCGAAGAGCACGGCGATGAATGCGAGCGGGATCGGGAACCAAGAGACCGTGCGGCCAAAGGCGTCCGAAGTCATGGCGACGCCCTCCGCCCCCGAGCTCATAAAGTCCGGCCAGGTCACCGTCGCCACGCCGATGGTCAGCGCGGTCAGCGTGCAAATGACGACCGTGTCCAGGAAGGGACCGAAGAGCGCGACGTGGCCCTCCGTGGCGGGCCGGTTGGTCCTGACCGCCGCGTGAGCGATGGAGGCGGAGCCGATGCCTGCCTCGTTGGAGAAGACCGCTCGCTGCATGCCGACGACGGCTGCGCCGATCGCGCCCCCCGCGACGCCGGAGCCCGTGAAGGCGCCCTCGATGATCGCACTCACGGCTTCAGGGATCGCGCTCGCATGCATGGCGATCACCGTGAGCGTTCCGCCGAGGTAGAGCACCGCCATCAGCGGTACCAGACGCGCAGTCACGGAGGCGATGGAGCCGATGCCGCCGAGGATCACGGCCCCGACGAGAACAGCCAGGACAGCGCCGACCGCCCAACCCATGCCGCCCAAGGGGCCCGCTTCGCCACCGGTGACAGCGCGAAGCTGCACGTATGCCTGGTTGGCTTGAAACATATTGCCGATGCCAAGACAGCCGATGACGATGCCGCCCGCATAGAAGCTGCCCAGCGCACGACCGAGCCTGGGCATCCCGCGCTCCGCGAGGCCTTGGCGCAGGTAGAACATGGGCCCGCCGGAGACTGAGCCGTCATCGTTGACCCGACGGTAGCGCACGCCGAGTGTGCACTCGATGAACTTGGTGGCCATCCCGAGTAGGCCCGCGACGATCATCCAAAACGTCGCTCCGGGCCCGCCCACGCTGATGGCGACGGCCACGCCGCCGATGTTGCCGATCCCGACGGTGCCGGAGAGCGCGGTGGTCAGAGCCTGAAAATGACTGATCTCACCAACGGCGCCTTCCTCATCGAAGTCGCCTTTGAGAATACGCACCGCCATGGGGATGCCGCGCAGGTTGATGCCGCGAAAGTAGAACGTGAAGAACACCGCGCCAGCGACCAGCCACAGGACGACCAGAGGGATCTCTACTCCGAGGAGGCTGATCTTGAAAAAGACCGCGTCGGAAAATGCCGCGCTCGCTGGCCCGAGGGCGGCGTTGATTTGCTCGTCGATTGACGGATCTGCCACCCTGGCTCCTTCGTGGTAGTGTGAAGGGACGGGGTAACTCGGCGGAGGCAAGCACACAAGCAGTGGCGTCGTCTCAACCCTGACAGGCATCGATCACGTACGCTCCGCAAGCGAAGGTTTTGTGCGGTCGCGTCGACTTGAGCGAAGGCATGACGGGTCCGAGTGCGGCAGCGTTTCCGGCAGGTTGTGCGTGCGTGTGAGATGCGTGACCCTGAAGCATGACTCGACTTGCTTGTCTTCTTACGTTACTCACCGTCACCGCTTGCCCAAGCAGCGACTCGCCCGGCGACGGCGGGATCGATGCCGCCGAAGCTGACGCCGGCGTACGCGACGCACCGATGGACACCGGTCCCGCGGACACCGGGCCGCTGGCGTGTCCTTTAGCCCTTCCTTCGCCCGACGACGGATGCTCCCGACTAGGCCTGGTCTGTGACTACGGAACGCCGACCTGTTTTTCGTCCGCGACGTGCCGCGAAGGTCAGTGGCAGGTCGCGCAGCCCGATTGCCCAAGCCGTCCAGCAGGCGGCTGCCCTGCAACACGCGAAGTCGCGGATGGCAGCGCGTGTGGTGGTGATGAGGGCAGCGTGTGTGAGTACGACGATGACCTCAGCTGCGCCTGCACAACATGTCCCAACCCATACCCGATCTGTCAGCCAGTCGACCCGGCGGTTTGGGCCTGCGAAGCACCCAACCCCGACGCTGCCTGTCCCCCCGGCCAGCCTCTTCGCGGTGTGGCGTGTTCCTTGGAGGCTAAAGAGTGTGACTACGGCTGCGAACCAGGCCGCCGACGTGTCTGCACAGATGGTCTGTGGACCGAAGGCAGCGCACCAGGCGGATGTCCCATGTCGACGCGTCGTGCGAAACGCGACATCGAATACTTGGGTGAAGCAGAGATCGAGACTCTCGCCGCCGCCGCGATGAGTACGCGCCTGACGACCTACGAATACATCGACCCGGCTCTCGACGGCCGCCGCCGCCTTGGCTTCATCATCGAAGATCAGCCCGCGTCATACGCCGTCGACCCTGAACGAAGCCAGGTCGATCTCTACGGCTACACGAGCATGCTCGTCGCGGCGATGCAGTCGCAGGAGCGTCGCATCGAGGCGCTTGAAGGCGAACTCCGCGCACTGCGACGCGTCAGCGAATAGCGAGGACGGTAAGCGCGCCGCCAACCGAGCGTGGTGTGAATGTTCAAGGAGGCGAGGGCGATGAGGCTCGCCAAGCATCGCCGATGGAGAGCAATTCCAGGTTGGATGAGTCCTCCGACCTGGTGTCTGTGCGGGCAGATCGCGCAGCTGTCGTAAAAAGTGCACCCCAGCTCAAAAGATCCAGAGCTCGCGCCACCCGGGGCGTGTCCAGAGATTTTGAGCCAGCATAAAATTTGGATGCTGTTTAGTACCTTTTGAAGCGTCGCACCCATACAAACCTTGCGTACGTAGTGTGAAGTTGGCGTGAAGAAGCGTTTACTCCGTATGGTAGGCATCGCGCCTTATCCCGTTATGTGACGCCATCCTTGCCCGCTAAGGTATCGAATCGTGACAGTTTTAAAAACTAACCCTTCTGGGGGATGGTACGCGGCGTATTATCGTTCACAATACGTTCCATGAGCAGTGTAATGGGGAATCGCTGGGTCCAACTCGAAGCACCAGATGCTTCGGGGGTCCACGCATCGGAGGAGCCACTTGACGAAGCCGGGTGGCGTCAGCGCCTGAGCGCTCACGCGAAGGAGCTTGACCCCGCCGTCGAAGCCCTCCTCGGCGCGTTCACCCGCCTCCAGCTACGACATTCGATGCTCTCGCAGCGAGTGCGTGCTTTGGGCGGCGCGCTTGAGCGTCTCCCAGTCGGCGTGGCCGTGGTGACCAAAGAGTCGATCCTCGCGTCGAACTCCGAGGCCGAGCGCCTCATCGATGGCGTGCATCTGAAGCGTTCTTCTACCGGAGCCATTCAGGGCGGCACGCCGGCGTTTCAGCGCAAAATCGATGCAGCGATCGCTCGGGTAATGAACGACCCCAACACGTCCGAAGCCCTTCGCATCGAACGTGGCGACAAAGCGACTCACATTCTCTTCCTCGGTATCGACGAGCCTGACGCGGTCCTGATGGTTGTTGGCGATCCCGAGCGAGCGCTCTCCCCCGATGCTGACATTCTGCGCATCCATCACGGATTTACCCCCACCGAAGCCAAGGTTGCCGCGCACCTCGTGCTCGGTCTCACGCCGCGCGAAATCGCGACGGCGCTTGAAGTCGGTGTTGAGACGACGCGAACTCATGTGAAACACATCCTCGGTAAGATGGGCTGTCACCGTCAGGTCGATGCGGTTCGTCGTCTTGTCGTCGGTCCGGCCCTCTTTATCTAGTCGAGAGCCTCCGGTCGCTTTTACGCTGAGTCCTTCAAAAAAGGGCTCAGCGTTTTTGTTGAGCAACACGCCGGCCCTTTCCAACTCCACGAAAAGAGGTCGGTCCCATGAATGTTTCCAGCCTGAAAGCTCTGGCAGACATGCTCGTTCTCGGAGCGCTTCTCGAACGCCTCAGAGAACGTCACGGTGAGTTCGAGCTCCTGGCGCACTGGAAGCAGGGCGAGTTTCACCATGACGTCGTTCTGCAACTGCTCACACCCTCCGCGCAGCTAGACGGCGATGTCATCGTCGTCAGCACCAACTGCAATGGCGGTATCAAGGAAGTGCTTCTCTTTGATGAAGTCCCAGAGCGTTACGCGCTTTGGCATTCACGGTGCCCCGACAATCAAGACTTCGAGGGGACGCTGCCGCCCATCCGTGCTCACGCCCGAACTCATCACTGGTTCGAACCGTGCGAGCTCCTGCGCCCTGATGCGCGAAGCGAGCTTCGCCCTGAACACCGAAGGCGACAGCTGGGTGGCGGCTGGGAGCCCCGCGGGTAGGCGGCCAGTTCCACCAGGCGGACAGGGTGTAAACGTCAGTGATGCGCTATACGTGGACAGCTCTCTTGCTCCTGATGGCCTGTGGCGATGCGCCGACGCCGTCGCTGACGGCCTCGCCGCCCCACTGTTAGAGGCCACGCCACCCGAGAGCACGACCTTCACGGTCCATGAGTGGAGGGTCATCGGCCATCACTATGTGAGCGGAGGCGAAGCGCCGCTTAGTTTGGTGACGGACCAACGCTCGATCCGCGGAGCTCCCTGTTTTGCGCAGCCACCTTCACTTCGATGAACCCGCCCGCGGGATGGAGATTCAAGCGACGTTACATAACGGTGAAGGAACCATGGTCGAGCGTTTCCTCGCTGCGTACGAAACCGACAATGCTGTGTGCCTGGAAGTCGATGGTGGTGCCTCTCCGTTGTGTCCGACTGGTCGCTCGTCCCGTTTCCCTCGAGACCGACAGATGTCGTCCAGCCGATTCTCTTCGAGCCACGACTACCGAGCCCTAGAGGAAAAGCAGCACGTACACCATCGCCAGAGCTAGCTGAAGGAGGGCGAAAGGTACCGCGGCCTTCACGAAACTCATGAAGGGCATCGGTTCACCATACTTGTGCATCAACGTGACCGCGACGACGGTGCTCGCCGACCCGATGGGCGTGATATTTCCGCCCAGGTTCGCGCCGAAGATGACGCTCCACCACAGTCGGTCATCGCTCAGGGGTTGCATGCCGGCGAGAATCTTAGACAGCATCGCGGATAGGGGAATGTTGTCCGTCACGGCGGAGAAGCCGGCGGCGCTGACCAGCGTGGCGGCGGTGCCTGCACCTTCCATGGACTCGTTCAGCCCCACGACCGCGGCAAGGCCATGGCCGACCCACTCCAGAACGTGAGCGTGCTCCATCACGTCGATGATGATGAACAAGAACGCAAAGAAGAGGAGCATGTCCCAGTCGATGGCTCGGTAGAAGCGATCGACTTCGCCTTTGTATGCGCTGAGCATGAGGATGCCGAAGGACATCGCGACGAAGCCCATGCCAAGCGGGTAATCAAACACGCTGCTCAATGCGAGGGACGCGATAAAGAGCCCGAGCATGACGGAGCTGAAGCGAAAGAAACGCTTCGAATCGACGCCGTCGTTCTCGTCAAAGGAGTCGACACGCTCTTTGGCGAGGGCGCGCTCCTCGTCGTTCTCGAGACTGTTGATCTTGTATTTTCGCGCGCCGAGCACAAGCGTGAGGACCGTCGCCACCAGGACATAAGGGCCTGCGGCGACAAAGAACTCCACGAAGTGGATGTTCGCCGCGGTCCCGACGATTATATTCGGTACCGACGAGACAAGAGTAAGCAGCCCGCCCACATTGGTCAGGAGACCCTCGATGAGAAGGAACGCCAAGAGCTTGTCGCGACGCTCCAGTTTTTCGAGGGAGACCACCGTCAGCGATCCGACGATGAGCATCGCCGTCACGTTGTTGAGCAGCGCGGAGAAAACCACGGTCATCGTGCCGTACGCAAAGAGCAGACGACGTGGGTCCCCCTTTGAAGCTTTTGTCAGCTTGATCGCGATCCACGTAAAGAGTCCGGAGCGGCTGGTCACGTCGACGAAGAGACTCGAGCCGAGGAGAATCGCGATGACGCCCCAGTCGATGCCGAGGATGTAGACGGGCAGGTTTCGCACCTCGCCGTGTGCATCCGTTAACGGGCCAAAGGGCAGCACATGCAACATGTGCCCGAGTGCCAGCGCGAGCACCGCGTACACGCCAGTGATGAAAGACTTCTTCGCGTGGAGCTTCTCCTCAAGTGCGAGGGTGAGCACCATGAGCACCAGAAGGACCGCGAACACGAGGGTGGTTGAGAATGAGGGGTCGTGCACGTTCAGACCATCAGCACGGGAGTCTCGACGAGCTCCACGGCGAGTGAGTAGGCGGCGCCGTGAAGGGCAATCCGGTCTTGTTCAAGTGTTGGGAACGCGACCAAGTCGATGGCTTCGGCATCGATGACGGTTCGGTAGTCCGCGACGCGATGGCCGCTGTCCACATGCGCGACCACGCTGTACCCAGCACCGGCGGCTTCGAGAGCTCGCCGAACGGACTCGATGTAGTCTCTTGGCTCCTTTAGCAGCTGAGCCAAAAGCGTCTCCTTGGCGGTGTTCGTATCCATCCGCGGGATCTTCGAAATCGCGTCGATGTAACGTTCGTACACATCCGCGTTTTCCATATGCGTCAGGTGGAGCTGCCCTTTCTCACGCATCATGAGCGCGGCCCAGTTGATAAGGCTGTCGTCGCCAGTGAGGCTGTCGTCGATGGCCATCACCTGGTCCGTGAGCGAGTGCTTCCACTTCATGCTCGGAAACGCGCGTGGACTTGGCGTGATGAGCACGGGGTGCCCCGTCCCGCGGGTCAGCGCGTTGAGGTATACACCGAGGCTGTAGGAATAGGCCCACGCGTCAGACTTCATGTTCCGGTACGTCACGATGAGGTCCGGCTGGGCTTCCTCGACGAGTCGCAGAACGCCTTCGACGCCGTCGAAGCTGTCTTTGACGGTCCAGCGTAGGTCACTGCAGCGCGCGCTCATTGGCGCAAGGAGCTCTTTGACGGCGGCCATGTACGCTTCGAGTTCCGCACCACCGATGTCCGTGATCACCAAGACGTGCTTCGGATTTGGCGGAGAATAGGTAAACGGCTTTTTGCTCGCAGAACGAAAGGCGCTTTCAAATTCGTCGAGATTCAGCATGGGCGGGACCATAGCTGGTTTGCGTGACCTCTGCGTCGCTGTCTGCTAACGCCCATTTGTGAGTGCTGACGAAGAAGTAGGCGAAGAAGCGCCGTCCGCCGAGCCTAAGACCGATTCCCGTCGGTCATCCACACTCAAGACTCTCCTTCGCCTTGGCGTCCTTGTCGGGCTTATTTTGGCTGCGGTTCTCGCCGTACGCTCAACGGGCATGGGTCCTCGAGAGATCCTTGAGTGGGTCCAGGAGGTCATGACCTCCGCTGGTACCCTTGGAATATTGGCGTTCATCGTCATCTTCTCCCTCGGCGAACTCGCTCACGTGCCAGGTCTCGTCTTTGTCTCTGCCGCGGCGCTGGCTTTTGGGCCCGTGCTTGGCGCCGTCGTTGGGTACGTTGGTGCGTTCGTCAGCGTCTGCGTGAGCTTCTGGGTGGTGCGCACCATCGGCGGCCAGCTCCTCGCCAAGATCGAGCGGCCTTTCTTCAAGAAGATCCTCGACCGCCTGGAGTCTAAGCCCATTCGCGTGACCATCGTCCTACGGCTCGTGCTCTGGATGGCCCCGCCGCTCAACTACGCGCTCGCGATGTCCAAAATTCGCTTTCGAGACTACGCCATCGGCTCAGCGCTCGGTCTCATCGTTCCTATCGTCCTCGCTGTCGTCTTCCTCGACGCGGTGATGGCGTTTTTTCTCAGCTAGCTCGCGCCGTTCAACGGGGCGACTACTTGCGACGCGTCAGGGGAACGGCGCTCACGAGAAGCTCACCACGCGCCTTCGTGACGCTCGCCGCAAGGACCCGCGCAGACGTCGACTCCGGCGTCATTCGGAGCAAGTTCGCCATGGCGCGAACCATGCTGCGGGCCGACCCAAATCGGTCTTCGGGCGCCTTCGACAGCGCCTTGTGGACCAAGTTGTGCAGCGCTTCGGGCACGTCTGGTCGTTCGTCGGAAAGTGAAGGGACCTCGGCTTTTGCGACCTTCCCCAAGACATCAACAGGTCCATCACCGGTGAACAGCTTGCGCCCAACCAGCGTCTCCCAGAGCACGATGCCAACCCCGAAGAGATCGGTCTGCACCGAAGGATCGGCGCCGCGGGTCAACTCGGGAGCCAAGTAGGAGAGCTTGCCCTTAACGATTTGCGGCTGTGTCATTCGTCCACGGTCCATCGCCCGCGCCAAACCAAAGTCCGTGAGCTTCACGACGCCGTTCGCGCCGACCAGAATGTTTTGCGGCGTCACATCGCGATGAAATACGGGAACGCGCTGTCCTGCGCTGTTCCGGTTCTCGTGAGCGGCGCTCAGTCCCTTGAGCACTTCGATGCCGATGGCTGTGACGAGTGGCCATGACGCCTGCTGCTGCATCGCTCGCTGAGCGCGCTGCCAATCGGCGAGGTTCACGCCATCGATCCACTCCATCACCAAGAAGAAGCAGCCGTCTTCATCTTCATCGAAGTCGTGAATTTGAACGATGTTCGGGTGGGCCAGAGCCGCTGTGACGCGGGCCTCTTCCACGAACATGGCGACGAACTCGGGGTCTTCGCTCAGATGGTCGAGGATGCGTTTGACCGCTACGGGTCGCCTGAAGCCACGCGCGCCATGTGTGTACGCCTTGAACACCTCTGCCATTCCGCCTTCACCGGCGAGTTGCAGGAGCTCGTACTTATTCGCCAAACGTCGGCCGATATCCGGTTGCGCCATCCCTAAAGAGTAGAACAAACTCCTCGGAAGGTCCCGAAAGCGGCCAAACTCGCCTGTCGTGGAAAGTGGGCGCTCCCAGGACTGCAGGTTTTTTGACCCAAGGCCCGAACCCCAGCTATCGGAAGGCATGAAGCGGGCTCGGATTCTTACTCTCCTCGGCATTTCCACTGGGATTTGCGGTATCGCCTTTGGCATCGGCGCCTACCGTGACGCGGAGGCCAATGAAGCGATCCACCAGGCGGAGGTGCTGTTGAACTTGCCCTTCGAGGAGGGTCCGGAGCTCCATGACCTCCCCGTTGAAGAGATCGCAGCTCTCCTCGAGCGCGCTCGAGAACTCGGCGCGGAGCCCCCCCACGGTCTCGCACAAGAGGTCGCTGCGCTCGAGTATTGGGCGGCTGGCGACCAGATCTTTGCGGAAGGCGCGCTCAACGAAGCGCAGCAGAGCGATGGGTGGACTCCACTCCGCCGTGTCCTTGCGGCCGCCATCGCGCGATCCAAAGCCGACATCCCTGTCGCATGGAACCACGTGCGCGAAGCTTCAGGCCTCGACCCCGAGGATCAGCGAGCACTCTTGATGACGGCTGACCTTGCCCTCGACCGCGAAGATGTTCGGGCAGCGACAACCGCGATCCGTCGACTCGTCATCAGTCATCCACGGGTCGCGGTCGTTCAAAATCGTCTCGGTCTCGTCCTCGAACTTGCTGGAGATCCCCTCGGCGCGGTGAACGCCTTTGAACACGCCGTGGACCTCGACGACAATCTGCATGTCGCGTGGATCAACCTTGGCCGCCGTCGCCGAAGTGGCGGTGAGCTTGAACTCGCCCGAGAAGCTTTCGAGCGCGCGACGACGCTTCAGCCGGGTGAAGGCGACGCCTGGCTAGGCCTCGGTCTGATCCATCTCGACCTCGGCGACATCGAAGCCAGCGAGCTCGCACTCGAACGTGCGGAAGAGTTGATGCCCCACGAAGCGACGCCTCAGCTCGGGCTCGGCGACCTCTTTGCCGCGACGGGTGAGAACCTGGCGGCCATCCAGGCTTACCGCGAAGCGCTTCGTCGTCGCGACGACCAGCCAGGAAGCTGGCTCAAGCTTGGCAACGTTCTGACGCGCGAAGGCGAACTTCAGTCCGCCGAAGAAGCGTTCCGCCAAGCACTCCATCACGACCCGGAGCTCGCCGCCGCACACAACGGACTCGGAAGTGTTCTGTCCCAGCGTGGCCAAACGGACTCGGCGACGGAAGCGCTAAGACGCGCCGCTGAACTCGACGACGCGGATCCCAATCCGCTCATGAACTTGGCGTTGCTCCACGAAAGCCAAGGCGCTTTCGACCAAGCGCGAGCCGCCTGGCAAGCCGCCCTCGACCGTGACCCGAGTGCGCTGATCGCGGCGGAACGCCTGGCTCGCCTCGGCAGCTAGTCTGACGCAGGCGTCTCGCGTCTGGACGAGCGAAGTGCGAGGCGGAGTCTCCACGCACCACTCGGGTTCGTCCCATCGCTTTGTCGGCAGCTCTGAGGTGATGGCGCGGCGGATGGCACGAAGCACGCGTGCTGGGGCCCTCAGACCTGGTTCTAGGCCACCATGGGGCTCCAAAAAGCGATCTCCTTTCGCTGGCACGATCCGAGGCCGGTAGCCGATTTTCGAGATCCACCCCGATCTGTGGAAAACCTAAGCAAGAGCCTGTTATCACCCGTGAATCCGCCGGCCGGCTTGAGGGCGGAGAGGAAGTGAGGTCCCTGAGACCCCCCCAGGCACCTTGATGCCCCACAGGGCGATCGTTACGTACCGGCGCCTGCTATGACCCCTAATCCGCCCATGTCGACGCCCAAAAGCGACGCCATTGTTTCAGCCAATCCGCTGCCCGAAAGGGTCGAGGCGCAGGCGGCGGATGACACGAACGAGGGGAAGACGAGCTTTCCTGAGCCACGACAGGAGGTTGAGGAGGCATCACACGCGGTCCCCGTCGAAGAAGCAGAGGAGAATTCGCTCATCGAAACGGATGGGACGGACGGCGTCGAGTTCTCCGGTGCGTCGGAAGTGGGACCCCGCGCGGCCGATGCCGGTGCGCATGACACAGAGTGCGACGATGACGACTCCGCAGACGAGTCGGACGCCGTTGTTTCTTCTGATCACGATTCCGCCGATGACGAACCCTTGGTGGCCGACACGTTCCCCGAGGCGGAGAACGCGGACGACGCGGACGACGCGGACGACGCGGACGACGCGGACGACGCGGACGACGCGGACGACGCGGACGACGCGGACGACGCGGACGACGCGGACGACGCGGACGACGCGAC
>JBLHKB010000087.1:0-16616 GCA_047619315.1 Polyangiales bacterium
GCGCTTTGGCGGTTTGCCATGCCGCGAAATTGCTGACGGCGGGGTAGAGAACTTTTCCGGCGCGGCAGAGATCTTCAACGGCACGTAGCGTTTCCGCCAGGACTGTCTCTTCATCCCAGCGATGCAGATAGAGAAGATCGATGCGATCAGTCTGTAGTCTTCGAAGGCTGTCTTCGACGGCGGCGCGAATGTGGTAACGCGATGATCCTCGGTCGTTGGGCCCAGTCCCCGTGGCAAAGTAGACCTTGGTGCCGATGACGAGCTGGTCGCGCTCCCCTTTGGTGAGTTCGCCAAGCATCCGCTCCGACTCACCCTTGTTGTAGATGTTCGCCGTGTCGAAGTGGTTGATGCCCGCGTCTCTCGCCGCGTAATAGAGTGCCTTGCTCATTGTGGCGTTGGCGTCGCCACCAAAGCTCATGGTGCCCATTGTGAGGGCGGAAACGCGCAGCCCAGTTTGGCCAACAAACACTGTCTTCATGACGCGAGAGTGCTTCGCTTTTGAAGGACGTCAAACCGTGTTGTTAGTTGAAGCGTGAAGAGCGAGGCGCACCTAGTTCTCATCGAGGAAGAGCCCAAAGAAGCGGTTGTACGGATGCACGTGCTGGGTCGTGCCTTCTTCATTCTCGATGGGGCGGCCGGCGTTCGCCCAAGCGAAGATGCCACCATCCAGGTTGAGCACCTGAAAGCCCTCGCGCTGGAGCCGCTCGGCGTAGTCAGCGCTTCGAACTCCCAGGGAGCAATAGACGACGACCTCCTGGTCCGGGGACGGCGCATGTCCGACGCGAAGAGCGCCCTGAAGATGGCTCTCGTCGTACTCTTCGGCTGTACGCACATCGATGAGGGTCACATCGCCCCGTTCAAGTCTCGTGGCTAGCGATGCGCTGTCGATCCAGCGGACGTCGGGGTATGAGAGCGCCAGCCAAGGGCGAAACGAGGACGCGTCCATCGCACTCACAACCCAGGCAAAAGCGAGGGCCACGAGGAGCGAAACGATAGCGATGCGTCGTTTCACGTACTCAGCTTAAAGAAAAAAGCACCCTTGCCGAGGCAATGGGTGCTCTTTTCGCGGACTCGAAACTAGAACGCGAGGCGCTCCATAGCGGCGGCGGCCTGCGCTTCGTCGCTTGAGCTGGCTCTAATCTGAGTAACAAGAGCTGCGGGTCGGAACTGAACGCCGAGGTTGAACTGGCTGTTCTCGTTGTAGATGAAGTTCTCGAAGCTTCCGTCGCTGTCTGGGTAGAACGAGAGAGTGCTGTAGCCGATGGTCGTGGTGAGGTAGGAAGTCCAGTCCCAACCAACGCTGGCGGAGAACGACGTGATCGTTGTCGAGTGCGTCGGGCTGGTGTCTGCCACAGTGATAGGCTGACCGTTGGCGGTGACGACCTGATCCGTCGGGAGGTACGTCGTGTTGTTTGGACGATTGACGAGCCAGAACGCTGCGAAGCTTGCGCTGATGGTCAAGTGGTTGATCGGAACGAACGCCACGAACACTGCGACGGAAGGCTGATGGCGTACAAGGTTGCCACCAGTGCAGGCCGCGGTTCCGAAGTTGGTCGCGTCTGGCGTGATGGAGCCGACGGGACAAGCGCTCTGGCTACCTGCGTTGCGTACGGCGAGAGGCTGACCAGTGACGTCTGTTCCTGTGTTGTCCGCACCGGAGGTGCCTTCGCGGAGACGACGTTGTCCATCGTGGTGAGTCCACAACGTGTATGCGACGGCACCACCAACGATAAGACCATCAAGGACATCGAAGACCTTGATGGCGCCGATTCGAGCGGTCGGTCCAAGGAGACGGCTTTGACCACGGCTGAGCTGGCTCGTTGGAAGACGAACTGCAAGAGAGGGAGCGAGAATCACACCGCCGGGGCGCCACGTAGGCGCGAATGTGGTGTCGAGCTGAAGGTCACCCCACTCAAGGTCGCGGCCTTCAGGCGTCAGGTTCGAGTCGGTGAGTTCGACTTCGAGCGACATCCGTGCGCCGATCGACACGACAGGGGTGAGGATGTAGCGAGGTGAAGTGCTGAAGCTCATGGACATGAAGGGGTTGTACGTTGGGCGGTGCTGCGGGCGCATCGAATCAACGCTGAGGTTGTTGGACCAGTTGATGGGGAACGTCCAAGGAACGCCCTGACCACCGGTCACGGAAGCGAGACGCTCTGCCGCGGAAAGAGTACCGCCGCCGTGGCCGTCTTCTTCTTCAGCGCTATCGGCTGCTGCTGCAGTGTCCTCGACGGCAACGGTCGCTTCAGCCTCGGCCTGTTGCAGGTCGTTCCGCGTCTGGGCTTCAGGAGATGCTGTGCCGAGTCCGCCAGCCGGGTCACTCACTGGCGCACTGACCTCGGGCTCAGGTTCACTGACCTCGGGCTCAGGCTCCGCGACGGGCGCGATGACAGGCTCCACAACGGGCTCTGCGACGGGCTCGCTGACCTCGGGCTCAGGCTCTGCGACGGGCTCGCTGACCTCGGGCTCAGGCTCTGCGACGGGAGCGATCTGCTCAGGCGCAGGAGCGTCGGTGGGGGGAGCCACTTCGGCAGGCACGTCTTGGGCGTGCGCCGGAAGGGCAATCATGAGCGCTAAGGTAAGAAGGGGGACGTACTTCACGAAGGTCTCTCCGAAGGGTTCGCTAACGAACAGGAACCGCCCTTCTCTGCCAGAAGGAGCGTCTTTGTCAACGCCCCAGGTATTAGGGAGCCGACGGGCTGAGGGCTGTCATGGAACGCACGACATGCTGGGGGGAATTAGTTGCAACGGGATGTAGAGCAAGCGTTATGCCAGCTTGCCCTCTTTCTAATCAAGGTCTTCAATTTGAAGTCTTTTGGCACTAATTGCGGTCTGAGGGGTCCTGACGTGGGCCACCGTGAGCTCAGTCCGAGGGGCATGCGAGCGATGCCTTTTCGAAAATGAGAGTAGTTACGGGCCCTTAGCATCCGTAAGAAGGTTGACGGGAAATCCTTGAGGGATGGTGTGAAAGTGCCACGCTACTGGATGCCTGCGATGACCCCGTTGGACTTTGAAGCGCGATCTCCTGAAGAAAGTCTTAGTCGGGCCGAAGCGTTTCGGGAAAATCTCTCCCGGCGGCGATCGGTTCGGGAGTATTCGACGCGCGAGATTCCGCTGGAGGCCGTTCGCTCGTGCATCGATGCCGCGTCCACGGCACCGAGCGGAGCGCACAAGCAACCTTGGACTTTTGTCCTGGTCAGCGATCCCACCACGAAGTCAGCCATTCGCGAGGCCGCGGAAGAGGAAGAGCGGGCGTTTTACAGTGGTCGAGCGCCCGATGGATGGCTGGAAGATCTGGCTGCTTTTGGCACTGGCCCAGAGAAGCCGTTCTTGGAAGAGGCACCCGCTCTCATCGTGGTCTTTGCTCAGCGAACGGGAGCGGAAGGCGAGCGTCACTACTATGTGAATGAGTCCGTCGGCATCGCGACCGGGCTTCTCATAGCGGCGCTTCATGACGCGGGCTTTGCCACGTTGACCCACACCCCAAGCCCAATGAAGTTCTTGGCGGAGCTTCTCAAACGCCCGGACCATGAGCGGCCATTTTTGCTAATCCCGGTCGGCTACCCCGCAGAGGACTGCGAAGTACCAGACATCGCACGCAAGACGCGCGATGAGTACTTGGTCGAGGTTTAGACTCGAGGCCCCTCGAACGAAACGGTCGGGGCTGAAACACCCTCGCGTGCCAGGACTCGGCGAACGGTCAACGCAAGCAGCTCGGGATCGACAGGCTCCAGCAAAAAAGCCTCAACCCCCAGGGCCGAGAGGACTTGCCAATCAGAGGCTGAGCCGACGGCCGAAAAGACGACGATCGGCGGAGGTACATCGTGGTTTGCCCGCAGCGTGCCGGCGAACTCGATGCCATTCATGTCGCTGAGCTGCATGTCCATCACAACGAGATCCGGACGTCGCTCTCGAATGCTGGCTAAGGCCGCGACTCCCCCCGTTGCCGTGTGCACCGTCGCGCCTTCGACCTGCTGCATAATGCTCTGGCGTGTCTCGCCGCGGGACCGGTCTACGGATTGAACAAGCAGCACTTCGGCGGAGCGTGGAACCTGAGCTCGTTTCGTATGAGCATCGAGGAGCGCACGCCGAAACGCCTTGGTGGTCTCGAAGCGTGCGTCCGGAGACTTCGCCAGGGCGCGTGAGATGACATCGTCGAAGGCGCTGAGGCCAAGGCTTGCTGGCAGCACGGGGAGAGGTGCCGCGCGATGGAGGGCAAGAACTTCGAGAGGCGTCCCGCCTTGGTAGGGAAGCTCACCGGTCAAAAGTTCGTAGGTGAGGATTCCCAGCGAGTAAATGTCGATGGAGTGGGCCGTGGCCTCACGGATCGTTTCCGTGACGCGCTCGGGCGCGTAGTAGCCCGGGGTTCCTCCCATGCTCGCGCCGTCAGCCCACGTCGCAGACGTGCGCACCAAACCGAAGTCCGCAAGACGAACCTGGTGTGCGGGTCCGATAAGAATATTGCTGGGCTTGATGTCCCCGTGGACCAGCCCCGCGGAATGAATCGCTTCGAGACCACGGGCCGCCTGGTCGACGATGGCGATGGCCTCGTCAAGTATGATGGGACCACCGCCGATGCGATCCTCGAGGGTATGCCCGGGGACGTTCTCCATAACGAGGTAGGCGTGAGGCGGGCGTGTTCCCACGTCGTAAACCTGGACGACGTTTGGGTGAGTCACACGCGCCATTGCCCGCGCTTCGAGGAGGAGCTCAGCCGTTCCTCCCTGTATGAATTTGATGGCGACATCCCGTTGGAGCTCTGAATCACGCGCTAATATGACCGTTCCGTGGGAACCTCGGCCGATTACGGATTCGGCGATGTATCGATCCGCGAGTTTTTCGCCTGGCCGCATCGGAGCTTCGCTTCGTTCCACGGACGGCTTTGGATTGCGGGCCTCTTGCAGTTCGCGGAGCAGGTCGCCTGCGCTTTCGGGGCGGTCGTTAACGTCAAGGGCCAGGCAGCGCGTAAGGAACGCTTCGAGTTGCGTGCTGAGCTCGGGCCGGTATTCGCGCAGCGGTGTGCGTGGCGCCTGCATCAAGGCGCGTATGGCATCCGCCACTCCGTAGCCTTCCATGGCGACAGGCGGATGAGCGGTGAGAAGAAAGTAGAGGATGCTGCCAACCCCGTAGAGGTCAGTGCGTGGGTCGCGGTCGTCTCGGAGAAAAAGCTCAGGACTTGTGAAGGGACTGGGCCCTGCTTGAATATCGCTTGTCGAAGAGCTGTGGCCGCCACCCAAACTTGCACGACCGAATCCGATTAACTTGGCCCCGCCCTTTTTGTTCATGAGGACAAAATCGGGGAGCATGCGCCGGTGGACGAAGCCGCGTTTGTGCGCGAGCACGAGCGCCTCGGCGAGTGACTCAGCGATATCGCACGCCTCATCGACGTCCATCGGCGTTTTCAGAAAACTTGAGAGCGGCTCGGCGTCTAGCCCTTCCATGACAAGGTAAGGGTCGTCTTCGTCGAGCACGACGTCGTAAACCTGAAGCAGTGTTTCATGCGCCAGGGCCCCGAGAATACGAGCCTCACGCTCGTAGCGTCGAAGCGTTCTTTCATTTCGGGTGTCGTGCAGACACTTCACCGTCACGGGTCGTCGGAGGCGCTCGTCGTACGCGTTGTAGTATGTGCCCGTGCTCTCGTCGTGCGCGAGAGACTGCTTCAATCGATAGCGCCCACCGAGAAGCTCGCCGACTTTTCTCCAACGCATTTCGGGAGCGTTGTGGGAGAGCGGCCTGTGGTCAAAGCTTTTCGAGAGTCGCAGCGATGTGTCGCTGGAACTTCTACCACCCCAGACGGGGTGCAAAGCCGGCAGATCTTACTTACGCCGACGGCGGCGAAGCACCCGAGTCACCTTGCGAACGATGTCGATGACATCAGACCCGCTCGGAACAGCCTCGGAAGCCCCAGCGCGTAGCATTTGGCTCAGCTCCCCGATATCAGAGGAAGACACCGCCACGATCACAGGATGGTTGGCACACAGAGCAGCGACCAGGTCGACTGTCGGGGACATGAGAAAAACGGCATCGAGGGAATTTTGAAGGTCCGGTGACCCCTCCTCGACAATTTGCACCTGAACCCCCGCCACTGAGAGGGCCAGATGCTGAGCGTCGTCAAGGGGACCCACCCAGAGGAGTCGACCGAGGGTCATTAGCGGACTCACTGGCGCCGGGTGAACGCTCGGCGAGCTCACCATTCGAGACGTACGCCCATGACTCTCTGCGCTTTCGGAGCGACCACTCATGCGCTCTGGTGCACGAGCGTCCAGACGGCGAAGGCGGTCGACGACGGAGGAAGCTGTCGGGCGCGTCGCTGGGTTCTTATCGAGCATCTCCATGAGCAGGTCGTCAAGGGAACCATGCACCTCGATATCTGGATAAGCGGCTCGAATCGATTTCGCTGGAGCGAACAGATGTCGCGAGAGCAGGACCGCGGGTTCGCCCCGGAATGGTCCCTGGCTTGTGAGCATTTCGTAAAGGATGCAGCCGAGCGCGTAGACGTCGCAGGGTGGGCCCACAACGTCCGCCCGGCACTGCTCCGGTGACATGTAGTCCGGGGTTCCGGAAAGAACGCCTTCTTGGGTCAGCCTGCCCGTCGTCGCATCCCCCTCCGTCGCAAAGGCCAGTCCAAAGTCGACGAGCACGATTCTCTCTACGCCGCTCACGTTGGTGTCGAAGAGAATGTTCTCGGGTTTGAGGTCACGATGAACGAGAGGAAGGCGCGCTGTCGCGTCGAGGATCTCGGCGATCTCAAGGGCGATCGAAATCGCACGCGGCTGCTTAAGAGGCGGCTTATCAAAATCGACGAGGTCGCGTAGCGTTGGACCGGTGAGTAGCTCCATGGCGATGTAAAGGAGACCACCTTCATCGCCGTATTCGAGAATCTGAACGACGCCAGCGTGCTTCACCGACGCGGTGACTCGTGCCTCACGGAGGAAACGTTTTCGCGCGCGCTCAGAGCTCGCCTTCTCCGGGAGGATGATCTTGACAGCGACGTCACGTCCAAGGCCGACCTGCTCCGTGCGAAAGACAGCGCCCATCCCTCCAATGCCGATTCGGTCCAGCACCTTGTAGCGACCCGCGATGAGGTCGCCAATCGCGGGTAGCGCGGTGCTCACGGCGTGACCTCGAAAAGCTCAAGCTCCTCTTTGCGCCCGGACAGTTTTCGCATGCCGAGGCTCCGAACCTCGAAGGCGTCGTCGATGGCTTTGGCCGTGGATGCCGTGATGAGGATCTGAGAGGGGCGCGCGATACTCTCAAGACGAGCCGCTACGTTGACGGTGTCGCCGATGACTGTGTACTCCATACGCGACTCGCTGCCGATGTTGCCCACGATAGCGTCGCCCGTGTTGACCCCAATCGCCAGCTCGATTCGAACGCCGAAACGTTCCTCCCACACGGAGTTGCCAGCTTCGAGCCAGCGCATCATGTCATCCGCAGCCGCGACCGCTAGCGCGGCGTGATCTTCGTTCGTATCGGCGGCGCCCCAGACCGCCATCACGCAGTCACCGATGAACTTGTCGATGGTGCCGTTGTGGCGAAAAACGATGTCCGTCATGATCGTGAAGAGTTCGTTGAGGAGGCCAACCACCTCCTCCGCCGCGAGTCGGTCTGTGAGTGGCGTAAATGCGACGACGTCTGCGAAGAGCACCGATACATTTCGACGTGCTCCGCCGAGGGCCATGTCCTGCTCGCGGGCCACGACTTTCTCGACCAAGTCGTGGGGCAGGTAGCGACCCAGATCGCTCCGGATAGCCATCTCTTTGCGGATCCGTTCCTCGCTTCCTTGAAGCTCGGCGGCGGCGGCGCTCATCACATCACCAAGGACTCCCAATTCGTCTCGGGTTTCAACGGTCACGCGTCGATCGAAGCGCCGCGCCGCGAGGTCGCCGGCAAAGTCCGTGAGCTGGCGAATGGGCCGCGTGATCTGACGTGCGACGTAGAAGGCCGCGATGAGCGAAAGGAAAATGACCATGGCCAACGTGCTGAGCACGATTCGGCGGATTCGAAACAGGGACACATAGGCGACGGACTGCGGCACCTGAGCCACGAGCGCCCAAGGCACTAAACGCAGACCCACCACGGTCCCCACCATCCCGTCGCCACCCCGGTCAAACTCACCCGACTGCTGGTAGTTCTCAGTGAGGACACGCTCCGGAATGCCCGCCAGAACGGGTTCGTCCACCGGCTCGAGAAAACGCTCCGTGTCGGTCGGATGCGCGATGAGCCGAAGTTCGTTGTCGACGACGAAGAGAGAGTTCGGGCGACCTTCAAAGCGCAGCTCGTTCAGGCGTTCCACGCGCGATTGCAAGGGGCTCAGACTCAGGAACGTGGCCACGTACCCGCTGACCTGACCGCCAACGCGAAGCGGCAGCACGACCAGCACACGGGGCGTACCTAGAACGAGCTCCGCGCGGCCCGTCGCCACTCCTTCGGTGGACGCCTCCTCGAGGGTGTTGTCGTCCAGCTGTACTGGCAGCTCGACACCTTCGGCGCGTTCTTCTACCAGGGCATCGAGGAAGTTCCCCTCAGCGCCATAGATCCCCGCGTGATCCACGCGAGCGTGGCTTGAGAGAATATTGGCGGCGAGTCGCTCCGTGGAGGCTTCGTCGATGGACGGATCCGTGAGCACACGACCAACGCCATCGAGGGCATCCTGGGCGTCCGCGAAGCTCTCTTCGATGGTGCGGGCGATATCCCCAAGAATGGCGAGCTGGATTTCGTGACTGTTCGCTTTGACCGCTTCTTTGTTGGCGTCGAGCACTCCCCAGCCGACAACGACGAGCGGGATCGTGGCCAACGCGGCACCCAGAAGGGTCAACTTGAAGCGAAAGGGAATCCGCGGCTTGGTGATGCCCGACATGGCGGCAGACCCTAGAGCACATCGACCTGGGATGCACGACCTCGGACCCCTGTACGTTGCGACCTTCAAGGGTGTCGTTTGACCCTCGTCTTCATGTTAACGTTCGCCGGTGAACGAGAAGTCTACATTGCCGGTCGGTTCCCTTACTAGAGACCTCGAACTCAGCACGTTGAGTGCGGAGGTCGTTTCAGGGCCTGACGCTGGTAAAAGAGTGTCGAGTGAAGGTCCAATTCTGACGGTTGGGACCGCAGTCGGTAACGACCTCGTGTTGACTGACAAAACAGTTTCTCGATTCCACGCAGAGTTCGAAGCCACACCCGATGGAATTCACGTCACGGACCATCGCTCGACCAACGGGACACTCGTGGGCCGCGTGCGCATCGGGCGGGGAACCCTGCCGACACGTGTCGATGTTCAGGTCGGTCAGACGACAATCGCCATCTCGCATGGGGAGACACGCTCGATGGGTGTCACCCCCATCGACGGCATCGTCGGCGCCAGCAACTCGATTCAGCAACTCCTCGCGTTGACGGCGCGGCTCGCTGTGTCTGGCGCTTCGTGCTTGGTGATCGGCGAGAGCGGAACTGGAAAAGAGCTCGTCGCGCGCGCTCTTCATGACGCCGGCAAACGCAGCTCCGGACCCTTCGTGACGGTGGACTGCGGCGCCATCGCGCCGAACTTGGTGGCAAGCGAACTCTTCGGTCACGAACGCGGCTCGTTTACGGGTGCCGAGCGCAAACACATCGGCGCCTTCGAACGGGCGAATGGCGGAACGCTCTTTCTCGATGAGCTGGGCGAGTTACCTGCCAGCCTGCAGTCCGTGCTTCTCGGCGCGCTGGAGCGAAAGCGCATTCGACCCGTTGGCGGACAAGCCGATGTTGCGGTGGATGTGCGCGTGATCGCCGCCACTAACCGTGACCTACGTGCCGAGGTCAACGAGGGCCGCTTTCGCCTCGACCTTTACTACCGACTCGCGGTTGTCACGCTCACCCTGCCACCGCTGCGGGAACGGCGTGATGATATCGAATCCCTCGTCGTGCACTTCCAAAACGAACTCTGCGGTGGAGCGCCCAGCAAAGAAGACATGGCGCTCTTCGGTGAGGGCTTCTTCGAAGGGCTTGAAGGCCATCACTGGCCTGGAAACGTACGAGAGCTGCGCAACTTGGTGGAAGCGACCCTCGCGTTGGGCGAAGTGCCTAAGTTCTCATCGGAGATCGCTAACGAGACCGACGATGACCCCTTTGGGCCGACTCTCGCGATGAGCTACAAGGACGCACGGGCGCATGCCCTCACGCTCTTTGAGCAGCGCTACCTGAAGCACTGGCTCGATGAGTCTGGTGGAAATGTCGCGGCGGCGGCACGCGGCGCAAAGATGGATCGCTCGCACTTGTTTCATTTGCTTAAGCGGCACGACCTGCGCGAGTAGACGCCGGTCCCAGTTGTTCTCAGGGTTCGGATCTGTGGTCTAACTACACGTTCGGTTCGGGGCACTGATCCGACTACACGTTCGGTTCGGGGCGGGCACACGTGGGCCGAAGGCCTTTCGGCCTGCACAACACTTCGCTGGGCTCAATTATCCGTCTCAGGGTTCCGGTCTGTAAATCCAACAGCTCGTTCGGTTCGGGGCTGGCACACGTGGGCCGAAGGCTTTCGGCCTGCTTTGTGTCGCCGCCCCATGCGGCGACACAAGGTCTCTCCCGTCGATGCTTTGCGTCCATCGCGCAGAGAGCTTTGAGCGGCTCTGACATGCATGGAGGTCCACAGCTCGAGAGATGAGAATGGTCGGTAGGCGCTCCTCCATTTCGGGAGAGACGGCCTCGGTGCCTTCGGCCCACGTGTGCCCACCCCTCCCACCTCCGCCCAGCGCTTCGAACTCGGCGTCGCTGTCGTCGTCGCCATCCAAAGATGGCGTCCTCCTCGGCTCCTTGATTTCGAAGCGCTGGACGAAGGTGAGGTCAGGCATGACGACGGTACCCGCGCAAACGTAAGCCGTGTATGTGGAGCTACAGCCGGCGATCGACGTAGGTCCTAAGACCTATCGGAGACCGCCATCCTATGTCTGTTCATGATGGCTTGGATGGATCCGAAAGGCGTGGGGACCGTCCATGGGGTCGGGGCGATCGAGCCACACGAGTCAACTTGTTGGCTCGTCTTGTCGAGCCGTCTGAGACGGCGAGACAAGCCAAGGCGTAATCGCCCCGACCCCATGGACGGTCACCACGACTGCCGTTCAGTTAGACCGAATACCCGCGAACAAAATGGCAAACGAGTAACCCGGAAGGAACCGAGCGGAGCGTTTATTTGCCGCCGCTGAAGCCGCCGTACCAGAACACTCCGCCGACTGTGTTGGCGCCAGCGGCGCTGCCGGTGTGTTGAGCTGGGAGTTCGCGTTTGTCGGAGCTCGTCGCGAATGGATCGAGTGCCATCACGTTTGCCATCGTGTAGCCGCCGAGGACTACGGTGCAAAAAATGGCAGTTCCTATGGCGCGTCCCTTCACAGGCGGAAGTCTGTCTTAATGGGCCGGGAGCGTCAACGAGGGAGGTCCTCTTAGACGGTGCTGTTTTCCTTGCGCTGCGTTTCAAAGCCGACCTGCCGGGACAGGTTGTAAAATGCGGGCGCGAGGAGCAGAAGCAGCGAGAAGAGGAAGCACCAGGGCGAGCGATCGTTGGTTTTAACCTGAATGCGGAGGTTTGGCGGGACGAGGCCTCCGCGGCCGCCGGGCTGCGGGAAAGCCGTCCAAAACGGGTCAATGCGCATGCGGTAGCTGCCCGAAGGCACCGAGTCGATGTTCACGTCGGAGTGAAGCTCTCCCTCGGACCAGGCATAGCCACCGTCGATACCGTTGTAGGAGCCGAAGTCGAGTTCGAATTCGATGACCTCGCGGGTCTCCTCGTTGATGAGCGCGCACGCCGCCCCCACGAACTGATTGCTCGGGTTGCCGGCGATATGAACGCCGAGAACGGTCCTCGAGTCGACGGCGAATGGTGGCGTAAGCATCGCGTAGCGGCCGCTCGTGTCCGGGGACGTCGTCGAGGTTGGCGGCGACTGGATACTGCCGTCGACCACCGTGCTCCCCCCAGAGGTTAGGCCCGCCAGAATGCAAAGCAGGACCGTGGCCGCGATGGGAATGACGGTGCCTTTCCACGAGCGAGGGTTTGGCTGAACGACGCCGACGCCGCGCTTGTACGGAGGCTTCCCTTCGAGGCCCAAACCTTTCCAGACATCTGCGCCGTCGATGTGCTCGCCGATGGACCAGTTGAGTTCCGTCGCCGTCATCTCCGAGCTCAACACCAAGGGCGGGGCGGCGTAGTCGCAGAGATTGGCTTCTTCGCCGCGCTCGACCTTCCAGTAGAACTCCCCCACGACGGTTTCTACCCACGCGTTGACGCGCGAGAAGATCGGGAAGCTGCTGCCTTTGTACTTGGCGTTCTGGGAGTACTTCGAAGCGTCGACTTCGCCGGCTTCAAGGGGGCGAATGAGCTGGAAGTGACCGTTGTCTTCGAGGAGCCACCAGAAGCCCTGGCCTTCTACGTAGAGAAGGAACTCGCGCCATCGGTAGACGACGTACTCGACCTTGGTGCATCGCTCCATGAAGCCGATGACCGTGACCTTTTGGCCCCCGAGTGTGCCCTCGGTTCCGAGAGGAATCGGCGACTGGGCCCGGGCTTGTTCCAGTTGCTTGAGGAGCGCGAGGTCGCCGTTCTGGTAGTCGAGAAGCGAGTTACAAGAGCCGCAGACGACACGCTCGGTGGCCTGCGGAGCCAGAATCGGGACGGCATCGCCGCACGTGGGGCAGCGAAGCCGTTTCGCTTCAACTTTTTCATTGACGGCGGAGCCGGCGCCGCGGCGCTGTCCGACGCTGAACTCTTCCGGCGAGAGCTTTCGTCCGACGAAGAGCTTCGGTGGCTCTTCGCCGTTGCCGTAATCGATGGTGGCGAAGCCCCCGTCCGCGTTGCTCAAGTCAACGTAGCGGCCGGGTACGTTCGGCTTGAACACGTAGGGAAGTTCACCCTCTGCTGTCAGGACCGTCGAGCTACCGCGTTCGGCGACGGTCCAGTCGCCTTCGACGCCTGGAAGCCCACCGCGTTGGCCCGGCGCCATCTGTTCGAAGGTCGGGACGCTTCCCTCGTAGTCGAGAGGAACGGTGTAGTACCAGCGGCCTTGTGCCTTCGCGAGCCAGGCCCATTGCCGGGTCTGCGTGTTCTCGACGTACCACTCATCCCAGGGGCCTTTGCCGTGGTCGAGCTGCATACGTCCGCCGACGACGATCTCGCCGCCGAGCATGTTCGCGGTGTCGCCGATACCAAGCTCCGGCGAGGTCGGGACTAGGTCTGCGAGCTGCCCCAACGTCTCAAGGTTTGTACCGCTGCGCATGATGCAGGCGCGGCAGTAAGGGCAGGCAAGTACTGCGGCACTTCCCATCTTGAATTCGATGGGTGCACCACAGTTGGGACACGGGACCTGGCGACTCATGAGTTCCCCTCTTTGGCCTTTGAAATTGCGGCTTCGGTCGCGGCGGCAAGTTCACTCACGTCACCCGGCGGAGGCGGCAAGGTGCCAAGCGCCTCTCGGCGCTCCGTCCAGCGGCGGCGGGCCATTTCTCGCATGTCTTCGGTTGCGTCTGCTTCGTCCACGATCTCAAGTCCGATGAGCGTTTCTAGCACGTCTTCCATGCTTACGACTCCATCGACGCCGCCATATTCGTCGACAACGAGGGCAATATGCTCCCGTTCTTGCAGAAGTTTCTCGAAAAGAGCGGCGACGGGCAGCCCTTCTGGCACCACTAAAATCGTCCGCGCGAAGGATCCGAGCTTCTTCTGGAGCTCTCCTTGGGCCGCCGCGAGGTAAAGGGCGTCCTTGAGAACGTAGCCAATCACGTCGTCGCGCGACTCCCCGCAGATCGGAATTCGCGAGAAGACCCGCGTCGAAACACGCTCTGGCGAGTCGTCGCTGCCCGCTTGGGGGACCACGTCGGCCACGGTGTGCTCGGCGGAGAGCGAGAACATCACCGTGCGAGGCGTCATGATGTCGCGGGCCCGGAGTGAGCCAAATCGGAAGAGGTTTGCCAGGATCCGCGATTCGCTGGCGTCGAAGACCCCTTGTTCAGAGCCGAGGCGCGCGAGGGCTGCGATCTCCTCCTTGCTCACCTTTATCTTTTTTGCGCCGTCTTTCTTGATGAGTCGCGTGATGAACTTAGAGAGCCAGACAAAGGGCATCATCAAGAAGATGAGCGGTGGAAGAACCGTCGTCATCGCGGGCGCGAGTTGGCGCCAATAAACAGCGCCGAGCGTCTTCGGGATGATCTCGCTGATGACGAGCACCAAGAGGGTCAGAATGGCCGAGGCGAGGGCGAGGACTTCGGAGCCGAAGACAGCTTGGGCCTGGGCTCCTGCGCCGGCGGCTCCGGCGGTGTTCGCGAGGGTATTGAGGCTCAGGATCGCCGAAAGCGGGCGGTCGACGTTGCCCTTCAATCGCTCAAGACGCGTTCCGAGGATGGGTCTGTTCTGCTTGAGGTTCCCGATGTAGCCCGGCGTCACTGACAGCAGCACCGCCTCCAGAACGGAGCACATGAACGAGAAGCCAAGGGCAAGGGCTACATAGACGACAAGAAGCGACATTAGGGCGAGCAGAGTACCCTAACTCGTTTTTCGCCGCCGTCTACGCTCTTCGAGAGGTCCTAGTCGCCGTGACGAGGCCCTGATGGTCGCCGCCCAGAAATCAAGCGCGCACCCCGTTTGAAGGTCAAATACGACCAAGTCCAGTTGAACAGTACGATGGCCCGGTTTCGGAAGCCCATGAGAAGAACTACGTGGACAAAGCACCAAGCGAGCCAGGCGAAGAAGCCTTCCAGTTTGATCGATGCCTGTACGACGGCCCGGGAGCGGCCAATGGTCGCCATAATGCCGCGATCGGCATATTCGAAGGTCTTTCTAGCCTGCCTTTTGAGGTCGCGCCGGATTTGAACGGCGACGTGTTTTCCCTGCTGCATGGCCACGGCGCCTAGGCCCGGGAGCGCCTCGCTCTCGCCTTCCGGAACAAACGCCGCGACGTCGCCAATGGCAAAGATGTTGGCGTGTCCAAGAGCTGCGCAGTGTGAGTCGACGCGAATACGTCCGCTGCGGTCGAGGGTGAGCCCGCTGGCTTCGGCGAAGGACTCCGGCGCGACGCCGGTTGCCCAGACGACGACGGACGCATTGATTCGGTCCTTTTTCGGGCCCTCGATTTCAACGCCGCGCGCATCGACGCTCGTGACGCGAGTCTCGAGAGCGAGCTCCACGCCGAGGGTCTGCAGCTGTCGCTCCGCGGAGTAGCTGAGGTCTTCGTCGAAGGGCGTCAAAACGTGCTTGGCCATTTCGACGAGGACGACGCGAATATCTTCGGGCGCGATACGCCGGTAGTCGTGCGCGAGGACTTGGCGTCCAAGTTCGCTGATGGCGCCGGCCATCTCGACGCCGGTGGGTCCGCCGCCGATGACAACGAAGGTGGTGAGTCGTTTGCGCTCCTCCGCATCTTCACAGCGCTCGGCGGCCTCGAAGGCCAAGAGGATGCGCTCTCGGATATCGATGGCGTCGCGGACGCTCTTGAGGCCCGGCGCGTGGGGGGCCCACTCTTCTTCGTGGCCAAAGTAGTTGGTGCGACAGCCGACGGAGATCACCAAGCTGTCGTATGGAAGTCGCTCTCCATCCGCGAGCACCAGCTCTTGGCGCTCGCGGTCCAGCTCGCTCGCCTCGCCGAGAATCACCCTCGTGTTTTTCTGCCCGGAGAGGACGCCGCGGATCGGCATGGCGATGGAGCCCGGCGCGAGGCTCGCCGTCGCAACTTGATAAAGAAGGGGCTGAAAGAGATGGTGGTTTTCGCGGTCAACGAGCGTCACCTCGACGTTCGCGCCTCCCAGCTGTCGTGCCGCAGCGAGGCCGCCAAAGCCGCCCCCAAGGATGACGACGCGGTGTTTCGCGGGCTCCTTCACCCTAGGCTCCGACCAGCTCTTCGCTCTTCGTCCACAGAGCGGAGGCCATGGCGTCGTCGTGCGCGTGCGGGTTCGGGGACGTCAGCGGCCACCCGCCTTTGTTGCAGGACTTGTCGCGATAGATGCCGGTCTGGCTGTAGAACGCGCCGCTGTGCTCCGGGACGTCGTCGGCGAGCATCGCGTGAAGCGAAGTCTGCGCGCCCTGCCACGGTTCGATCATGCCCATCAGTTTGAAGACGGGGAGCAGAATGTAGTTCTGCACGAAGAGCGGCATCGTGTGTTTTGCGAGGTCCGTCCGAACCCAGCCAGGGTGAACACTCACAGCGGTGACGCCGCTGCCCTCAAGGCGCTTCGACAGCTCCTTCGCGTGGAGCACGTTGGCGAGCTTGGACTGAGCATAGGCTTCCCATCCATTGTACTTGCGGTTTTCGAAGTTCAGGTCGTCCGCGACGATCTTACCTTCACGACCCTGAGCTCTGTCGTGGAAGCAGCTCGACACGTTCACCACGCGCGAGGGCGCGCCCTTCTTGAGTGCGCCGAGGAGCAGGTCCGTGAGCAAGAAGTGTCCGAGGTGGTTGACGCCGATCTGCATCTCGAAGCCGTCTTTGGTCTTCGCATCTTCAGCGGTGTTCATAACGCCGGCGTTGTTGAGGAGCCCGTGGATCGTGTCGTGCTCTTCAAGCAGACCTTTCGCGAAAGCACGCACCGAGGCCAAGTCGCCCAGGTCGAGCGCGCGTGCGCTGGCGATGACGCTTGGGTGCTCTTGTTTCAGAGCGGCGATAGCCTTC
>JBLHKB010000088.1:0-16588 GCA_047619315.1 Polyangiales bacterium
AGCATGCGTTCGGTAGAAGATCACCATCGACTCGAGGGACTCGCCCTTGGCCAAGAGTTCATTGGCGCCGCGAACAACGAGGTTCGCTTCGTCTCGTTCATCACGTGTACGAACGACGAAGACCTTCTCCCCGTCGGCATTGTCCGTCCACATTTCCTTGGGTTCACGGTCCGTGTTGCGTTGGATGACGGCGTGGGCGATCCGCAAGATGCGTTTCGTGGAGCGATAATTTTGCTCGAGCTTGATGAGCCTCGCGTCCGGATAGAGTCGGCGGAAATCCAGAATGTTGCGTCGGTCGGCGCCACGCCATCCGTAGATACTCTGGTCGTCGTCACCGACCACTGTGAGGTTGCGGTGGATACTGGCGATGGCCGTCACGAGACGAAGTTGGGCGTGGTTGGTGTCCTGGAACTCGTCGACGAGGAGATGGACAAAGCGCCCCGCGATCTGCTCACGGAATCCGTTGTTGTCTTCAAGGGCGCGGACCAAGCGGTAGATAAGGTCACCGAAGTCCAGCGCGCCACAGGCGTCCATACGCTTTTCGTACGCTTTGTAGATCTTGGCGACGATCTCGTCGTAGGCGGTGTCGACGTCGATTTCGTCGGGAGCCTTCATCTCTTGCTTGGCGGCGCCAATGGCATGGGCCATTTGCTTCGGCGCGAAGCGTTTGGGGTCAAGATTGAGGTCGCCGAGGACCCGCTTGAGCATCGCCTTCTGATCAGAGTCGTCGTAGATCGTAAAATCGCGGCGCACCTTGGCCAACTCGGAGTGCCGCCGTAGGAGCCGCGCGCAAGTGGAGTGAAAGGTGCCGATCTGCAGTCTGCCGGCGCCTGGCGACAAGACTTCAAGGCGCTCGCGCATCTCCGCTGCGGCTTTATTGGTGAAGGTGACGCCGCAGATCTGCCAGGGCTCGACACCGCCCTCCGCCACGAGGTGCGCGATGCGATGGGTGATCACGCGAGTCTTTCCCGAGCCAGCGCCCGCGAAAACGACGAGGGGTCCTCCGCTGTGAAGCACGGCCTCACGCTGTGGGTCGTTCAGATGTTCGAGGTCGATGCCGGCCACGCGGGACCATACGCTATGACAGAGACGTCGTCCGGCGGGAAAACTCGAATCAGGCTCAGCGCACGAAGCTATAGGTGAGAAGTGCGTTTTCAGCGGTGCAGCGGAAGGTGGAGTTGCGTGCACCGGCTGTCCCGGTCTCCATGACTTGAATTTCGTCGTTCACACGAATACGCAGCCGCCACGAGGTCATCGCGTCGACACCACCGTAGTTGTTGATGCACACAAGGTAGTCTCCTGACGTTGGCGTGCTGAAGGAGACCCGCTCGGGCCCTCGGAGCAACGTGTCGTCCCTGTCGAGAACACCGTCAAGACCACTAGAGCTGATGGGTGCTTCCTTGTCGCCATGCCAGATTTCATGGCCGTCCGGCCGCACTACGTGGAGATCAACGTCGCCGTCCTGGTTCCAGTCGAGAAGAAACTCGAGGGGACGGTCCGAGATGCAGTTGCCACCAATGCAGTCCTCATTGAGATCGCAGATGTTCCCGCAGCTGCTGCAGTTGTTGGGATCGCGATTGAAGTTTACGCAATTCCCCTCACACATGTCCGTGCTTCCCTCAGGGCACTGGGCGCCATCGAAGGGACCGCCGTCTCGCTCCGTGGCGATGTCCGGAACCGTGATGCATCCGGCGAGGACAAGGCATACGAAAGAAAGCTTGCTGTGCACAGCTGCGACGCTAGCATATCGCATGATCTTTGCAGCGCGCGCTTCGGGTTTCTTCTTAGCTGGACCCTTGCGCTCTCAGCTTGCGCGCCCTGCCCAGAGCTCACTCAAATCTTTGGCGTGGAGTGGGAGGAGATGCCCCTTCGCCGTCGCGATGGCTCCATCGTGGAAACCGTGTACCAGCTTGAGTCCGATGAGTTCCGCGCCGTGCGGACCTGTGGGACTCGCCGCGTTGAGCTCTCTACACCCGTCACTCATGTGTACACCTTCAAAGTCCTTGAAGGGATGACCCGCACGACGAGCGCCGATGGCTTGTCCTGCAGGAGCACATTCCGCATGGATTCGATCATAGGCTTCGTCCTCGATCCTGACGGTGAGAATCTGTACGCCCGAACGGTACAGGGTGGCATGGATGTCATCTTTCCTCTGGAACCGTACACCGCAGTGAACGGAATCTTCGGTGGCCGCAGATTCACCGAGCTGGACGATGAGGAAGGCGAAGATGTGATCAATTGGTTCTTCACACCACAGTTCCTTCTCTCCAAGGCGGAATGCTCCAACGGGATCAGCTCCACGGTCGTGATTCCTATCGAAATTGGGCACAATTTCATCGTTGAAGGGACCGTTCGCTCCAGGGATGGTGACTGCGAGCTGGAGTTTCTCGACGGGGTCTATCGCTACTACCCTGAAGTGGCCGGCGAGTTGCTTCTTGAGCGTGTAAACGGAAGCCGAATCTTGCTGACACCGGTGTCTGACACTCAAGAATGAGCTTTGGCCCGGAAAGGGCACAAAGACTCAAGTCCATGCTATGAAGGCGCATGGAATCGGCGGCGGCGGAGCGGTCCGAAGAGGACGAGCCCGAGGGTCTCGGAGGAGGCACGGGCGATAATTCGACCTCGGATGCGCCTGAGGCGAAGTCCGAGGTGAATGAAGCGACACCTGTGCCGTCAAAAGCTGTGAAGACAAAGACCACCGCCGCGGATCGAGAGCGCGACCGGGAGCTGGTACGAGCCGTTCAACGTGGTGACACCAACTCCTTTCGACAGCTCTTCGACCGATATCATCGGCGGGCCTACGCGGTGGCTTTTGGCGTCGTTAAGAATCAACAAGATGCCCTCGATATCGTTCAGGAGGGCTTCATCAAAGTCCACCGACACATCGCGAACTTTCAGGGCACTAGCAGTTTCTACACTTGGCTCTATCGAATCATCATGAACCTCTCCATCGACCACGTACGGCGCAACAAGAAAGGGCGGAACCTCGACTATGACGACCGCGTGCGTCGTGACGAGGAAGATGTCGCAGGAGATGGCGCGATTCTGCCATCCATTCTCAACTCGAACCCGAGCAAATCGGTGCTTCGAAAAGAGCTGTCTACAGCGATTCAGGCAGCCCTCGGCGAACTGCCGGAACATCACCGCGCCGTCATCGTGCTGCGCGAAGTGGAGGGTCTCTCTTACGAAGAGATGGCCCGCATTCTCGAGGTGCCGAAGGGCACCATCATGAGTCGCCTCTTCCACGCGCGACGAAAGATGCAAGAAGCTCTGGCGCCTTACCTTCAGGGCGACCTCGACATCCGGGAATCAAAATGACTACACCCGAACAAGAAGAGTACATCGACGACGACAAGCTCCAGCGCCTCTTTGATGGCGACCTGACGGAGGGCGAAGAGAAGATCTTGCGCCGCGACGTTGCAAAGTCGGAGATGGAACAGGCCCGCGTGGCCCAGCTGGACCGTTTGGGCGACCTGATTCGCCTCTCCGGCGAAGAGGTCGGCGTGGACATTGACTCCGGCGCACTCTTCGCGCGTATTCAAGAAGGCGTTGCCGCCGACAAGAGCCCACGTTTGGAGCTCATAGGAAACCAGCCGAAGCGTCAGCGCACCATCGGTGTGGTGGCTGTAGGGTTTGCGATGGCTGCCGCCGTCGCTCTCGTCTTCTACCTCATGCCGGGGGCCGATCCGACGATCGCCGCCAACCCCATGGACGACAATCGCGAGGTCCTCGTGGAAAACAACCTCCCCATGGTCGAAATTCACCCGCCGGCGGGCTCTGCTGTCGAACAAGTTGATTTTGGTTCGAATACGGGGACCGTTTTCGAGGTCGAAGGAGCACAAGGTCAGCCCCTAGCGGTTGTCTGGATTTCCGAGGAGTAGGCCATGAACCGAGCTATCACCATCACGAGTCTTGCGATTGCACTCAGCGTCAGCTTTGCAGCCCCTGCGTTCGCGCAGGCACCGGTGCAGACGGAAGTCGTGGTCATCCTCGCGAAGGAAGCCGCTGGCACCATCGATCCGAGCTTGGAGTCGATGACAGCGTTGCAGCGCGCGCCCTTCAACGCGTTTCGCACGATGACGATCCTCGACCGCAAGAACGAGCGTCTTCGAGCGGGCCGCGACCAAGACATTCGCTTGCCAAACGGCCGCACCCTTCGAGTACAGCTTCAGCGGGTCATGCCTGACGGACGCTACCGCGTTCGCGTGTCCATCGATCGACCTGAAGCTGAGGCGTACCTGCCGCTACTTCAGGTCGTGGCTTCGCCAGGCGACCCCTTCTTCGTCGCTGGCCAGAGTCACGATGGCGGAACGCTCGTCATTGGCATCACGCTGAACTGAGCGACCAAAACTGCTCAGTGGGCGTCGTACACGGCGTCTCGTTGGCTGTCGCCTTGAGCGCGCGCCTGCCTTTCATGGGACATCCACAGACGAAGTTTGATACCGGTCCAAGCGCCGGAGAGCATACCAACTGGTGCGCCGTAGTCGACGCCTCTTAGAGTTTCGCCTTTCGCGGTGCGAGGGAGAGAAGCTTCTTTGTTTGTTGGGTGACCAGACTCGCGAGGGTGATTTCCGCGAGGGATTCAAGGAAGGCGTCACGTGCCAGTTGGAGCGCTCTCTCAAGATTGCAGTTGCCGTTCAGCAGACATTGTCCGTCATCACGAAAGCACTCCGCGAGATCGAAGGCCTCGAAGCAGCGAATGACCTCCGCGACTGAGATGCTCTCCGCAGGTCTGGCAAGGGTCGTGAGCTTTCCACGCCCTCGCTTCGCGTCGACAAAGCCGGCGCCAGAAAGGGTCTGCATCACCTTGGCCATATGGGAGGGTGAGATCCCGTGAACCTGAGCGATCTCTGACGGCGTGGCCCCTACGCTGTCCGCCAAGTACATGAGTGCCCGAAGTGCGTAGTCAGTACGTTGCTGAAGTCTCATGCTTGATCTTTGAGGAGATGGTTCTAAAATAGGAACAATGAGTTCTCATTTTATTCTGAGCCGAGAGATGCGCAAGTCCTTTGATGACGTCTCCATTGAGAAGCTCGTTCGTGGTTTCTACGCACAAGTGCGCGACGATGAAGAGATCGGGCCGATTTTTGCGCGCCGAATCGATGACTGGGAACCGCACTTGAAGCGAATGATGGCTTTTTGGACGACGATCCTCCGAGGGGAAGCTGCATATCAATATGGACCCAAAGGTCCACCACCGGCCATCCACCGCGGAATTCCAGAGCTTCGACTCGAACACTTCGAGCGATGGCTTGCGCTCTTCCGAGGGGTGGCCACAAGCGTGTTCCCCACCGACGCCGCCTCGTTCGTCATCGGCCGCGCTGAAGGAATGGGACGCGCGCTTTCGGCCCACCTCCGAACCGATCACCACTAAGGAGTTACGAAATGGAGCCCTACAAAACACTTCGCTTCGATGAGGGAAAGATCCCGGAAGGATTGATGCGCGAACACTCGCTCAAGGCAGGTGTTCGGGGAGAGCTTCGCGTCACTCGCGGCGATCTCACGTTTGTCGACGAGAGTGGAAAAAGAACACAGCTCTCCCGAGGGCAGGTCATGTTTGTGGCTCCCGAATCTCCACACCATCTCGAAGAAGCCGAAGGTGCCGCCATTGAAATCGACTTCTTTCGTGTTGGTGGATAGGAGGCTATAAGCCGGCTGTGCGACGCAGAAACCCGGATGCCTTTGAGCCTGAGCTTGGCATACCCGTTCTCCCAGGAAGCCCTTCGGACATCGTTCGGATTCTAGGAGGAGTCATCACGGACGCCCGCCTTGAACGTGTGCGTCGCATCGCAGCCAGCCGTACGAGACGAGTCATTCCTGTTCTTGAGGGGCTCACGGATCCGCACAACGGCTCGGCCATCCTTCGTTCCGCAGATGCTTTTGGCATCGCTGAGGTGCACATCGTGCCAGGGCCGAACGGCTTTTACGCGGGGAGCACCGTAGCAAAGGGCACGACGCAGTGGCTGGACCTGCAGCCTCATGAAACCAGCGAAGCTTGTGCGGACGCACTGACGAGCGCCGGCTATGCGATCTACGCGGCGTCGATGGAAGGTGAAGCGAGGCTTGAAGACTTGGCGAAGCTCGACAAGGTGGCCATCGTCTTTGGCAATGAGCACAGCGGGCCGTCCGCGGCGATGCGGGAGCGGGCGACCGGGACGTATGCGATTCCGATGCGCGGCTTCGTCGAAAGCCTCAATGTGTCTGTCGCGGCGGCCATTACGCTGCACGGCGTCGTCGCAGACCGGCCCAGCGAGTTGAGCGAGGTGGAGCAGGAGTTGCTGGTGGCGCGAATGCTCTTTCGAACGGTTCCCGATGCCGTTGAGATTCTAGCGAATCGCCTCTAGTCGTTGATGGATAAGTCAGGGTGCACGCCAGGACGCCGACAAACGAGTCCCGTTTACCCTCATTCGTGCGGGCTGCACCGTGTGCACTCACGTCGGCGATTCGTATGGGAATGGCGACACTACTCCGAGTGTTTGCCTATTATCGGTGTTGTATTGCCCAGTGGGCAGGCACTCAGTAGGTTCCTTCCGAATGGCTAATCCCACACGCACCCAGCGAGGAAAAGCCCTTCGGCCACGGCGGCCGGTGGGCAAGATTCGTGGCAAGAAGCGTGGGCCTGTTAAGAAGCGCAAATGGCTGCGGCGGCTCTTTTGGCTTTGCGCGGTGGGCCTTCTCGTGGCGTTCGTCGGATCGAGCGGCGTCCTTTGGTATTATGGGCGAGATCTTCCGGATGTCGCTGAACTTCGCGAGTACACGCCTCCGCAGACGACACGGATCCTCGACCGCAATGGTCGCTCCATTGGCGAGGTGTTCAGTGAACGCCGAACCGTCATACCGATGGACCAGATCCCGCGGCACTTCGTCCTGTGTGTGTTGGCGGCGGAAGACGCCGATTTCTATCAGCACGAAGGCCTGGATTATGCAGGTATGGTGCGCGCGATCCTTCGTGACATTAGCGAAGGCCGAGCCGCCGAAGGCGCCAGCACGATTACACAGCAGGTCGTCAAGCTCCTGCTGCTCACGCCGGAGCGTACTTTCTCGCGCAAGGTTCGTGAGCTCATCCTCGCCAGGCGCCTGGAGCAAGAACTAACGAAGGATGAGATCCTTCATCTTTACCTCAACCACATCAACTTTGGTCATGGGCGCTACGGCGTTCAGGAAGCGGCGCATTTCTACTTCGGAAAAGACGCTGCAGATCTCACGCTGGCGGAGTCGTCACTCATCGCTGGCGTCCCCCAGGCACCCGCGCGACTTTCGCCGCGAACTCATGTCGAGGCGGCACGCCGACGTCAGAACTACGTACTTGGGCAACTACTCAACAAGCGTGAACGTTATTGGCCGGACCTCGGCGTTGATGAAATCGAAGAAGCACGAGCGACAGAGCCGACCATCGTTCCGCGCGAAACACTCGAAGATTCCGCACCCGAGATCCAGCGCATTGTCCGCGCTGAACTCCGCGAGATTATTGGCGCGGACGCCTATCGTCAGGGTGGTTATACGGTGCACACCACCCTCGACGAAGAGATCCAGCGCGGAGCGCGAGAGGCCTTGCGCGAAGGACTTGAGGCCGTGGATGAACGGCACAATTACCGAGGACCCTTGCGCGGTACTTCAGGCGCAAGTGGGGCCGTGGAAGCGCTTCGTGAAGGACGTCGCTATGTAGGCACGTCGCTTCGGTCAGACGCCGAAACGCGCACTATCGTCTTCGATATTGGAGGCCATGAAGCCGTCGTCGACCTGAGTGACAACGCTCGCTACGACCCCCGCGAACTCGCTCCGGCACGCTTTGCCCCCGAAGGAACGACCGCGCGACTTGTCGTGACAAGCGTTGGCGAAGATCGTGCGGAGGCACGGCTGGATCTTGGTCCGCAGGGCGCGGTCATCGTCATCGATCCACGAACGCGTGATGTCCTCGCTCTGGCAGGCGGCTATGAATCGTCCCACGGATTTGACCGGGCAACTCAAGCGAGCCGACAGCCTGGGTCGACGTTCAAGCCGCTCGTTTATGCGGTAGGAATTCGCTCGCAGATGTTCACGCCATCGACGCTCATGATCGATGCACCTGCAGTTTACGATCAGTGGATGCCGCAGAACTACGAGCAGTGGCGGCATGAAGGACCGGTGCCCCTTCGAACGGCGCTTGCGAGCTCCATCAATGTGGTGGCAGTGCGCGCCATTGAAGAAGTTGGCCCAGCAGAGGTGGTAACTTTTGCCCGTCGGCTGGGCATCGAGAGCGAACTCGACCCTCAGCTCTCGCTGGCTCTTGGCAGCAGTGAAGTGCGGCCTATCGAGATGGTCAACGCGTACGCGACGTTCGCCAGTGGAGGGCGCTGGGCGCCACCACGCTTCATCACGCGTATCGAAGGCCCCGACGGTGAGCCGATCACGCTGCCTTCTCGAGCTCAGCCACGGGACGTGATGACACCCGCCGAAGCGTACATTGTGACGAGCATGCTTGAGACGGTGGTTCAAGAAGGCACTGGGCGTCGAGCGCGGGCGCTGGGGCGACCTGCCGCGGGCAAGACTGGGACAAGCAACGAAGCACGCGACGCTTGGTTCGTTGGTTATACCGCCAATGTCGTGGCCGGCGTTTGGGTTGGCTTCGATGACAATCGCCCTCTCGGACGCCGTGAAGGCGGCTCGCGAACGGCGCTGCCGATTTGGGTGGATGTGATTCGCGCCGCTGAGGGCGACAGCCGCGTACTCGACTTCGCGCGCCCAAGTGGCGTCGTCGAGCGGACTATCGATCCAGCGACGGGCCTTCTCGCTTATGAAGGGATGGCCAACACGCGAGTGGAGGTCTTCTTGGATGGGACTGAGCCCACTGAGACAGTGCGCTCTCCGGACGTGGTCGACCCATCCACGTTCTTGATGGAACAGCTTGGCGGTGAAGAGAGCGCTCCGTGAGCTCGCGTTCTTTGTCTAAACTGCTGTCGTTGAAGCTGCTGTGTGCCCTTGGCTTGGTCGCAGGGCTCTCCTCGGCGGATACGCGCGCGCAGCCGTCGGCAAGTTCTGGGCTTCAGGAGGTGTGCGAAACGCTCCGCCGCCTTGGTGACGACAACCCAGGCGCAAGAGCGCAGGTGATCTCTGAGTGGCCAACGTCGAGTCCTCGCGGAGCTGCACTCGCAACACGTCTTCAAGAGTGTGTGGGTCCGGAGACGGACGTGGACCCTCGCGAGCTTCACCTCCGGGTGGAGGGCGCGACGCTCGTTGCTGAGCTTAGTGTTCGACGTAGCTACTCATGGCTGTGGCGCTTCTTCGGGTTTGCGCCGACCATTCCCGCGGTGCGCGTGACGCTCGACGCCGAACTCCGCACATATGTCGCCCAACGTCCGATGCTGCGACGTGGTGCGGTCGTCGCGCGCTCTCTTGTCCTGCCAGGTCGTGGATACACTGGGATCGCTAGCGATGATGGCCTGGTCCTACTCGCGGCACCTCAGGAACTCCGGACCATGCGCTACGCCGTTCGCCGTGGCCGCCCCGTGCTTGTCGGTGAAGAGCGATTGACGGTTCCTCCGCCGCCTCAAGGTCGTCGAGACACTTTTTCGCGAACAAGCGACGGCTTTTTTTGGCACCGTGGCGGGAGCTTGCAGGAGGTTCGGCTCTCGCCACTTGGCCTCGATGCGGTGAACTCCCCATGTGAGGAAGGCGCGTTTCCCTTCGCGGATGCATGTGCTTATTGGGCCATCGGACGTGACTACTTCGATTCGCGGCTCGCCACGCGCGCGAATATGGTGCCGCCAGAACGAGCGCCGATGAGTTTCTACACGCGTTCGCGGCGCGTTGTGCGGCGGGTCGACGGCAGCGCTGACCCGGTTGAAGTCGTGGTATCGCCGCGGGGGCGCATTGTGGCGCGGACTGGATCGCGAAGCGTGGGCGTCGCAGGATACGGTGCTGCTCTTGCTTCGGCAGATATCGACCAAGATGGTTCTCTCGAAGTGTTCGCGAGCCTTGATTCACCTGTGGGTGAAGGCGATCGACTTCACATTATTCGCGTACGACCCGATGGTTCACTGATTCGGATTTGGATGTCGGAGCCAGTAGAAGGGAGCATTCTGCTCGCCACGGCGGCGGACCTCGACGCCGACGGTTTTGAAGAGTTCGTGGCCGTGGAAGAGGTCGAGGGCGAAAACGCTCGACTGTGGATTGTGCGATGAAACGTCCTTTTGCCGTCGTCGCTTTCCTCTGCGCATCTGCTGCGTGTGTTGTGCTTGCGGCGCTGCCTTCCGCATACGGTGGGGCTTTACGCCTTTCGGCGACGGGTCCCATCGCGCTGCCTCATCCGGCCCAGCGGGAAACGCCGTTTGAGTCGGCGCTTTCCGCCGCGGTGTACGACAAGCTCAATGAGATCCTCACCGTCGAGATGGATGGCACGCGAGTCACTCTGCGCTTTCGCGCCGGAGTCGTTCGACACGACCGTCGTCCGCTGCGCATTGGCGAGCTTCAACGTTCATTGCGACGCCTGGACCGGACAAACGCCCGACATTGGCTTGCGCCCATCGCACGACGGAATGGAGCGCTTCAGATGCAAATCCAGGATGACGCGTTGGTCGTAGAGTTGCGCCAAGAGGGCGTGGATGTACATCGATGGCTGCGGGCTGCACCGCTGGCATTCGTCGTCTCACCAGGCACGGGTACGGGCCCGTTTCGCCCGCGCGTCGTACGGGATGAGTTGCGACTCTTTCAGTACCGGAGCGCGTTTCGTGGCGCTCCCTACCTTCAGCGAATCCACGTTGTGCCCCACGCTGACCGTGAAGGGGAACTGCGAGCCTTGATGCTTGGACAACTGGACGGCTCATGGTCCGGAGTCAGCCTCTATGACACTTCGCCACCACATCCGATGAGTGAGCACACGCTTGGATCACACGCGGCTGTTCTGCTGGTAGGCACGCGTTCACGAAGCCAGGAGCTCGCGGCGCTGGGCGCGGCCCTCGACCGTCGACGTCTCGCACGTGTTGGGCTCTCGCCGGCGGATCACTTTGCGGAGTTGCCGGCGCCGAATCCAAGTGGTCGCGCTGTGCCTCGTGGTGGCCGCTCCTTGGCCTATCGCGCTGGCGACGAGTTCGCGGCGGCGCTCGCTCAGGCGATGGCGGCCCGCTTTGACGAGGAAGGTTGGTCGATTCGACCAAGGAGTATTCCTCCGTCGCAGTGGCGAACGGCGGCGAGCCGCTACGACTATCGCATCGCTCAGGTTGTGCCGGGCCTGGAGGGGTCGTCGTTCCTCTTGGCAGATGCGTTTGCCGAGACGGGTGACAACGCACGAGCGGAAGCCCTCGTTCGTTCAGGTCTAAACGCGGGCGAAGCCGTCGATGCCCAGGCGGAGGCACTTCAGTTGTCCGCGCTTGTGCTGGGGTGGCGCCCGGCGACGCTTCATCTGGATGCCGATGTGCATGGTTTTGAGTCCGACGAGCGCGGCGACTTACGTCTCGAACGACTCCATTGGCGCCGGGCCCGAATCGAGGCCCCTCGATGAGCCTTCGCGCCCGCCTCATTGTCTTCTTTCTCATCGCGGCCTTTGTCCCGTTGGGCGCTTTGGGTCTCGTGGTTCGGACCAGCCTCATCAAGGGTCTCGAAGAGGACCACGTGCGACGTCTCGCGATACGGGTGGCCTCGGCGCAGCGAGTCATCGAGGAGCGCGCGGAGGAAGACCGTCAGGCGACGCAGGCTCTCTGTCGGCATGAACCTGTGGTGGACCGCGTGCTACTACAGGTCGCCGCAGATCGCTTCGGTCCAAACGAGGAGCAGGCCCTCGTTCGGCTTCTTCCGGCGCTGATGCATGGCCGCGGGTTTGACACACTGCACTTGCTTCAAGTGAGCGGACAGCGCGGGCGCGTGCTCGGTGCAGGGCACTATCCAGGTGAATCGGGCGCGCTGAGAGTTGGGTTGCTGAATGCGCTCATGGCGCACGAGGGCCAGCTCTTTGTGCATAACGTACGCATTCAAGGCGAAGACGGTCCTGCAGACCACCAGGTGCTCTTGAGTGGCTGCGTCGAACAGCGCGATGGAGCCACGATCGCGGTGTTGACCGGACGTCGTCTTGATGACGCGGTCAGCGAAGATCTTCTGGGGGATGTTTCGCCAGTGCACTTTGCCCTCGTTCGTGGAGACGAGAGTCCAGAGCTCTTGGGCAGTGGCGCACCGACGGAAGTGCACCGCTTCGCCGATTCGGACATTCGCCTCTTGGCCAATATCGATGACGAGCCGCTACAAAGCGAAATCGCTTCGCTGAAACTTCGCTCACTCTACGTGGCGGGTGCAGCGCTGGCACTAGCGCTCCTGATGGCGGTCCTGCTCACGTGGACGTTGACCCGCCCCCTCGAAGAGCTTCAAGCCGCGGCGAAGCGAGTGGCTGGCGGCGATCTTGAGTCACGTGTCGAAGTGACCCGCCGAGACGAAGTCGGCAATGCGATGACGGCCTTCAACGAGATGACGCGGGAACTGGCAGTGACGCGAGAGAAGCTTCTGCGAGCGGAGCGTATTGCGGCTTGGCGCGAAGTGGCTCGGCGAATTGCGCACGAGATCAAGAATCCGCTCCAGCCCATTCAGATGGAGATCGAGACCATGCGTAAGTTGCACGCACGTGGTCATCCCAGCTTTGACGAAGAGTTCGGTCCATCTACGCTGTTGGTTCTCGACGAGGTGAAACGCCTCAACAACATGGTGACGGAGTTCAGCCGCTTTGCGCGACTTCCGCCGCCGCGACCTGTGCTCCAAGATATACTGGATGTCGTCACGCATGTGGTCAGCCTTCATGAAGGTGGAGAGGTCAGTGTGGTCCAGGACGCTGAGAGCGTGATGCTTCGTTTTGACAGCGAACAGCTGACCCAGGTTCTTATGAACTTGGTGCAGAACGGCGCGGACGCAGCGATGGCGCGCCACGGGGACAGTGGCGGGTCGGTTCGCGTCACGCTTCGCCCCCTCGAAGAGGAGTCCATCAAGGGGGCTGAACTGCGGATCGAAGACAACGGCACTGGTATCTCCGCGGCGGACCGACTGCGTGTGTTCGAGCCGTACTTTACGACGAAAGCGAAAGGCACCGGGCTTGGTCTCGCCATCGTGCATCGCATCGTGGGTGATCATGGGGGCACCATAGACATCGAGGACGGTCTTGATGGCGGCGCGGCGTTTGTGATTCGTCTGCCGGAGGCTGGGCCGCCGGCCGCCATCGTGGCGAGCTTGTCCGATGCCTCTTTACCACTGGGGCGTGCGCAGTAACTTCCTTCGGGAGAGAGCCCTCAAAGAGCTCGGTAGGCGAGCCACGTAAGCTCCGTCAGAAGCGCGTCGTCGTCTCCGACAATGGTGTCGCCCATCACAGTGCCCTCGCCGAACTTCGCGAGGGTGGACTCTTCGACGATGGTTTCGTCGAGCAAGACCGTAAAGAGGCCGCCAAGAATGAAGAGCTCAACGCGGGTACCGTCGGCTAACCCGGTCGTGTTGGGGACGCGAACGTTGAACCCGTCTTCGCTCGGCAAGGCTTCGGGGCCGAGGGCGTAGATGCCGTCGAGGTTCATGCCTTCGCCGAAGCATGGGCTGTCGACGCGTCTTGCGCCGATCTCTTCGTACCGACCAAAGAATCGTTCGGGCACAATGTTCGTCAGCACCAGGCCATCGCCGATGGTCACTTCGCGAGGCGCTAGCTCGTCACCGATGGGCGGCAGCGCGACGTCGTCGAGTTCGTAAACCACGATGTCGACGGGGTGCTCGTAGACGCCGTCTTCGACGGCGAGGTCAACGGGGCAGTAGCTGGTAGCGACGCGATCGATTGGGCTTGTGGCGCGCAGGGCGATTCGGTCGATGCATCGGTTGTCTTCCCCTACAGGACGGACCCACCAGCCGTTCGCATCGCTGAGTGCCGGGGAGAGGCAGACGAAGTTGCCGTCCGTGACGTGGATGCAGAGCTGGGCTCGGCCTCCTTCGACGGCGTTGCCTTCGTCGTCCACAATGCGGCCGGTGATCGCCGCGGTGTAGTCACCGGTGCAGTCGACGCCGCCGCTGAGGTCGAGGTTTTGAAGCTCGGCGAACTCCGGAGCCGGAGGCCGTGTAGGTGCATCCACGGAGGTGCAGCCCATGGCTAAGACGAGCGACATGAAGCCAAAAGACGAACGCATACCCGCAGTATGCGCGATGACGCGATATGTAACGGAGCCCTTTGAAGAATCCGTCAGTTTATGCGTGGAATCCGGCTGCTCAGCCGTCTTCTGCTGGATTCGCGAACTTTCGCGTCCAAAGGATCGCGTCTTTTCGTACGCCTTCGACCTCAAGGCATCCCGCAAGAAGGCCGGTCTTTCGATAGCCGCCAGCGAGGAGCATTCCTGCGAGCTCTTCGTCATCGCTTGGGATGAAGAGGAAGCCACTCACGATGCCACGTTCCGTCAGCCACTCGCCGAGGACGCGTAAACCGTTGAGCACGGCCTTTCGCTCGTTCTCATCGGCAGGCCGCCGAAGAACCTCGATGAGGCTGTGACCAAAGCAATCCTGGTATTCAGCGGAGAGGTAGTTGGGCTCAGTCTTCTTGTAGGTGAGCTTGTAGTACGCGCGACGCGCATCACGACCGAAGGTGTCGAAGGTGTGAAGGCCGTTGTCGCCGTTCCACACTTCTTCACGGGCAGCGAGGGCTTCGTCCTCGTCGACCTGAACGGCCTGGGCGCCCTTAACCTTGGCGGGGTAGTCTTTGATGACTTTCTTCGCCCGATTGATGGTGCGCTCGGCGAGACGTACGCCCGCGTCGCTGACGGTGGCGTTGTCATCGTCCCCGATGACGCACCCGCAGAGGTGTCCATCGCTGCGCTTGTAGAAGCCGGGAATGGTTCCCTCACGGGTGAACCCAACCTTGACCCAAGAAGACACTTCGTCCTTTTCGACGAGAGTGATGACCTTCTTGATGCCTTCCTTCTTGCCCACAGACTGGATGTAGAGCCGCTTGGCAGGGAGTGCGCCGGCACGGAAGTCGATGACGCGAACGAACTTCGTTCGGTTATTGAGGATCAAGCACAAGTACGCGCTATCACTACGGAAGTAGAGTTCCTCCACCGTCGGCCTGGACGGCGCCTTAGCTTTTGCCTTGGCTTTCGCTTTCGCCATCGTTTCTGCTCCCTTATTAGGCGGAATTCTTCGTGAATTCGCCAACGGCCGACACTAGCAAAGGCATGAGGGGTGTCAATCGCCGCACGGCTTGTTTCTAGGTGTTTTGTTGAGCGCCATCTTCAGAGTTTGGGTAAAGGACGCGACATCTCTCGTCCCCCCCTGACACTCCAGGTATATTCGCCGTGTGGAAGCTATCCAGCTGCAGAAGAGTGAGAGCATTCGTGCCGTCGCGGACATTCTCCTTGCGGCCGCGCACTCCGACTCCGAGTTTTGTGAGAAGGAGCGCGTCACCGTTAAGCGTGTTCTTTGTGAACTCCTAGGCACCGAAGAGTTGCCTGGTGAAATCCAAGACCAACTTGAAGACTTTGATCCGTCGAGTTTCAACATCCGCGAGGCGGCCGAAACTTATATGGAGCAAAAGGACATCAGCAAGATCGATGAGCGACGTCTCATCGAGCTGGTGCGAAAGGTCTGTGACGCCAATGGGGCCGTCGACCTGGAAGAGGACCAATACATGATCGCGTTGGTTCTCGCGCTCCGTTTGGCACCGGATGAATTTTCGGACTTAGTCCTCAACCATGCGGAAGGGTTGCATGGGTTTCGTAAGCGCGTTTTCGATGTCGTTTTTTCGGCCACGTTAATCGCGACCGCCTGGCCGCTCCTCGCCGCCATTGCAACGGGTGTGCGTGCGACGTCGAACGGTCCAGTGCTCTTCAAGCAGCGCCGCTACGGAGCGGGCGGCCGGGAGATCGAAGTCTGGAAGTTTCGTACGATGACCGTTCAGGAGAACGGCGGTGATGTGAAGCAGGCGACGAAAGGCGACGCACGGATCACTCGCCTAGGCGCGTTCTTACGTCGCACGAGCCTTGATGAGCTCCCACAGTTCTTCAATGTTCTTCGTGGTGACATGTCCGTTGTCGGTCCACGGCCCCACGCCGTGGCTCACAACAAGGCGTATCGAACACGGATTTTGGAGTACACGCTCCGCCACAAGGTGAAGCCAGGCATCACCGGTTGGGCTCAGGTCAATGGTTGGCGCGGCGAGACCGACACACTCGAGAAGATGATCCGTCGCGTGGAACATGACCTCGACTACATTCGCCGATGGTCTTTTCGAATGGACCTCCTGATCGTTTGGTTGACGGTCTTTGGCGTAAAAGTCCGCCAAAACGCCTACTAGGCACTACGCGAAGGGACTTGCGCCGAGCACATCCCTGGCGAAAGCGCGCGCCGGCGTCTCGTCACTGAAGACACGAATGTGCGAGCCCGCTTCGTCTTCCCGGAGCTGACGGCTTACCTGGAGTCGACCCAAAGGTGTCTCGACTAGGAACGCGATACGTGGATGCTCTTTGGTTATCTCTCGCCGAACCCGCGTGATCTTTTCTTCGAAGTCCGGGCCTACACCTGCGGCAATGCTTCGTAGGTCCAGCAAAAGTCCGAGGTGCCGAAAGTGTTGGAGGGCTTCGAGCGCGGGCCGGCAGCGCTCGTAGAGATCGCCGCC
>JBLHKB010000089.1:0-16534 GCA_047619315.1 Polyangiales bacterium
TTCTCGATCGCGAAAGCGCTCAGGCGCCATATAGCGAGGGCTACCGATGATGCCGCCGCCGGTGAGGCGTGAGTCGTTCAGGGCCAGCGAGATCCCGAAGTCAACAATCTTCACGACGGGCTGTCGGTCGTCGCTCATGCAAACGAAGAGGTTCTCGGGTTTGATGTCTCGATGAATGACGTCGAAGTCGTGAGCACGACTAAGACCACGAGCGCACTGCAAGCCGAGCCCGATGAGCTCACGAATCGGGATCGCTTTTCGGTGCAGGATCACCTGGTCGAGGGGTTTGCCGTTCAGCAACTCCATCGCGATATAAGGAACTTTGTCCTCGGTTTGCCCAACGTCGTACATCTCAACGATGTTCGGGTGCGCGAGCTGCGCTGTACTCGCGGCCTCACGCTCGATTCGTTCGCGCGCGTTCGCGTCATGGGCAAAACGACCATGCATCACTTTGATCGCGACATCGTTGCCGACGCGCCACTGATGAGCTCGGTAGACCGTCGCCATTCCACCGACGCCGATGACCTCTTCGATACGAAAACGACCACTCAGCTCGGACCCAATGCGTGGATCGGCGAGCTCGACGAGCGCCGCGCCATCGACGAGACAATGGTTCTCGTCGGCGGTGTAGCGCAGCCGGCATGTTGGACACGTCCTCATTCCCCGAGGAGAATCTTAGGACGCAACACGCGCGGCCGTCTACTCAAACTTCCGAAGCAGAACAGCGCATGCGTTGGCGCGGTGGCTGAGGCGATTCTTCTCCGCCAGACTCAGCTCCGCCATGGTGTGGTCTAGACCCGCGGGGCGAAAGACGGGGTCGTAGCCAAAACCACCGTTTCCCGCGCGCGTTCGCGTAATTTCCCCTTCCACGCGCCCGCTCCCTTCATAGAGCACGTCACCATTAGGCGACACCAAGGCGAGGGAGCAGATGAAGCGAGCGGTCCTGGGCGAATCGAGAACAGCGAGCGCGGCGAGGAGCTTCTCCACGTTCTGTTCGTCGCTCGCTCCTTCTCCCGCATAGCGCGCGGAGTACACACCTGGCGCACCATCGAGCGCATCGACAACGAGTCCGCTGTCGTCGGCGAGACACGGAAGCCCCAAAATACCAGCCGCATGCACAGCCTTCTTCAGCGCGTTCCCTTTGAACGTCTCGGCGTCTTCCACCGCGGGCTCGAAGGGCGCGTGGGCATCGAGACCGTCGATGCGGGCGTTCGTCTCTTTAAGCAGGTGACGAAACTCGACGACCTTTCCGGAGTTGCCGGTGGCGACGACGAAGTGTGACGGTAGCTGGATCATGATCGTTTCAGTGCGGCGGGCGACAACGTTAGAGTCAACATGCGAACCTGTCTCAACACAAAGCGGCCAAGTCGGCGCCGGCGGCAGAGATCGCTTCGGACTGTTTGGCGGCAAGGGTTTCCATGGCGCCAAGACCCTGGTCCAAAAGCGTATCGATGATCGCGCGCGGGATGGGGGCTCCTTCGGCGGTGCCTTGAATCTCGACCACGTCGCCTTGCTTCGACGCCACGACGTTGAGGTCGAGCTCCGCGTCGCGGTCTTCGAGGTAACACAGGTCGACGAGTGGACGCCCGAGGGAGAGCCCCACGCTGATCGCAGCGACCTGCGCCCGAATCACTTTTGAGCCAACGAGGCCTCGCGCTTTGAGATGGTGGAGCGCGAGCGCCGTCGCCACAAAGCCCGCGGTGATGGACGCCGTTCGCGTGCCGCCATCCGCGTCGATGACGTCGCAGTCGATGGTGATGGTGCGCTCACCAATGCGCGAAAGATCCACCGCGGCGCGCAGCGAGCGGCCGATGAGGCGCTGGATCTCGGCGGTTCGACCGCCAATGCTTCCGCTACGACCTTCGCGTCGCGAGCGCCCGAGGCCCGCCCGAGGATGCATCGCGTATTCCGCCGTAAGCCAACCCTTCCCGCTCCCACGCATCCAGTTTGGACCGCCGTCGGAGATCGACGCGCTGACGAGCACCTTTGTACCTCCACACGTGTAGAGAACCGATCCTTCGGGGTTCGTCATCACACCGGTTTCAATGGTGATCGGCCGGAGGGCGTCGTCGCTTCGACCGTCGGGGCGGGGCTTAGTCATGCCGGAGCGTACAAACGCCACGCCTAAGCGCAAGCCCTTAGGGCGCCTTTGCATCCCACGGCGACGAGGGAACATTGCAAAGCCTCGTCAAAGAAAAAGGGGCTTCGATTCGACAGCTGTTCCTTCGACGTACGAAGGCCACCAGAGAACAAAGCGCGTTCCCTTTCCGCCGTCGGCACTTTCGCATTTGACGGTGCCCCCATGAGCGTTGACGATCTGAAGCGTCAACGGCAACCCGAGGCCCGTTCCACTCTTCTTCGTCGTAAAGAAAAGCTCGAAGACGTGAGCCTGGTCATCATCGGAGATCCCGACTCCGTCGTCTTCGATGCTCACCTCCACGCCGTCCCGGTTGGCACGTGCGTGAACCCAAAGATTTGAGCCACCCGCCTCCCGGCCGTTTCGTAGGATGTTCAAAAGCGCCTGCCGCATTTGCGCTTCGTCGAGCCCAACCCGCGGGAGGTCTTCGTCGACCTCAAGGTGAAGCTCGATGCCACTCGTCTCCATTTCGCGCCGAACGAAGTTCGAGATCGAAAACAAGAAATCGCCCGCATCTTCCGCTTCGATACGGGGGTCGGGAACGCGCGCGAGGCTAAGATACTCATCGGTGACCACCCGTAGACGCTCGATCTCCTTTTGGATCGCCTGCATCAAGGCCCGGGCCTCACCGGCGCCATCGGGGAGTTCATCCTCGAGCATCTCTACGTTGAGGCCAATACTCGACAGGGGGTTACGTACTTCATGCGTCACGTGGGCCGCCATTCGCCCGATGGCCGCGAGCCGCTCCGTGTCGATGAGGCGGCTCTTGGTCTCCAGCGCTTCGGTCACGTCATCAGCGACGATGAGCACTCGCGGGTCGTCCGGGTCAGAGCCCAGTGGAGTCGCCACCACATCGACATAGCGCAGGGGTGACGTGCCTCCGAGCTCTTGGGCTTCAAGAATCGCGCCGGACTCACCCCTCCGGACCTGCTGCACCACATCGCTCAACCCTGGGAGAGCGTTCAACACACCGGCATCCTTGAGCGTGACTCCAGGATCAAGCCCGTCGAGAGCCAGAACGCGTGCTGCGGCCCGGTTCACGCTCCGGACCTTGTCGGAATCATCGACGACGATCACCGCGGCGCGAAGTCCATCGACGATCTGCTGCTGAAGGCGTCGAAGCTCGTCGAGGCGCTCATCACGCGCTGAAAGCGCCGCGACCATCGCCTCAAAATCGATGGCGAGGCGTCCCAACTCGTCGTCACGACGTGAGATCGGCTCCTGGGGCGAAAGATCGCCTTTTCCCAGCGTGGCCACGCGCTCTTGCAAGCGAGGCAAGGGCCCCAGCAAACGCTGAGACCAGAAGGTCATCACGATACCCAAGAAGAACGCGACCACAGTGAGGATCCCCAACACCAGCGCGGACTGCTCCTCTTGCTCCGTTACGCTCACGCTGATCCCGTTGATGCAGCCTAGAAGCGAAGTGTAGCTCTCGCGTATTTCGGTGCCGACGTCGGCTTCGAGGGTGTTGACCTCCTCCGCCACAGTTCCCGCTTCTCCGCCCGCGTCGAGGCGAGCCAGGAGCTCATCGTAGATCACCGCGAGGCGGTCGAAGTCCGTGCGGACATCGTCGAAGGCGTCTCGCACACTCACGAGACCGTCGGCGCGGTCAACGCGCGCGGCTAGGCGCTCTGCGCGCGCCAGGTGATGCTCAATGCGGCGAAGTGTGGAGGGCCTCAGCTGATGGGCTGCACGAAACCAAGACGCGGCTTCTGCGTCCCCGGCCATGGCTCGGGCGACCTGGCCACGGAAGACCGCTTGCTGAGACTTCGCTTCGATGAGCAGCTTCGCGAGAGGAAGGTAGCCATCTCGGAGAAGACGCAGGTCCCTCGAAGTGCGGTTGTGCTGTTGCACACTGATGACGGCGACGGTCACGAAGCCGAGCGTCATCAGCACGAACGCGAGGAAGATCCGCGTCGGTATGGAGAGTCGTCGCACGGCTAAGGGGTGCGGCCTAAGGCGCTCTCGACGCGAGGCGCGAGAGCGGCGTCGGCGGCGAGGGCAGCTTCTCCAGCCGTCCGCGCATCGCGGCGACGACCGAGCGCTCTCAGAGCTTGGACGCGAAGGAGCTGTACCTCGCCAACGTCTTCGTGGCCGGCGATAAGCGCCGTGTCCGCTTCGTAGAGCGCTTTGTCGTTTCGGCCCTTCGCGAGGTAAACCTGCGAGAGCAGTCGGTGGCTCTGGGCGTTGTGCGGGTCGACGAAGGGCGACATCTCTCCGATGCGTAAGGCCTCGTCCCACTCTTCAGCCTCCACCAAAATCGCCAAGAGCGTGGCGTTTGCGGTGCGGTCGTGCTCGTCGATGTTGACGATGCGTTCGAGAGCACTTCGCACTCCCGCCGCGTCGTCCTGGGATCCAGCGACGTCACGGATTCCGTGCCACGCCTCGAGACGCTCGCCATCGATGGCCGTCGCGGCCCGAAGCTCGGTGAGCGCAGCGGCGTGTTCTTGGCGACCGAGGGCAGAGCGGGCGAGGAGCAGACGAAGCTCGTAGCCGTCACGACCCCCTTCGACGATGGCGCGAATGTGACGTTCGGCGTCGGCGCCTTCTTGGCGGGCGGCGTGAATGCGCGCCAAGGTAAAGTGCGCGACGGGCTCGGCGGCGGAGATGACGAGGGCCTCCCCGGCTACTCGCTCGGCCCCAGCGGCGTCGCCAGAAACAAGCAGCGCGGCCGCATGAGCTGCGAGCGCCTCCGCGTCCTGAGGTGCGGCGGTGACGGCGGCGGCGCGTGCCTCGAGGTCTCTGTAGTTCTCAAAGTCGACGCTAAAGTCATTGGCGCGCGCGGCGAGACGCTGGGTCGCGTGAGCACGAAACGCTTGGTCGAGCGCGTTGACATCCATGCCGAGCACACGCTGAAAGACCTCTTCGGTGCGTCGTCCGGCCCCCCATGCGCGGAGCATTCGGACCACTTTGTCGAAGCCATGTTCTTCGGCGATGTACTTCACGATGCGCGTGCTCGCGTAGTAGGCGGTCATAACGCCCATCGCAGAGCGAGCGCGGGTGAAGGCGCGGTTCATCAAGCGGAGTGGCGGAAGCCGGCCAGACTGCAGAGCTTGGTAGAGGATGTGGTCCATCTCGCGTTTCCACTCGGGGCGCGCGATGAGAGTCTCGTACTCGGCGAGGCCTTCGGTGAACCAACGAGGCACGTGATTCTGGGAGAGCTGAATGTGGAAAACATGAGCGAGCTCGTGCCAGTCGATCTGCCCCCAGTTGAAGGGGCCGCCCGCCGGCGAAATCGCCGTGACAACTTTCCCAAAACAAACGCCCTGGACGCCGAGCTGAGGTTCGCCCGTGGTTCGAACCGCGAAGTGGCTCGTGTCGTTGTAGAGCTCGACGCGGACGGGACCTTCCGGCGTAAAATCGTAGCGTCGCACCATGTCGCGGTAGGCGCGCGTCAACGTCTGCGGCACGTAGCGCTCCAGGACCTCCCGCTCGTCGTTGTGAAAACGGAACTGGAACGGTCCGGAGGGAACCGTTGTGTACTGTTGCGGAATGACGTCGTCGTAGAGGTTCAGCGTATTGAACACACGGACGTTGAAGCGGTCCCGACGCCACGCCGAGTGAAGCGCCTCCAAGCCCTCTTCCTCGTCGCCCATGCGAAGCAGGTTGAGGCCAAGCCGACCCAGCGCACCCCCGTCGCGGCTGTTTAGAGCGATGGCTTCGCGGGACTGCGTCACGATATCCGGATAGCGGTGCTCCCACTCGGCGAAGGCACCGATGACCTCGTAAAACTCCGAGAAGGTCCGGTGGCGGCTGAACACCTCGCGACGTGCAGCGTCGTAGGCACTTTCGTCGTCGCTCAGGTAGCGAACGGCGGCGCGTGTGCTGAGAGCGCGAAGGTCATTCGGGTCAACGGCAAGCGCTCGGTCGAGATGGGCATCCGCGTTGGCGATGTCGAGGTCGCGAAGGGCGATTCCGCCCAACACCACGTGAGCTGCAACGAGGTTGGGGTTGACCACGAGTGCGCGGGCCGAGAGGTCTTCGGCGGCGGCAAAATTATAGCTCTGCGCGATGCGAATGCGCGCCATGAGCGCAAGGGCTTCGGCATGGTTGGGGTTGATCGCGAGGACGTCGCGCACGTTCTCTTCGGCGTGGCCTGAGTCGTACTTCGCCAGAAACACGCGCGCCCACGCGAGGAGCGTTTCAATGCGGCCGGCTTCGGCACCCACCGACTCGCCGAACGCGTCGTTGGCATCACGTGCTGCGCCGAGGCCCCAAGCGGCCATTCCCACGTAGGCGAGCCCATCCGCCTGATTTGAAATTCGCTCGTCGTTGTAGGCTCCAATGACCAACATATAGGCGTTGCGCGCTTCAACGCGGCGACCGCGACGGCTGTGCACGTGACCGAGCATGACGTGCGCGCGATGCGCGTCGGCGTTCGACTCAAGAGGGGTCAGGAGCGCTTCCGCCTCATCGAGGCGTCCCCGCGCCATATGCGCTTCGGCGGCGAGAACCTTCGCGTTCGTCGCAAGCTCGCCGGTGCCCGAGCTCAGCGCCGTCGCCAGTCGGACGACGTCATCATATTCGCCCGTCATAAAGGCGTGGCGTGCCGCGAGCCATCGTCCGTCGTTGCCCAGACGCGGAAGCGCCGCCTCGACTTCGTCGTAGAACCCCGCGCGAAACGCCTCTTCGGCGCTGGCAAGGTCCGTAATGGTCGGCGCGGTCCTTTCCGGGACGATGGCATCGGAGCTGGGGAGCTCCGGGAGCGGAACGGCTTCCGCGCTGGCGGTGTCTTGAGGGCCATGGTTCGCCCCAGACTCACCCGCTTGGGCCGACTCGGGCGGCTCGCCGGAGGCCTCCTCCGGCGTTGGCCGATCGCCACAGGACGCACCCATCGTGAGGAGTGCAAGAAGAAACGACATCAGCAAGCGCGCCTGTGACATGCGTGGAGCATAGCCGATTCCGGCGCGCGGGCTGCTCTGGGTTTTAGCGCCGAGCGTTCGCTGGTTTCTCATGCGGGGAATCAACATTCACCACCTTGAATCGACCTTCGAGCGGTCGTAGCGTGCCCCGCATGAGTGAGCATCCCGAAGAGTCCGACGGACCTGGCAACTTTGTCGCCGATCGCATCCGCGCTGATCTTGCCTCGGGCGCGAAGGGTGGCCGGCTCCGCACGCGTTTCCCCCCGGAGCCCAACGGCCACCTGCACATTGGCCACGCCAAGAGCATCTTCGTGAACTTCACGCTGGCGGAGCTTCATGAAGAGGGTCGCTGCAACCTGCGTTTTGACGACACCAACCCGGAGGCGGAGTCGACGGAGTTCGTCGAAGCCATCATCAAAGACGTCCAGTGGCTCGGTTTCAAGTGGGATGGAGACGTGCGCTACACGTCCGAGTACTTCCCGCAGCTCTACACATGGGCGGAGCAGCTCGTCGAAAAAGGGCTCGCTTACGTCGACGAGCGCGACTTGGAGACAATTCGTGCGACGCGCGGAGATTTCCATACTGAAGGGACCAACGCCCCGGGGCGTGATCTTAGTCCCGAAGAAAACCTGACGCTCCTTCGGAAGATGCGCGCAGGAGAAATGGCCGATGGTTCCGCCGTCCTTCGTGCGAAAATCGACATGAAGTCGAAGGACCTCAAGCTCCGCGACCCGCTCATCTACCGCATCAAGAAGGTGCCCCATCACCGCACCGGCGACGAGTGGCCCATCTATCCGATGTATGACTGGGCCCACGGCCAGTCCGATGCCATCGAAGGCATCACCCACTCCGTGTGCACGCTTGAGTTCGTCAATCACCACGCGCTCTACGACTGGTTTCTGCAGGCCCTCGAGATCGAGCAGCCGCCGGAACAGCTCGAATGCGCCAAACTACAGATTTCCTACACGGTGCTGAGCAAGCGGCGGCTGAAGCGTATGGTCGAAGAAGGCATCGTCGAAGGCTGGGACGACCCCCGTCTGCCCACCATCTCGGGGATGCGGCGTCGCGGCTACACGGCGAGCGCTCTTCGTTCGTTCTGCGAGCGTCTCGGGGTGAGTCGAAGCGACGGCGTCGTCGACATCAGCCTCTTGGAGTACGCGCTGCGTGAGGACTTGAACGCGAGCTCCTCACGCCGGATGGCGGTGCTCAAACCGCTGAAGCTCGTCATCACGAACTGGGACGAAAGCGAAGTAGCCGAGTTCGAACTCGACAACATTCCAAACGACCCCGAAGCGGGAAAGAGAACGGTTCCGTTTGGCCGAGAGCTGTGGGTCGATCGAGACGACTTCTTGGAAGAGGCGCCGAAAAAGTGGTGGCGTCTTGCACCCGGCAAAGAGGTTCGTCTTCGAGGCGCCGCCCTCGTCACCTGCAACGAGGTCATCAAGGACGACAGCGGCGAGGTCGTTGAGCTCCGATGCACCTGGGACCCCGAGAGCCCCGGCGGCACCTCAGGCGACGGGCGGAAAGTCCGCGGGACCATCCACTGGGTGAGCGCGGCTCACGCAGTCGACGCCGAACTTCGACTCTACGACCGGCTCTTCACAGCTGAGAACCCCATGAGCGGCGACGACTTCGTCGCTCACCTCAACCCGGAGAGCCTGAGCGTGCTCAAGGGCGCAAAGCTCGAGGCTTCGCTGAGTTCGGCGGAAGACGGACAACGCTTTCAGTTCGAGCGTGTCGGTTATTTCGCGCACGATCCCGTGGCGTCCACGCCAGAGGCCCCTGTGTTCGTCCGCACGATTGCTTTGCGGGACAGCTGGGCGAAGCTCGCGAAGAAACTCAAGGGCTAAACCCTCGGCTTTCGGGCCGTGAGCGCCTTCAAGGAGGGGGGGGACGCTTCGTAAAGTCCCTTAAATTCGCTGCATTTTCGCGGAGCGGAGGGCACAGAGCTTTGCTCCCGGTCGAACGGACCGTATCCTCGCGTCACGCATGCCGCGCACCCTTCAAATTGGCCAAAAAGTCGACGCCTACGAAGTCGTTGCGGAGCTCGGGGCGGGCGGAATGGCGGAGCTTTTTCTCGGGGTAGACGCTCAACGCCGACCCGTCGCCATCAAAGCCATTCGACCTGAGCACAACCTCGACAAGGCGTTCATCGAGATGTTCCGCGATGAAGCGAACATCGCGTCGAAAATCGACCACCCCAATGTCGTCAAGTTGATCGAAACGGGGTCCTCTGAGGGGAACCACTTCCTCGTCATGGAGTACCTCCACGGTGTCACCCTGTCCTCGCTTCTCAGGCGCCTCTACGAGATGGGCCGGACACTGAATCCACTCGCCGCCAGCGCCATCGCCATTCGCATGGGACGCGGGCTGCATGCGGCGCATGAGTTACGCGGCAGCGATGGCGCGTCCCTGAACGTCATCCATCGTGATGTGAGTCCCCAGAATATGATGCTGCTGAACGACGGTCAGGTAAAACTGATCGACTTCGGCATCGCCAAGGCGGCGGACCAAACGCACCGAACCATTATCGGCGAGGTAAAAGGCAAGCTGCGCTACATGGCGCCTGAGCAGATGACCGGGCAGCCCGTCGACCGGCGCGCCGATATCTACGCGCTTGGGGTGGTGCTCTGGGAAACCCTGGCCACGAGGCGACTCTACGGCTCCGCGACGGACATGGAAGTCATGCTTCAGGCCACGAAGGGCGATATCTCGCCACCGGGTGCCTATGCCGATGTTCCCTTCGCCCTCGACCGCGTCGTCATGCGCTGCCTCCAGGTGGAATCGCACGACCGTTACGACACCGCGCACGACTTCGTGAACGCCGTCATTGAAGCCTTGCCGAAAGCAGCACAGGTCAATGAAGCGACGCTGTCGCGTTTGGCGTGGGGCGTTGTTGGACGCGATCTGGACGAGCTCGCGCGAACGCTTCCCATCGAACTACCGACGCGCAAGACCATCGGCGGCGGGCCAACCTCGGCAGCGATTCGAGAGCTGACGCAAATGTTGGACGACGACGTGGAGCCGACGGCCGTTGGGTCCATCTCCGAATATCTGAGCAAACAAGACCTGGAGAATCGCAGCACCGGCCAAGAGCACAAGTTCCGCAAGGGCTCACTCAAACCAGTCGCGGGAGACTCCGTCGCTGTTCAGCCAGCGGCCGTCGCTGTTCAGCCGGCCGTCGCTGCTCAGCCAGCAACCTTCGCAGCGCAGCCAGCTCCATTCGCAGCACAGCCAGCTCCATTCGCAGCACAGCCAGCGCCCACAACGGAAGATTCCCCAGCGAAAACCTGGGCGCTCCGCCTTCTCTTCGTCTCGCTCATGATCGCGTCAGCCGCGTTGGCCTACTTCGTCACAAAGTCGCTCTGAAGCGCCGCTTCAGCTCAGAAGCAAAAGCGCCGCAAGCACGAGCACAGCGCCGGCGAGGAGTCCGAGAAGCGCCACGCCTGCGAGCATCGCACCGCTCATCTTCAACGGCGCTCGCGGCGTCATCGGCACCGGCGGCGGAACCGCGAGCGGCGGAGGCGTCACCACCGGTGAACCTAAAGGCGCGAAGGTCGAGGAGGTGTCTTGAGGAATCATCGGGGCAAGCGCAGGTGCAGGTGCAGGTGCAGGTGCAAGCGCAGGTGCAAGCGCAGGTGCAAGCACAGGCACAGGCGGAGGTCCCGAGTAGGTCGGCAGTGGGACTTCTCGACTGGCCGTACCAAACTGTGCAGGCATCGTCATGGCTCGAAGCTTTGTCCGCTCATCCTCGTCGAGCACTTCGTAGAGCGTCGCAACGGCGATGGCTCCATCCTCGGGTTCAGCGACGTACTCGGGGGCCGAAAATATCGCGTCGGCGGCGGAGAAGCGAGGCGCCATGCTCGCCACCGGAAGCGTGCTCGAGTCGGCGAACTCATCGTCGACGGGCTCGGTATAACGATTGTAAATATCGCTCAGCTCTTCCTCGGTGAAGGGACACTTGGCGCCCTGCCCTAGTCGCTGCGCACGTTCATCAAGGATGGGGCCTCGCACCGCCCAAAGGAGGCCACCGAGCTGCGCGTGATCGATGTTTGACGCTTGCGGTAGCGCTTGCCGCAGCTGCTGCCGAAAATTCTCGGCGCTGATGGGGCGTTCATCAAGATTCGAGGCAAGGGCAGACATGATCGCGCTATCAAGGGCGTGCGGAATGGACGCGAAAGCGCCCGGCGGCGCGAAGTTCCCTTTGCGAATACGCGTCATCACCTCGACGTCGCTCTTCCCCTGAAAGAGGCGGCGCATCGTGAGCATCTCCCACGCCAATACGCCCAACGAATACACATCAGCGCGGCGGTCGATATCGGCGCGTAGAAGCTGCTCCGGCGCCATGTAGCGGAGCTTCCCCTTGAGCCCACTTCCGGCGGCGGTGACATGAAGCCGGTCGCGGGCTTTGGCGATTCCAAAATCGATGAGCTTCATGTCACCGTCCACGCCGAGGAGCACATTCTGAGGGCTCACATCACGATGGATGACGCCCAGCAGATCTCCGTTCTCACCGCGTGTTTCATGAGCCGCATGCAAGCCCGAGCAGATCGCACACAGGATGCGAACGCTGACCTCCGGCACGAGACGCCGCGAAGCCTCCGCGAGGGAAGCGAGGAGTTCGGAGAGCGCAACCCCGAGCACGTGCTCCATCACCAGGAAGTAGGTGCCCTCGTGTTCACCCAGCTCTTCGATGCGAACAACATGCGGATGATGAATCCGAGCGGCGATGCGCGCTTCATCGATGAACATCCGCACGAAGCTGTCGTGGGCGGCGAGATGCGTCTTTACCGCTTTGATCACGACGTGCCGATGAAAGCCCGCCGGTCCACGCCTTGTGCCCAAGAACAGGTTCGCCATCCCTCCGGACTTCAGCCTGGCTGTAATCTCGTAGGCGCCGAGTGTTTTTCCGACTTCAATCATCGTGGTGCGAGGTCATAGGGTTCGTGATGGGACGAAGGCTACCACCTACGGGCGCCGAGTAAGTTCCTCTTTGATCGTGCGAAAATCGAGGCCAAAGCGAGCCAGGTACTTTCGAAGCCGATCTGCATCATTGACCGAGGTACGTTTCTTCCGGCTCTCGGCAAAAAGGGTTCTTCCGGCTGCGCTGAGAGAGGCCGCTGACTCGCAAATTCGAAGAACTTCCTCCAACTGAGCGGAATCGAAGCGATCCAGGCTCTCCGTGACCACTCTCTCGACGCGACCAGAGCGCTTGGTAGAACCCCAGCGGCTCTCCAGCCGAGTGATCTCCGCGTCCACGTCCGCGGGCCCAAGGCGAGCGCCGTCCGCCAGCGTTCCCATCCGGCGAATCGCGGCGCCAAAATCTCGAAAGTTGCGCGGCCAAGGCGCCGAGTGAGCGAACTCCAGGAAGCGCCTCCGGCCTTCAGCGTTGAAGCGAAGCGCGCGACCCAGCGCGGAGCCCACCCTTTCGACCTCGAACTCGAGGTTTGGTTCAATGTCCTCTCGACGAGCGGCCAGGCCTGGCAGTTCAAACGTCCACAGATCAAGGCGCGCCAAAAGGTCTTCTCGAAACTCACCTTTCGTCACGCGGTCGTGAAGCGCCTGGTTTGTCCCTGCGATGAGCTGAAACCGGCTGGTCTCTTCCCGGTCGGAGCCTACCGGCAAGAACGTCTTTTGCTCGATGGCTCGAAGCAACATCGCTTGTTCGTCGAGACCAAGCTCGCCCACCTCGTCGAGAAAGAGCAACCCACCGTCCGCGGTCTTGAGCAGTCCAGGGCGATCCTTCTGCGCTCCGGTGAATGCACCCTTCCGATGGCCAAAGAGCGCGCTCATCGCCTGATCGCCGCGAATGGTGGCGCAGTTCACTTCAACAAGCGGTCCTTTTAGACCTCGTCGCTTCTTGAGCTGATAAATGCGGCGTGCCAGATCGCTCTTTCCTGCGCCCGTCGGTCCGAGCAAGAGCAACGGATCCGTTGAGGACTGCGCCACGCGCTCGATGCGATCGATCATCGCGTTGAACGCTTCGTTTCTAGTTTGAATGCCGGCCTTGAGGAACGTCGTTCCTTCCTGACGCTCGGCCTCGAAGCGACGCGCGAGTAGGTCGTAGCGTGCAAGATCCAGATCGATGATCGAGAACTCCCCGTTGCCTCCAGCCCCACGCGGACGTGGCGGCGATGTCTGGAAGAGTCGCCCCGGAAGGCGACCGGACTCCGTCAACAAGAAGAGGCAGATCTGAGCGACATGCGTTCCCGTTGTCATGTGGACGAGGTAGTCCTCATCCGCGCGAAACTCGTACGCGCGGACGAAGTCGTGAAGCGCGCCGTAGACGGCTTCAAAATCCCAGGGATCGCCAAGCACGATGGGAACCCCACGAACTTCGAGCTCCGGCGCCACTTCGCCGATGTCGCTCGCGACGCCGCGCATCAGTTTTTCAAAGCGCTCTTCGTAGAGAATCTCGAAGCGCGTAAAGGGCACCTCGCCATGCTGGGCCGCGGCGATGGTGGGTCGCCATCGGTCCCATCGCGAAGAGGAACGTCCGCCATCGAGGTTGGTCCCCAAAAAGCCGATTAGGACATTGTCGCGGGCCATGGCGGGATCATCCTCGATCGCTAACCAGAGGCCAAGCCCCTGTATCCCAGAGTTCACGTTCAAGTCTAAAGGCAGTACTTTTTGCCCTATTTTCAAACGGCACGCTTCTTCCATAGACTTGTGAGTATGCGACGCCTTTCTCTTCTTCTCGCCCTCCCGCTTCTGTCCGTCCTACCGAGCTGCACAGGCATGTTCACCGTCGGCCGCGGACCAGTGGTCATCGCAGCGTCAAGCACGGCCCGAGCCGATGTCCAACTCGCAAGCCAAGAAGTCCGGCGCGTTCACGGGTGGCGAACCGCCCAAGGAAACGATGGAACGTCCTGCCTCGTCGATGTGGAGCTTCGTTTGGTTGTAGATGTCTCCGGCCGCCCGATCCGGGTCGCTGAAAGCGGCGATCTATTCGTCGTTGGATTCCATGGCCAGCATGAGCCAGTGATCGCCGACGAACGCGTTGCCAGCGAGGCTCGTCTCGATATCCATATAGAGATCGCGACTCAAGATGTGGCCGGATGGCGCACGGCACCGACGACCGACGGCACCTATGTACTCGTCGACTCGCAGCCCTCCGTCGTCGCCAGCGGACAAGGCGAACCCGTGTGCGTCGCTCCGAGCGGTGACCTCTACGTCGCCACCGAAAATGAACGCTTCGCCGTGGATGCAAACGACTACGGGAGCGCTCGCATCGAGTTCAACGTCAACGTCAACCTTGAACTCGACGTGTCCGCCCTCGCGGGGTACCGCGTTGTCGACGCCGTCGACGCGCCGAAGATTCTCGTCAACGCCCAAGGTGAACTCCTCCTCGACGACGCGGGTCGCTTTGTCCACGTCGACGAAGCAGGCGGGCCTTTCGTCATTCAAGGCGGTCTCCGCGTCGAACTCGATCTATCACTGTCGAGCGTCGTCGCCATGCTCGCGGGCGCACAGCTCGATGCTGACATGAACCTCGGCGGAGACGTGATGGCGAGCGCTCCCTCAGCGCCAGTGACCCCTTCCCCATTCATCGCTTCTCCTGCGCCGAGCGCGGAGCCAGCGCGCACGGACATCCAGGTGGATGTGCACGTCGCAGCACAGGTCGATACGCAGCTCGCCGTCGCGGTACCGCCCGTCGGCCAGCCAGGCGCCGAAGCGGAACGCGTCGGCGGCCCCGCCGGAGTGTCCGCCGCTGCTGGTGGGCGCGCGACCTTCAACATGCTCGTCCAAGGCGAAGTTCGCGTCGACGGATTCCTTCTCGGCCTTGGTGACCTCGGACCCATCGCACCTCTAACGGCGCACACGGGCGCCGACGCTCTGCAGACCTCGCCGGAGATTCGCGTTCGAGCGGGCCTCGAACACTCCCAGCTTCCGCGTGCTGGAGGAGAAACAAACATCGTCGTCGAAGTCGAAGGCGGCCCGGCGCCAAGCCAGAGTCAGACCAAAGTCCGACTTCATCTCGTCATCGACCGCTCTTCCTCGATGCAATCTTCCTGGGGTGATGTTCTCGTCGCCGCGGAGCTCCTCGTAGGCGAACTCGATGCGAACGACTCGGTCCAGGTGGTGGCGTACGGCACCAACGTTCAAGAGGTCCTGCCCCTTCAACGTGCAGGAAATGGTCGCGCCGCGATCTCCGCGCTCCGACGAATCAGCGTGGGAGGCGGGACCAACATCGAGGTGGGTCTCCGCGCTGCCTACGACGCCGCCGGAGCCCAGCCCCTTGTGGGGAACGAGCGATCCCTCGTCATCCTTCTTTCAGACGGCGTGCCCAACGGCGGCGCGTACACGGCCGACGCGTTGGCGCCCATGGCCCGCCAAGCGAGCGCATCCGAATGTACCACCACGGTCATCGGTCTCGGCAATCAGTTCGACCCCGCCGTCCTCCGCGCCATCGCCGAGGCAGGCCAAGGCAGCTACCACGTGGCTCGCGGCACCTCGGAACTCGCCAACCTGTTGCGTGCCGAACTTCGCGCACAACAGCGCATCTCCGTTCGCGACGTTCAAGTGCGGCTTCAGCTCTCCGGAGGCGTTCAACTCATGGGCGGCGGGCGTGTCGATGCCAGCGGCAACGTCCTCCTTGAGATGCCGCAGCTTCGCGAGGGCGAGCAGCGCCGCGTCGAGCTTCGAGTCCGCGTTCCCGCTGGTGTTCGCGACGTTGGGCGACTCGATGTTGGCTACCGTACGGGCAACGTTCGTTCCTCGGCGAGCAAGGATCTCAACATGGCCTTTGGTGCAGAAGCCCAACTCGCGAGCGCAGGCCCCGCCTTCGTCATCGCAGACAAGGACCTAGGCCGAGCGCTCGATCTTGCGGCGAACGCCGTCCTCAACGGCCAAGGTGAGGCTGCCGCGCAAGCCCTCAGCGCCCACGTCACTCGCATTGAGGCACGGGCCGACTTCGACACCCATCGCGCGCTTCGGGCGCGAACCCACGCCGCGGCTCGTTTCGCCCAAGCGATTCAGACCATCACGCCACGCGCCTCCCACTCCGAACGCCGCGTGTTCTCCCTCGCCATGGGGCAGCTCGCCTCCACACTTCTGCGCTGACCCGGCGGCGCTGACCCGTTCCATCGATCTGCGCTCAGGTCATGGAGATGATCTGAAGGTCGCTTCACAACGAATCGGGAGGGCGAAACTCGAAAAAGAGCACACTTTGCTCTGACAGCGGAGCTGAACATGCTCGGAGAAGCGGGCGTGCTGGGCGGAGAACAGCGTGGTAGGACCGCAAGATGCGTAACTTCAAGCTCTTCGCACTTGGCGTTCTTCTCGGCTGCGGCGTCTTCGTCGCGTGCAGTGGCTCCACGACGGCGCCCCCGGAACTTCCGGATCCGGAGATGCAAGATCCGCCGGAGGCCAATTCCCTCGCGCTCGTCGACGCCCCGCATGGTCAGCTTCCGCAGAACGTGACGCCGACGCGCTACGAAGTGGCGCTGACGGTGGACCCGAGCCGAGAACGTTTTGACGGCCACGTGAACATCGCCCTTCAGGTGAGCGCACCGACGACGCAGATCTGGCTGCA
>JBLHKB010000090.1:0-16423 GCA_047619315.1 Polyangiales bacterium
CGTGGTAAGCAAGATGTTCTCGGGCTTGAGGTCACGGTGGACTACGCCGCGTTCATGCGCTTCGTGAAGAGACCCGCAGATTTGGATCAGGAGTTTGTCCGCGAGTGCTGGAGTGACGGTGCCGATCGTCTGAAGGCGATGAGCGAGGTCCCCGCCCTTGATGTACTCCATGACGATGAAGAGTGTCTTGTCTTCGAGCTCACCAAAGTCGTAGAACTTGATCGTATTCGGGTGCTGCAGTTCGATGACTGTCTCGCACTCCCGATGAAAGCGAGCCACCAGCTGAGGGTCACCACAGAGCTCGGGGTGGAGCGTCTTGATCGCCACCTTTCGAACGGATGTGCCCATCTTTTGTTCGGCGAGATAGACCTTGCCCATGCCGCCTTCGCCAAGCTCGCTGACGATGCGGTATCGATGAAGCAGAACGCGCCCGATCAGCGGGTCTGCGTTCTCCTCGCCCACCGTTTCGACCATGGCTCCGCACTGCAGGCAGAAACGCGCCTGAGCGGTGTTCTCAAACTGGCAACGCTCGCAGGCGCGTGGGTTGGGTTGGGGTGCTGACATGATCTTGGGTGGGGGATCGTCCGTTGGACGCACGGAGCCCATGAAGGGTCTCAATCGCGAGTCTACCGCCCCATCGCTCCGAAGCAAACGACGTTCCGTCTTCGATGGGGGTCTAGGATGCGGTCCTTCTTCCCGTCCACCTTCTGGACCGCGTGGTTGCGGGGGCCCGGTGACCGTGAAAGCCTTGTGGAAGTGCGAAGACACACCATGAAACCCCCCACGCTACGAGTCCTTGGCTTTTCTTTCGTTTTGGTCGCTCTCGCGTGCGGTGATGACGACGCCCCGATGACCGCAGATGGGGGGACGGACGGAGGCACAGAGCCCGCTGTGCTAGCCATCTTTGACCCATCTTCGGGCCCGATGGCCTTCGGAAGAATGCCTTATCCAGACGATCTTTATTTGGACGAGTCGGGCCACATCGCGTTGAGCGAGTACCCGTCGGAAGCGGGCGGTTCTAGCGCGTATCTCACAAGTTTGAGGGATGGCCTCGCGACGCTCGACGGATTCAGTGGGGTGGGTGGGATTTATATTCCCTTCGATGGAGAGTTGGATTCGAGTTCGTTGCCACAAACGTCAGCGGAGACCCTCCAAGCCGAATCAAGTGTCTTCTTAGTCGACGCTGACCCTGCGTCGGCGACGCCCTTCGCGCGGCTTCCCGCGCAGGTTCGTTGGCTCCCGATGGAGCAAATGATCGTCGTTCGTCCGGTGAGACCGCTCGCCCCGGGCCAACCCTACGCGGTGGTGGTGACTTCGAGAGTGCTCGGCGCCTCGGGTCGTCCAGTGGAGCCGGCACCCTTGTTCGCGTCGCTTCGAGATAGCGAGACCACGCCAGAGGATCCGACGTTGGCAGAAGCCTTCGTTCGTTATGGACCCGTCCTCGACAACACGATGGGCGTCCGCTCCGATGTGGTGGCCGTGAGCGTCTTCCGGGTCCAAACCGCGACCGCGGAATTGGAGACTGTCCGGGAGCAAGTTCAGGACGAGATTCCCGACGTACGAATCGACGAAGTCCTCACGGGGGAGCAACTCGACGAGCGCTTGGGTCAGCCTGTCACGGGGGAGCCCGGTCTTGGAATCGAAGGAGGAGTGCTTCACACGGAGATCGGCTGGCTCATCCACGGCACCATCAGCGTCCCGAATTTTCTAAACGAAGACGAAGGCGTGCACGGACGGTTTGAGCGCACGGACTCCGGAGAGATCGGCGCAAAACGGATCGACCAGGCGCCGTTTACGCTCGTGCTGCCTTTGGTGCTTCCCATCGGCTCGGAGGCGCCGCCGCTGGTTATCTTCCAGCATGGCGTGGCCGGTCAGCGCAGCGAGTTACTTGGCCTCGCCAACACCCTCGCCGCCGCTGGCTACGCAAGCATCGCCATCGACGCACCGTTTCATGGACTTCGAGCGCGGGGCGACGTTCTCGACGAGGTGAACAATTTCACGGGTGCCCTGGAGCCCGACGGCTTCGGGGATCTCGGTGGAGTGGGGGTCGTTCTCGACTTCGTCGGCGCCCTGGAGACCGAAGGCGAGTACCCCGCGTTTCACCCGATCTACTTTCGCGATGCCCTCCGTCAGAGTGCGGCTGACCTGCACTCCTTGGTGCGCGCGATTCGCGCAGGCGACTGGGGCGACCTCGCAGTTCGGGCGCCGGAGCTTGAGAGCGTCTCCCTCGCTGAGAGTCGTTTGGCGTTCGTCGGTAACTCCTTGGGCGGGATCATCGGGGCCCTCTTTGTGGCGACGGAGCCTGAAATCGCGGCCGCCGTACTTTGTGTGACGGGTGGCTACCTCGGCGAACTCGTCCAGAACAGCCTGTCCTACAACCTGCAGCTGCTGACGTTGCTTCCCATGCTCAACCTCGACGCGAGCGAGCTCGATTATGAAAACGACGAGCCGTTACTTCGGCCGGGGGTCGCGCTTTGGCAGTCACTCCTCGATGCTGGTGATGCGGCGCTCTACGCCGGCTTGATGCGAGAACGTTCGACGCACCTTTTGATGACGATGGTTCGCAACGATGAGACGGTGCCCAATCGCAGCACGGAGCTTCTCGCGCGCGCGTTCGGTCTACCCATCGTCGGTGGCGAGGCGCGATACTCTGAGCTACCCATGGGCGACTTGCCACTTCGCTCAAACATTGAGGTGGGCGCGGAGAGCGTGACGCGTGGGCTCTACGTCTACGAGCGCGGCAGCCATGGTTCTCTCCTCTGGCGCGAAGGAACACAGCGAGCGATGCATCCGCCGGACCCTCCGTTCATGAGGATGGACCCGGTGCCGGTCTCAAACCCCGTCGACGGGATGCAAAGCCAGATTATCGCGCTCTTTGAGAGCTGGCGCGCAGGCAACGCAGAGATAGTGCTTCCTACGGAGTAGCGAGCCTGCGAGATCGTGGGTTAGAGCGGCGGGTTGCCGTGCTTGCGCGGCGGGTTTTTGTCGCGCTTGTCGCGAAGCATCTCCAGCGCAGTACAGATCCGCTGACGACTCTGTCGAGGGCGAATCACCTCGTCGATGAAGCCGAGTTCAGCGGCTTTGAAAGGGTTGGCGAACTTCTCGCGATAATCCTCCACAAACGCGGCCTTTGCAGCGACGGGGTCTTCCGCCTCCGCCAGCTCACGTCGGTAGACGATGTTAACGGCCCCATCCGGGCCCATCACAGCGATCTCTGCGGACGGGTAGGCGAGGCTGATGTCCCCACGGATGTGCTTGCTGCTCATGACGTCGTACGCGCCGCCGTAGGCTTTGCGGGTGATCAGCGTGACCTTCGGAACGGTCGCTTCGCAGTACGCGTAGAGGAGCTTCGCGCCGTGCTTGATGATGCCGCCATATTCCTGGGCGGTTCCGGGAAGGAAGCCTGGCACGTCCACGAGCGTGACGATGGGGATGTTGAAGCAGTCGCAGAACTGTACGAAGCGCGCGGCTTTGACGCTGGCGTCGATGTCGAGGCAGCCCGCGAGAAACATCGGCTGGTTGGCGACGATGCCTACGGGATGTCCGGCGAAGCGCGCGAAACCTATTACGATGTTCTTGGCGTAGGCCTCCTGCACCTCGAGGAAATCACCGTCGTCGACGATGTGCTCGATGACGTCCTTAATGTCGTAGGGCTTCATCGGGTCTTCGGGAATGAGCGTGTCGAGCGCTGGTTCTTCTCGATGCGCGGGGTCGACACATTCGCGCGAAGGTGGCGCCTCGTGGTTGTTGCTCGGCAGAAACGAGAGGAGGTCGCGAATCGCAGCGATGCAGTCCGCGTCATCGGCACACGTGAAGTGGCTCACGCCGCTCTTTGACGCATGTGTCTGTGCGCCGCCGAGCTCTTCTTTGGTGACCTCTTCGTGCGTGACGGTTTTCACGACCTCTGGTCCCGTGATGAACATATAGCTCGAAGTCTCCACCATGAAGATGAAGTCCGTGAGCGCAGGACTGTAGACGGCGCCTCCTGCGCAGGGTCCCATGATGGCGCTGATCTGAGGCACGACGCCGGACGCCAAAGCGTTCCGAAGAAAGATGTCGGCGTATCCGGCGAGGCTCTGAACACCTTCTTGAATTCGCGCGCCGCCGGAGTCGTTCAGACCGATCAGTGGAGCGCCCGTCTTGAGCGCGAGGTCCATGACCTTGGTGATCTTGGAGGCGAAGGCGCTTGAGAGGCTGCCGCCGAACACCGTGAAGTCTTGGGCGAAGGCGAAGATTTTACGGCCGTCGACGGTTCCGTAGCCGGTGACGACGCCGTCGCCAGGTATCCGCTGCTTCTCCATGCCGAAGTCGGTGCATCGATGTGACACCAGGCGGTCGAGTTCGACGAACGAACCCGGATCCATGAGCAGCTCCATGCGCTCCCGCGCCGTGAGCTTTCCTTTTTCGTGCTGCTTGGCAACGCGGGCTGCGCCGCCTCCCTCGAGTGCCTTCTTGTCGAGGGCATCGAGACGCTTGATGGGGTCAGTGCTCATGCGCACGACATAGTCGATTCCGCGGCGTGGGACCAGAACGGATCTAGCCCGCTGCGCTCAGGAGGAGCATAGGCGTCCTTGAAACGGCGCCTAGACGGCGGCGAGAGCGTCGACGAGGCGGTCGAGGTCGGCTCGGTCGTGCTTTTCGGTCACAGCCACGAGGAAGTCGGAGGCGGCGCCACCGAACGGTGCGAGGTCGATGCCGGCGAGAATGCCCGATGAGGCCGCGAGAGTGGCCAAGAGTGGCGCGGCGTTCCCGTCCGCGCGACGCACCACAAATTCGTTGAACGTCGGAGCGCTCATGGGGAGCGAGTAGTTCTCGAGGGACTCGATTCGACCCTTTAGGTACTCGGCGTTGCGAAGACAAAGGTCGCCTGCTTGGAGGAAACCCTGTTTTCCGAGCATCGCCGTTCGAATGGTGAACGCCAGCGCGATGAGTCCATGATTTGTGCAGATGTTGCTCGTCGCCTTTTCGCGACGAATATGCTGCTCTCGCGTCGAGAGCGTCAGGACGAAACCGCGCTCGCCATCCTGGTCAACGGTTTCTCCCACGAGCCGGCCAGGCATCTGGCGAACGTATTTTTGGCGACAGGCGAAGAGACCAACGCCCGGGCCGCCGAGCTGAGGTGGGACGGCCAAGCTCTGACCTTCGCCCACACAAATGTCTGCTCCGAGGACGCCTGGCGACTTGATTAATGAAAGCGCGTAGGGCTCACTCGTGGCGGTGACGAAGAGGGCCCCGGCGGCGTGTGCTGCCTCGGCCATGGGCGCGATGTTCTCAACGCATCCGAAGAAGTTTGGATAACCAACAACCACGGCCGCAGCGTCGCTCGCAGCTGCGGTGAGATCTGCGAGGTTCGTGTGTCCGCTCTCGTCGTAAGGCACGACGACGAGCTCCGGTGCATTGTTGTCGACGCCGCGCAGGTACGTGCGGATGGTGTCCAGGTAGTGCGGATGGATCGCGCCGGAGACGACGACCTTCTTCCGCTTCGTGATGCGCCTCGCCATCAAGACCGCTTCGGCGCTTCCGCTCGCGGCGCAGTACATCGAGGCGTTGGCGACCTCTTGGCCGAGGAGTTCGCAGACCAAGGTCTGGAACTCGAAGATCGACTGGAGAGTCCCTTGGGCGACCTCTGCCTGGTACGGCGTGTAGGCGGTGTAGAACTCGCTGCGCAAGAGCAGCTGGTCCATCGCCGGCGGAATGTGATGGTCGTACATACCGCCGCCCAAGAACGAGAGCGAGAGCGCGGCCTCATTGGAAGCGGCGAGCTCATTCAGGTGCCGCATGAGCCGGTTCTCGTCGAGGGCGGGTTCCAACTTGAGCGGCGCCGCGCGGCCACTCTCCGGGATGGGCTCGAAGAGCGCGTCGATGGAGTCGACCCCAACACGCTGGAGCATCGTTGCGATTTCGTCGTCGGTGTGGGGGAGGTAACGCATGGGGTGGGATGTTGTGCGGGTTCAGCCAGAGAGCAAGCCAACTGGCCTTACTAGCGTGAGCCATCCCAGACCCCTTGCGGCCGGCCTCAAGTCAGCGCCTCGTTACTCGATTTTTGCGAGGAAATCTTCGTATTGAGTCGCGTTCAGCAGACGCCCAAATTCGCCATCGCTTGAACGAATGACGACAAGCCATCCTGCGTCGTAGGGGCTCTCGTTGACAAGCTCGGGGCTGCCCTCGAGCTCTTCGTTCACCTCGACGACTTCGCCGCTGACCGGTGCGACGAGCTCACTCATCGTTTTGACGGACTCGATCTCGCCGAACTGCTCTTCCGACTGAACTTCCGTACCGACCGGGGGGAGGTCGACGAGAGTGATGTCGCCGAGTTGCTCGACGGCGTACGCCGTGACGCCGACACGGATCAGGTCACCATCTTGGCGGGCCCATTCGTGATCTTTCGTGTAGCGGAGGTCGCTGGGAAACTGAGACATCGTATTACCTCGTCGGTGTGGCGTGCGCGGGAGACTAGGGGCGCTTGTAGAAGGGGGGCTTGACTACGACTGCGTCTCCCACGCGCTTACCCCGAATGTCAACACCGAAGGTGGAGCCGACTTTCGCGAGTGCCTTGGGGACGTATCCAAGCCCGATGTTCTTTCCTAGCGTCGGCGAGGGCGATCCGCTTGTGACTTTCCCGATCACCGCTCCTTCCTGGACGATGGGGTAGCCGCTGCGTGCGATTTCTCGCCCGGTCATCTCGAAGCCCACGAGCTTTCTTTCCGAGCCGGCTTCTTTGATTTTTGTCAGCGCATCACGCCCAACGAAGTCGCCATGCTTCAGCTTCACGACCCACCCAAGGCCCGCTTCGTAGGGGTTCGTGGTTTCGTCGATTTCGTTGCCGTAGAGGCTCAGTCGCGCCTCAAGCCGGAGGGTGTCTCGTGCTCCAAGTCCAGTGGGCGTGGCGCCCTCGGCGCTGAGTGCCTTCCAAATCGCGACGGCGCTCTCGTTCGGGACGACGATTTCAAAACCGTCTTCGCCGGTGTAACCGGTTCGGGCAACGCGGCAAGAAACCCCCGCGACGTTGCCTTGAGCGGTCCGAAAGAAACCAAGCTTACAGAGGTCACCGCCACCCGCGGCGGCGAGAATGCTTTCCGCTTTGGGTCCCTGAAGGGCGATCAATGCGAAGGCGTCGGAGCGGTCTTCAAACTCGCAGCGGCCTTCCGCGTGCGACGCGACGTGGGCCGCGATCTTCGCGCGATTGCTCGCGTTGCAGATGATCATCACCTCTTCGTCCGCCAGTCGGTAGACAATAAGGTCATCAAGAATGGTCCCGCCTTCGTTGCACGCGACGGTGTAGAGAGCCTGGCCGAGCTCGAGCTTGGAGACCGCGCCGGTGACGAGGGAGTCCGCGACGGCGACCGCGCCACTTCCAGTGAGGAAGAGCTCGCCCATATGGGAAACGTCGAAGAGCCCCGCGCCGGTTCGAACTGCGGTGTGCTCTTTCACGATCCCTTCGTATTGGATGGGCATCGAGTACCCGGCGAAAGGGACCAGGCGTGCACCCAGTTCGGTGTGGAGGTCGTGGAGTGGGGTGCTGAGCAATGAGTCGTTCACGGCGGAGACGTTATCAGCCTCCACGTCCTCGATCGACAACTCACTCCGCTCCTTTTTGAGAGCAGCGTACACACGCGTACAATGTGGGCAACTGAGCCCTGACCGGGACGAAGGGGCTGTCCACACAACAAAGGACTATCCATGAGCGCGATTCTACTCTCCCTCTCCGACTGCCTTCTGCGTGAGTATTCACCGCGAGACGGGATGCTCATTGGACGGAGCCAGCACTGCGATATCGTCGTCCCCGACGCGAGCGTTCCTTCCAAAGCGTTTATTATGGAAGCCGTCGGCGACGAGTTTCGCTTACGTGATGCGGCGGTCCCCGCCCACACCATTCCCTTTAGCCCGGGGGATGAGATTCGTATCGGCTCCTACTTACTTCGCTGTGTCGCGGAGGGTGTCGGCAAGGGCTGCACGCACCAGCTTGCAGTCCGTGATGAGGACGACAGCTCGTACTCGCTGGTTGTTGGACGTGGTAAACGCGCCAGACGTTATGTGTTGAAAAGCACACCGCTGCGCATCGGCAGCGCGTCGAATAACGACGTTCGCTTGGATGACCGAACCGTGAGTGCCACTCATTGCGAACTCGAAGCGAGCGCAGAAGGCGTGCTCATCCGCGACCTCGGCTCGCGCAATGGAACTTGGGTCGATGGTCGACGTGTTCTCTCAGCCGTCGAGGTGTCCGGAGGGTTTGAGCTTCGGACCGGATGCACCGACTTGAGCATTGTTCCACGCGGCCGCCCGAGCGACCTTGAGCGATTCGTTGTCCACTCGGCGCCGATGGTCGAGCTCATGAGTGAGGCGAAGCGGTACGCGGCTCTTCCGTATCCCGTTTTGGTCCTCGGCGAGAGCGGCGTTGGCAAGGAAGGCGTCTCGAGATCGATTCATGACTTAGGGCCACGCTCGGCGGGCCCCTTTGTCGCACTGAACGCCGGCGCTATTTCGCCAACGCTCATCGAAAGCGAACTCTTCGGACACGAGAAAGGTGCATTCACAGGAGCCCACGCCCGCCGGCGTGGGGCCTTCGAGGCGGCGGAAGGCGGTACGCTTTTCCTGGACGAGATCGGTGAGCTACCGCTGCTTCTTCAGACTCGTCTCTTGAGGGTCCTCGAGACTTGGACTGTTCGACCGCTTGGTTCGGATCGCGAACGCGCCGTCGACGTACGACTTGTCTGCGCGACGAATCGCCAGCCGGCGAAGCTGGTCGCGTCGGGTGCGCTTCGACGCGACCTCTTTCATCGCCTCGGACGTCTAACACTGCAGATTCCACCCCTTCGCGAACGGGCGGAAGACATCGAGCCACTGGCCCGGCTCTTTCTCACGCGCTTTGAAGAAGTCGGAGGTCTGCGCCGTTTTGAGCCGAGCGCGATACGTTTTCTAGAGAGCTGCGCTTTCATGGGCAACGTGCGTGAACTTCGTAACGTTGTGGAAGGCGCGGCGGCGCTGAGCGATCACGTCGTTAGCGAGGCGTTGATTCGTCGTGCGTATGCGCAAAACGCATCGCCGCCACCCCCCAGTGACGACGCGCTCGCGTTGGTCCTTCATCAATACGGCGGCAATATTTCCGCGGCGGCCCGGGCAACGGGGATGCCGCGGGAGACTCTGAGAGACCGTTTGCACCGAAGGCGTCGACGGGAAAGTGGTGCGGAGCCTGCGATGTATGAGGCGGCGATGCGGTACGACAAGGATGCTGCCTGACGACTTCTCGCAGGGAGCGCGGATTAGCGCGCGGTGCTGCGACGGTCTCGTGCAAGTGGCTGACGATCCTTGGAGGAGTCAACGTGTCCGCCTGCAGCCCGGCCTTGCGCGCGACTCTGGAGAACCACTCACAAGTAGGAACCCGTGACGGTCGGGTACCATGTCCTAGCCGCGAATTCGGCGGAGGGCCTCCGCGACCCGTCGCACCCGCAGGCCCACCAGCTCTTTGCCCACCCTCAGCGCTCGTCCAGGATGTGCTGTTTTGGATTCGCCAGCACGCCGCGGGCGGCAATCCATTGATACATGGGCAACCCTCAAGCCCGCGGCGAGGGCGCGAATCGGCACCTCGAAATTCAGAAAGAAGGTGTCGGCTTTAAGCTGCGCCGGATCGAAGAGCCGCCGTCGAATGAGATACGGACCTTCGCTCTGCAGCTGCACGCCGTGGACGACGGTGATGAGCGCTCGCACGCTGGCGGAGAGGATCTTGCGGGCCAGTCCATCGTCGCGGTCACGGTAGCATGAGAGAACGAGGTCGATGTCGTCGTCCGTAGCACTCAGAAGCTCGCCAATCCCCGATGGAGGGATCTGACCGTCGGCGGGCATAAAGGTCAGCCATTCGCGCGTCGCAGCGCGCGAGCCCGTTTTGAGTCCTGCGCCCATGCCGCGGTTCGTCGAATGTCGGAGAACATGGCCTCGCTCACCAAGCACCTGACGGGCGATCTCTGCGCTGCCGTCGCTCGACCCGTCATCCACCACAATGACCTCCAGCTCAGGCGCGTTTTCCGCCGACCAAGCAAGAAGTTCGCGCAGGACGGGTCCAAGATTTTCAGCCTCGTTGTAGGCCAAAACAATGACGCTTGCGCTCATATTGTCGGCTCGTCGGGCCGCTGTCGCAGAACCCGAGCAGGCACTCCCGCGGCGACGGCGTAGTCGGGAATATCAGCGCTGACTAACGCGCCCGCACCAACCTGTGCTCCGCGGCCAATTCGTACCCCGGGTAGGATGGTGCTTCCAGCCCCGATGTCCGCGTCATCTTCGATGGTGACGGTGTCGAAACGAAGGGGCGCGTGCAAGATGGGCGTCCCGCGGCCGGCTTCTTTGTGCACAGAGGTGAGGATACGGACGCCGGGTCCGATGCCTACGTTTTTGCCGATTCGAATGCCGCCAGCAGCATGAAAGTGACACTGAGGCCCAACCCAGGTGTCCGTGCCGACGATGAGTTCGTTGCGGTGGTAGCCCTCAAGAATCGTATCGTGTCCCACGTAGACGCCGCTCTGGAGTCGAATGTTCTCCGGATGAAAGAGACGAACCCCGTCCTCAAGGATTACATTCTCCCCGCGTTCCGCGAGCCCGCCGTGTTCGTGTCCCGTGCCCTTAGTCTGGTACGTCATGCGGCCTCTTCGGGCGTGTCTGGGCTGCCTTCTTCGACCCCTTCGACCTTGGGTAGACCGAACGTCAAGAGCACCAGACCGCCGACAAGAGCGGTGGCGATTTGAATCCCAAAGACACCCAGAGATGCCGCCGTGGCATCGGCTTCGCCCACCGCGAGAAGTCCGAAGAGAAAGACGAAGGACACTTCACGTGCGCCCAGGCCAGCGATGGTGGGTAGATACATCGACACCATCGCGATGGGGACCATCACCAGGGCGTCGATGAGCGTCACGTCCGGAGCGAGGGCGGAGATGCATACGTAACCGGTGACAGCGACGAGCGCCTGCGTGACGATGCTGAGGAGTAGCACGATAACCATAAGCCCTGGGCTCACGAGCGCTGGCAGGTCGCCGGCCAAACGTCCCAAAGCGCCGGGAAGCCAGGGTGCGAGACGTCGACCGATGGTGGGAGCCAGTGCCGCGCCGAGGGCCGCCGTGACGCCCAAGGGACCGAGCCATACAGGAACATCCAGATCCGGAATCGGGGCCAGCGTCATGAGCGTGCTCGCCAGGAGCATGAGGCCGGCCAAGCCGAAGACGCGTTCGATGAGGACGATCAGATAGGCGCCGGCCTTACCGTCAAAGGCGCCGGAGGTGACGTGTCCACGCAGAACATCACCGCCAACATTGGCTGGGGCGAAGGTGTTAAAGAAGATGCCCACGTAGTAGAGGTGCACCAGCGTGCGAAACGGCGGTAAGCGCACGGCCCCGTAGGCGGAGAGGAGAACGCGCCAGCGGACGGAGCCCACCAAGAGGTTGATGAGGCTGACGGCGAGCCCGAGACCCAGGGCCGTGAGGGGTATGGACGCGGTGCTCTCGAGAAGCGAGTCGACATCGAGGTCCGCGAGCCACCACCAGAGACCCAACGTTGCCAGCGTGAATAGGACCCGCGGCAACAGAACGCGTAACGTTGATTTCGTCTTGGGTTTAGCTTCGTTCATGCAGCCGCTCGGACGCCGCTACGTAGCGCGGATGTTCACGGAGTGCTGTGTTTATCGATTCGCGCCACTCGCTCGCGTCTTCGCGAATCGCTTCGTCGAAAGACGTCAGACATTCTTCGATCGGCTGCGCCGCGGAGGCCTCAACGGAGAGACGAGGCCGCTCGCAGAGTGCTCGTTCAAGACGCGTGCGGATAACCTCAATGCTCTGATATCCGCTCAGCTTGTATTCCAAAAGGCGCTCCATGAGGCCGCCGAGGCGTGGTCCGGCGCCTTTGGTGACCTGGACGAAACCGGAGTGGTCTTTTCCATACGCGATGGCGTCCATGTAGGGAGTCGAGTCGACGAAGTGCAGTAGCCAGCGGTCGAGAAGGAGCTCAGCGCCAATGTGTCCCACAGCCATCGCGGTACCACGCCTCACTCCGGCTTTTTCCAGGGCGACGGTGAGAGCGCTGCAGTAGCGAAGAAAGTGGGGTGTGCTGTGAAAGACGGCGTCCGTTGCGTGATGGACTTCAATGCCGACCAGTAGCTCACGCCGAGCCGGAGCGTCGTCTGCGACGGATTCGAAACGAGCCCCGCTCATGGAGACGAAGTCCGGCAGCATTGTTCCAAAGAGAAACGACGGACTGGAATCCAGCTCTTGCCCGATCACTGTGTGTCCAAAGAAATTCATAGCCATGCCTCGATTCGCGCAAGTCCAGAGTCGCTCACCAGCGCGCCGCGGGTAGGGCGCCAGTCCACGCCAGGTTCCGAACCAAACCAGGTTCGCTGTCGCCGCGCATAGACTCGGGTCGCTTTTCGCGCCGTAGCCCGCATCTCTTCGTCGCGAAGCTCTCCATCGATGAGGCGCACCATCTGCGCATAGCCTACGCTGCCAAAGGGCCTCGCGCTCCGCGACCACTTCGCGAGGAGCGCTTCGGTTTCGGCACGCCAGCCCGCGCTGAGCATCTGCTCGCGGCGCGCATCCAGGCGGGCGTCGTGGTCGGTCTCATGAGCGATGACGGCGAAGAGGTTATCGTAGCGGTCGCTGCCCAAGGCGTGAGCGGCGCGTAACTCACCCAATGGTTTGCCTGTTTGTTCAAACACTTCGAGGGCGCGGCTGACACGAACCAAGTCTCGCGGGTGGATGTTCCCCGCGCTGATGGGGTCACACGTTTGAAGCCGCTTGTGCAGCGCCTCGCGGCCGTCTCGCTCACCTTCGGCGAGCAATCCGGCTCGAAGCTCCGCGTCCACCGGTGGAAGTTCCACGAGTCCTCGTACGAGCGCGCGGATCCACAGGCCTGTTCCGCCCACCAGAATCGGGAGCCGCTCGCGCGCTCTAATGTCCGAAATGACCGCATCTGCACGCCGGGCGTAGTCCATCGCATCGATGTTCTCGTCCGGGTTCACGATGTCGAGAAGGTGATGCGGCACTCCTTCGAGTTCTTCTTCGCTTGGTTTCGCCGACCCAATGTCAAAGCCGCGATACACTTGAACGCTGTCGGCCCCGACGATCTCACCGCCGAAGCGTTTGGCGAGTTTGACGGCAACACTGGTTTTGCCGCTTCCCGTGCAGCCCGCGACGATAAGTAGCTTGGTGTCGAGAGTACTCATTGGATGCCCCGGAGCGTTCGAAGATCGACGCGATGAATTGCTGCTTGGCGACGAACCGCTTCGTCTTCGAGGGACGCGAGGCGTTCCTCATCGCTTCCTGCAGGCGCGAAGCGGAGCATCTCCTTTTGCCCACCATCAAGAAACGCTCGAAGCAACACCGCACCGTCAGCGCCGTGAAGACATGCCGGTACGGCATCGACCATGTACGTGTTGCCGCCGAGAGCCGACCAGCGAAAGCCCAGCTGCTCGAGCGCCGCTTGCGAACCTTCCAGGCGCGCGAGGGTCTTTGCGTCTAGCTCAAGTCGCGTCGGAAAGAGCAGGGAAGCGGTCTCACCCTCGGACAACGCTCGTTTTGCCGCGAGAGCATCGACGCGGCGTGGCACGATGACATGAAGACAACCCGCAAACTCGACGAGCCATTCGCCGCCGGAGAGTCGCCCCACAAGTTTTGGTCTCTCTCCCGCCGGTAGCGCTGCTTTCTCAGGCTGGTCGCTGTCGGTGCCGCGCAGCGCGTCCGCGAGCGCGTTCGCAGCGCTCGCCTGTGGCGCCGAGTAGGAATGAGGCGTTTGCGCGGCGTGGCCGACTCCGCCGAGCCGCTCCGCCCAAAAGCTAGGCGCACGCGGGAGTTCCGTTTGTGGGCTTTGGGGAGCTCGAGGGCTCGGCGTCACACGTGCGCGCCCAACGATATTGGTCACGGCGTCGCTGAGCAAACGCGGCGATCGAAAGCGCACCTCAGTCTTTTGTGGGTGCGCGTTTACGTCAACATCTTCCGGCGCCAGATCAATGTAGATCACGCCCACAGGGTAGTGCCCACTCGGTAGCTCGTCGCCGAACGCGAACGCCGCCGCGTAGGCGAGACGTCGGTCGACCACCGCGCGTCCATTGACGATGAGGTGCAGTTTTCGAGCACCCTTTGTGGCGTGAGATGGCGGCGCCACGATAGCTTCGACGCGGATGCCTTGGTGCTCACCCTTCGCGGTGCGCACCGCTAGATCGGAGAACGCGCGCTGAACGCGCTCCGCGCGCGTACGCACCGGAAGAAACTCTCGAAGCTTGCGTCCATCATGAATGAGGGTGAGCCGCAGGCCCGGATTTGCCAGGGCAGCATGCAGGCACTCCTTCGCGACATGCCGCATCTCTGTCTGCCGAGCCGATAGGAACTTTTTTCGGGCAGGCACGTTGAAGAAGAGCTCTTGAACATCGACGGTGGTTCCCGGCGCACAACCGATGGGTGCGACGTTGAGTCCACCCCCGCCCTCGATTCGGACCTCGGTGCCTTCGATCTCGTCGCGCTGACGAGTGAGAAGTCGAAAGCGGGAGACGGAAGCGATGCTGGCCAGCGCCTCTCCGCGAAAACCAAGAGTCGCGATCGCGTCCAGGTCGTCGAGGGTCGCCAGCTTGCTGGTGGCGTGGCGTACAACGCACATCGCGGCATCCTCTCGGTCCATGCCCTCCCCATCGTCCTGAACCAAGACTCGCTCACGCCCGCCGTCCTTGAGCTCCACGCGAACCGTTGTGGCTCCTGCATCGATCGCATTGTCGAGGAGCTCCTTGACCACAGAAGCCGGACGCTCGATCACCTCTCCGGCGGCGATCTGGTCGATCAGGGCATCGCCGAGGAGCCGAACGCGGTGCGACATAGGTCCCGCGTACCAGAGGCCTGAACTCGTCGCAACGCCGCAGACGCACAAGATACCGACTTTGTTGAAAAAAACCCGCCCCCGATCGCACGCCATTGATTGACCCTCAAAAACTCGTTTGGTAGCTTCAGCACCTCGCGGATGAAGAAAGTCTGTCCTATTTGCAAAGCCGAGTATCTCGGTGGAGAGGTCTTTTGCCCCGTCGACGCGGCGCGGCTCATCACTCCATCGCAGGTTAGCCTTGATGCGCCGCTCATCGATGACGCGCTCGTGGGCACCGAACTCGATCGCTATCGAGTCATCCGGCGCATCGGCGAAGGCGGCATGGGGCTTGTGTATGAAGGCCTCCACATGGCCATCGAGAAACGCGTCGCCATCAAGGTGCTTCGCGATGATTTCTCTTCGCGCCCCGAAGTGGTGGAGCGCTTCCGCCAGGAGGCGAAGAGCGCATCGCGTATCGGTCACGAGAATATCGTGGATATCTCGGACTTCGGCAGTACTCCGGCGGGTCAAAGCTACTTCGTCATGGAATTCCTCGAAGGCGAGGACCTCGCGGATCTCATCGCCCGTGACGGATCGCTGAGCGTCGAGCGGATCCTTGATATCGCGGGCCAGTGCGCGCGTGCTCTGTCGGCGGCCCATTCCAAGGGCATCGTTCACCGCGACATGAAGCCTGAGAATATCTTTCTCACACAGCGCAAAGAGCGGCCCGACTTCGCAAAGATCGTGGACTTCGGCATCGCCAAGATGAGCGATATCGAAACATCGGGTGCGCCAGGCCGAAAGTTGACGAAGACCGGAATGATCTTCGGCACGCCTGAGTACATGTCTCCGGAACAGGCCGCCGGGAAGGGCCTCGATCACCGCGTCGATATTTATGCGATGGGCGTCATCATGTACGAGCTGGTGACGGGACGTGTTCCTTTCGTCGGTGACACGTTCATGGGTGTGCTCACCCAACACATGTTTGAGTCGGCACCTCCTCTGCGAGACACCAACGCACACGTCGAGTGCAGCCAAGAACTCGAACTTATCATCTTCAAGTGTCTCTCGAAGGACCCCTCCGAACGCTACCCGGACATGGACACGCTCGCCGAGGCCCTCGACGACGCAAGGTTTGGTCGAGTCAGCGAGGCGACGCTCGTCGGCTACGGCGATCCGGTCAAAGCCAGAGCCCGACCTCCACGTTCCGGCGGCGTCACGAGCGAGCCGCCCGCGTCTTCGACGGGGTCGCGCGTTGGCTTGTGGTTTGGAGCCGTGCTCACCGTGGCCGCTGCCGCGTCTGTCATCTTCTGGCTGGGAACACGCACGCAGCCCCAAGATCCCGCGATGGCGACATCGATCGCGTCGCCACCGGACAGCGGCGAGGTTCCCGATGTTGGGGCACCGATTTCGGATATTCAGCCCGAGGATGAGACGGACAGCGAGGCAGACATCGTCATCGAGCCCGAGGTTCAGCCTGAACCCACGCTCGTCGCTTTGACCTTCGAAACCGAAACTCCGGGTGCGCGGCTCGTTTTCATCGGCAACGACGTGCTCGAGTGCGAAGCCACTCCATGCACCGTCGAGGTGTTCCCTGGAGAGT
>JBLHKB010000091.1:0-16343 GCA_047619315.1 Polyangiales bacterium
GAACCGAGGTCGAGAAACCGAAGCTGCGTCAGCTGGCCGATCTCCGGCCCGAGCTCAAACAAAAGGTTACAACTCAGGTTGAGGCGCTCGAGGGCGGGAAGCTCTAGAACCACGCTCGGAAAGGCCGTGAACCCACAGTCGTAGAACTGCAGTTCACGGAGATCTTGCAGCGCCGAGAGCCCGTCGACTCCTTCCGTCAGAGGGTTCCCACCAAGCTCGAGGGAGATGAGCCGCGTATGCCGCATGAGCCCTTTGGGGAGCGCGAGGAGGTCGTTTCCACGAACATCCAGCGTGAGGAGCGAAGCGTCGTCGCTGAGGCAGGTGAGGTCGAGATCCTTCAGCCCCATGCCGTGCAGCGAGAGCGCTTCGAGTTTAGGGAAGGCGCTCAGATCGAGGGGTGATGCAAGACAAACACGTGAAAGGCTCAGTGAACGAAGGTTCTTCAGCGCATGAAAGGAAGGAGGAAGAGAGAGCTTCTCGTCCTCCGTTGCGTCCGCTCTGTAGCCAGTGCCCTGGATGCTGAGCGCCTCGAGGTCGGGATACTCAGCGAGAAGTTCATCGATCAGCGGAGTGTCTTTGAGGTTGACGAAAAGGGGGCGGGCGACGTCACATCGGTAGCGCGGCAAGTGCCTGAAGTTCTCCTCATACTCATCGAAGGGCTCTTCCTCCGAATCCCAATCCTCTTCGGGCTCCTCTTCGCGTGGCGCGACGCGAAGCGCGTGAACGCCCGGCGAAGGTTCCGGAATTCTCGCTTCGCCTTGGTCGGTGTGCACGATGACATCTTCAATGGGCTGCCAGCGCCGCCCCGCCCAAACGCTTCGTTCGTCCGGACGCACGACGACGAAATGTGGGAGACCATTCACCGCTTGCTCCTGCAGGTAACCGTCGGACAAGAGGTGAACGTTGCTGCCGGGCGATCCGTCGGGCTCTTGGACCACGTAGACGGCGAGGCGTTCCAGAACGGTCTCGAAGGGCACGAGCTCGTGATCGCTTGCCTGGAACCAGGACTCGACGACGTCGAAGTCCGCGGTGTGGAAGAACATCTGCATCCTTCCGGTCTTTGAGTGAACGAAGGGTTCGCTCTCGCGTTCGAGGGTCGCCAGCTTTCCAAGGGCCGAAGCGAAGGCCATGCCTTCCGACACATTGCCGTCGAAATCGGGTTCCGGCACTTCTTCCCAGAAGCGCGAGAGCTCTCCTCGGTACGCTCCGTAAAATCGAGAGTAGAGAAGCTTCTGGTCCGCCGAAGGCTCTTCCGGGAGTCCCGTCAAAAGACGCGGAAGGTCGAGAGGCCGTGCGAACATGATTGGGCTTGGCAGTTCCTTCAGCTCTTGGCTCGCCGGGATGCGCGCTTTGCAGCGGCACGGCCCAGGCGCGAGGATCTCCATGGCCTTCCAGACGTGATTCGCTCGCACCTCGGGGTTCGGATCCCCCTGGTCGCGAAACCAGTCTTCATACTCCGAAGCCGCGTGGGTACAGGTGTCGCGGCTCTCCTGGACCCAACTCGTGAACACGTCCCAGCGTTCGGGGGTGATGAGTTCCTGAAGAGTGAGCTTTGCCAGGATGGCTTCGCGCTGCTTGTTTTCCATTTTGCCAAGTATTTATCGGTTCCACACGGGGCCGTCTAGAAGAAGTAGAACGACCGCTGGTAAACCCTGGGCTGCTCGCCTTAGTTGGCGGACTCTGTTTCCCTTGTGGCCGATGCGAAGACTATTCACAAAGTGACGAAACGCTCCGGCGCCAAGGCCACGAAGTGGGAACGCCTTGTTCACGCCGCCGCCGAGTGCTTTCGCGAGGGCGGAATCCGAGCGACGACGATCAAGATCATCGCCGAGCGAGCGAACGTGCCCATCGGCAACGTGTACTACTACTTCAAAACCAAAGAAGACATCGCCTCCGCCGTCGTGGCGTCTTGGACGGCGACATCCCACAACAAGCGCGCTGGGAGGAACTGGACCCAAAGGAAGCCCTCGACGCATACGTCCGATTCGCCCTCGATTCGCCCGCAGCGCTGAGTCGACACGGCGGCGCTCTGGGGTCCTTGGTTTGTGACTTGGCAACCAAGTCCTCTTCCCGCGGATAGGACATTCCAGCGGCCACGACACAGTCATAGTCCTAACCGCCAAAACGTCGCATGTGGTCTTTCGACGTCGACAGGTCGGCGAGAGCGCGCCTCGGCCGAGGAGCGCTTTGTCGAGAGACCCGCTTGGGGGGAGACGGCACGGCGATTGCTCTGCATGGTGACGATGGTCACCGAATGAAATGGCTCCGCACTGTTGTCTTCCTGGTGGAATACACGTTCGTCGTAGTGCTCTGCACCTTGTACTACGGCGGGTTTCGACCGCGGTTCTCGAAGTGCTGCGACTGCCTTGTTCTCGCGATCCTCGTGACCGCGCTCGTCTGCTGTTTTCGCGCGAATCGACGTCACCCCAAAATCCCAAAGCGGGTGCCCCAGGTTCCCCGACTCTTCGGACCACCTGGTGCCCGCGGCACAGTGCACGCTCGCTGGTTTGTCTTCGGCCTTTGGCTCACTCTGATGCCCATCACGACGATGCGCACGACGCATCCATACTCGAGGTGCCTTGGCATATGGCTTGGGATCTTCGTGGGCACGTGGGCGCTGCGATGGTTTCGCCCGCGATGGGATCCGGCGGCTTTGATGCGCGTCTCGCTCTTCACTAGCGGAGTCCCTTTCCTGTGGATGGCTACCGGTGGGGTGTTGCCACGGCTGCACTGCTCTTCCTTCGGCAAGGTCGCTTTTGGCGCTATGACGCTGGCGCTCGTGTGGGGGCTCCATGAACGACTCACCCTGGTGCGTCTCTACGCGGGCAACCATCCTTGGTGGGTGCTTGGTGAGCGGATGGGGGACCAACACTCTATCCGCGGGCGAGCGAGCGTTGCGGTCAGCTACCGCACCCAAGCTTGCGGCGCCGTCGTCGGCTTCGTGCCGGCGCGCGAGCAAAGCGCGTCCATCATGTCACTCACGTCCCTTCGAACGGCGGGACGAACCATCCTCTCCGTCGGCGTCTTCGCGGTCTACGCCTTCCTCTTCATGCTGCTTGTTTAGCCGGCGACGCACGGCGGCGCATGTCCCTAGCGAACGGTCCGGCCGCCCGTGACCTGGTTCACAACGACCTCACCGAAAGTGATCCAGACGCCGATCCCCGCAAGAGCGACCAGTGACAAGAGGATGATGTACTCGACGGTGGTTAGACCCGACTCATCGCTTCGAAGTCGCGCCATACGGGTTGAGAACGTCTGGATAATGGCAGTCAGTCGGTTCATCCCTCATTTATACCTCAAGGTAAGCCCGCACACCAGACGGGCCTCCGTGCTCACCTTGTGGCGTTCGTCGTCTCAAAAAGGCGCTGGTGAGACGAACTGACGGGCGTTCTTGGGCCATCGCCGATCTCCGGAGTCGAGTGCGTCCAAGACCACGATGAGCAGGCTGTGGGACCGCTGATGGGGATGCTGAGGGACGACGAGCCCGCTTGTGTCGCAGCTCACCTGCCTTGACAAACCATGTCTCCAACGATACCAACGGCTATATTGGTTGCTGTAGCAATCATTGTTGTGGAATATATTTGTGAAGCAACAATTGCTTCAGCATGGAGCGTTGGCTGCGCTTCGAGAACTTAGCGGAGCACTATTTTTGAGTATTAATTGGGAGCGCTGTTTGTGAGCAACAACCTTCGTACGAAGTTCACGGTCTTGAAGTTTGGTGGCACCAGCGTCGCAGATGCTGACAACTGGCAGCGTATCGCCTGCCTGGTTCGAGAGGCACAGGCCGACGATAAGCACCATGTTTTGGTCTGTTCTGCGGTCGCCGGGGTGACGGACGCCCTGAAGAGGCTCGTAGCAAGGGCCGCCGCCGAGGAGGACCCGCGGGAAGTCCTGGCGGAGATCGTCGCGCTCCACCAAGCGCTCGCGGACGGGCTCGCTCTCGACGCGACCACGGTCCTGCGGGCAGAGTTCGCTGACCTTGAGGTGCTCGCGTCGAGAGGCGCCGTCGAGCCGTCGTCGGCGATGTGGCAGGCGCAGGTGTTCTCGATGGGCGAGCTGATGTCGACGCGTCTGGCCGCTCACTGGCTTCAGTCGGTGGGAGTGGACGCCCAATGGGTGGACGCGCGGGAATTGCTGCGGGCAAACGACCAAAGCGACCAACCGGTGCTCAAGAGGTACCTGTCCGCTGAATGCGACTACAGCCCCTCGGCGAAGATTCAGCAGCGTCTCCTCCGCGAGGAAACGGATGTCACGGTCACTCAGGGCTTCATCGCGAGCAATGACAAGGGGGAGACCGTGCTTCTCGGGCGCGGCGGTTCCGACACCTCGGCGGCGTGCATCGCATGCGTCTTGGAAGCGGACCGGCTGGAAATCTGGACGGACGTTCCAGGGCTCTTCACCAGTGATCCACGACGCGCGTCCACGGCGCGACTCGTACCTCGCCTAACCTATGACGAGGCCGCCGTTCTCGGTTCCCTCGGTGCGAAGGTTCTTCACCCGCGCTGCTTGGCTCCTGTGAAAGCGGCCAACATCCCGCTGCACATTCGGTGGACGCAGCGTCCAGAGGTTGCCGGGACCATCATCAATGGTCGCGCGGTGGCTCGAGGCGTACGCGCCGTCACCGCCCGGCATGAACTCTGCCTTGTGGTCATGCGACGCCCGCGCGAATGGCAGCCCATCGGCTTCATGGCGAAGGTGGCTGCGTGCTTCGAACGCCAACACATCTCCATGGACCTCGTCTCGAGTTCGGCCTCAGAGATCCGCGCAACCATCGACTTGGCCGCGAACCCGTCGGCGTCGGAGCTGCTTGGTGACTTGATCGCCGACCTCGGTGCGGTTTGTGAGCCTGAACTCCACGAAGAGGTCATGTGCGTGAGCATCGTGGGAACGGAGATCTCCTGCGCCATGGGAGAAATATCCGCCTGCCTAAGTCTCTTTACGAAATCAACTATTCACTTGGTGACGCACGCCGCCGACGACAGTCACATCAGTTTTGTGCTCGACCGAGCCCTGGGGCCGACGCTCGTGTCCGCCGTCCATGATGCGATCTTTGCGTCGCAGGGCCCGACGACATTGGGCGCTCAATGGTCTTCTCTGCAGAGCTCGCCTGCACCTCAGGCGCAGGTTCTCACTTCGACCTCGCCCGGAGCTGTCGCAGCGATGGAGGTGGCGCCATGAGCAGCGCCTCAACGCAATCTGCGCCCATCGAGTCAGCCGAACCAAACGTGGTGGTGCGGGGGCCGTCCCTCGCCGACGGTGCAGCGATGTGGGAGCTGGTCCGTTCGACGGAGGTCCTCGAGCTGAACACCTGCTACGCCTACTTGCTGCTTTCGACACACTTCGCGGACACGTGCCTTGTGGCGGAGGCCGGCGGACAAATCGTGGGCTTCGTCGCCGCGTACCGACCACCGACGCAGCCACGCGCCATCTTCGTCTGGCAGATCGCCGTGAGCGAGGAAGCGCGCGGTCAGGGGCTCGGAAAGCGTCTGCTGAATGAACTCATCGACCTCCCTGCCTGCGCAGATGTGACCCACCTGACGGCGACGGTCACCCCATCCAACCAACCTTCCGTACGCCTCTTCACCAGCTTCGCGCGAGAGCGAGGGGTGTGGTGCGAGCGCGCTCCTGGCCTTGCAGCCACGGACTTCGGGCCACTTGAGCACGAGGCGGAAGAACTTTTTCAAATCGGACCACTCCGGAGAAACACATGAACAACACCATCGAACGTATCGAGTCTGAAGTGCGGAGCTACTGCCGCGCCTTTCCGACTGTCTTTACCCGCGCGGAAGGCGCCAGCCTGCACGACGAGAAGGGTCGCAGCTACATCGACTTTTTCGCCGGGGCAGGGACGCTCAACTACGGCCACAATCACCCTCTCCTGAAGGAGCGGCTGCTCAAGTACATCGCCGACGGAGGAATCACGCATGGCCTCGATATGGCGACCTCGGCGAAGGTGGAGTTCCTCGACGCCTTCGAGAAGCACATTCTTCTTCCCCGCGACCTCAACTACAAGGTGATGTTTCCAGGTCCGACGGGGACCAACGCCGTCGAGGCGGCCATCAAACTCGCGCGAAAGGTGACCGGCCGACCCAACGTCGCTGCGTTCACGAATGGGTTTCACGGGATGACGCTCGGCTCGCTCGCTCTGACCGGCAACGCGTCAAAGCGTGAGGGTGCAGGCTTGTCGCTGGGAAACGTGACGCGCCTGCCATTTGAAGGGTTTCACGGACCGGACGTCGACACGATCGACATCATCGATTCCTACCTCAGCGACCCTTCCAGTGGCGTCGACGCACCTGCGGCGTTCATCGTGGAGACAGTCCAAGGGGAAGGCGGGATCAATGTCGCGCGGAACCGGTGGCTGCGGAGGCTCAGCAAGCTCGCGCGCGCACACGGCGCACTGTTCATCGTCGATGACATTCAGATGGGCTGCGGCCGCACCGGGTCGTTTTTTAGTTTCGAGGAAGCCGGAATCGAACCCGATATCGTCTGCCTGTCGAAGTCCATCTCGGGCTATGGCCTGCCGTTCGCGCTCACGCTCTTTCGGCCGGAGCTGGATGTCTGGTCACCTGGCGAGCACAACGGAACGTTTCGGGGTAACAACCTCGCGTTCGTCACGGGGACCGCAACCATCGAGCACTTCTGGAGCGATGACACCCTCATGTCCGAAGTGGAGGTTAAATCGACGATGGTCCAACGCACGCTCCGCTCCATCGCCGAACGTTTTGGAGGTCGGTTGCGAGGTCGTGGTTTCGTCTATGGCATCGCGTTTGACGACCATCACGTTGCAGGCGCTGCCGCAAGCGCTGCGTTCGAGCAGGGTCTCCTCGTCGAGACATCAGGGTCGCACGGCGAGGTTCTGAAGTTCCTCGCGTCGCTGACCATCACGGACGCAGAGCTCGGGGCGGGGCTCAGTATCTTGGAGTCCTCGGTCGCTGTGGCTATGGGGCAGGGTGAAAAGGGGCGGCCCGCGCGTGTGCCCGTGACTCGGACCGACTCGCCGGTGGAGGCCCGACTATGATCGTACGACGACTGAGTGAGCTGGCGCCGGAGAGCACCGTCTCGGCGGAAAACTGGATGAGCCGGCGTCTGCTCCTGCGCAACGATCGCATGGGCTTCTCGCTGCACGACACCACGCTCCGCGCCGGCAGTTCGACGCCAATACACTACGCCAACCACCTGGAGGCGGTTTATTGCATTCGAGGCACCGGTCGAGTCGTGCTTGAGTCGGGCAAGGTGTTCGCCATCGCGCCGGGCACGGTCTACGCGCTCGACGAGCACGACAAGCACGTCCTACACGCTGACACCGAGATGCAGATGGTGTGCGTGTTTAACCCACCGCTCGTCGGTCCGGAGACGCACGACGAAAACGGTGTGTATCCCTTGATCGCTGACGCCGACGGATCGTGACCGTGACGGATGTTTACCATTCACGAACCCAGCCAACGTGGGAGCTCGGAGAGCGGCACGATCCGGTCGTGTGGGGGGAGCTGGATGGTCCGCTGAGCGCGGAGCAGATGGCGAACTTCGACGGCGACGGCTTTGTGGTGCTGGAGAACCTCTTCGCCGTTGACGAGATCGCGGGCTTTCGTGCGGAGGCTGACCGGCTTGCGAGCGAAGTGGAGCCTGCCGTGCGCAAGGACGTGATTACGGAGCCCGACAGCGATGTCGTCCGTTCGATCTTCCGGGTCCATAGAGACAATTTGATGTTCAAGAGCCTCGCCGCGGATCCGCGCCTGTCAGGCGCGGCGCGCCAGATCCTCGGAAGCGACGTCTATGTCCACCAGTCCCGGATCAATTTCAAACCGGGGTTCGACGGTCGAGAGTTCTACTGGCACTCCGACTTCGAGACATGGCACATCGAAGACGGGATGCCGAGGATGCGGGCCCTGAGCGCCTCGATCTTACTGACGGACAACAGCCTGGTGAATGGGCCTTTGATGTTGGTTCCGGGTTCCCACCGGTCGTATGTGCGATGCGTCGGCGAGACGCCAGAGGACCACTACCAGCAGTCGCTGAAAGCACAGAACTACGGGGTTCCGTCACAGGAGGCGTTGTCAAAGCTGGTGAGCGACGGCGGCATCACGCAAGCGGTTGGTGCTGCTGGGAGCGTAGTGCTCTTCGACTGCAACGTCATTCACGGCTCCGCCGGGAACCTCTCGCCGTACGCGCGTCACAATATTTTCCTATGCTACAACAGCGTCGCCAATCGCCTCGTTGAACCTTTTGGTGGTCTCAAGCCTCGGCCCGACTTTCTTGGAGAGCGAGAGCCTCGCTAATGTCCGAGGGGCTCGTTCGATCGCTGGTGGCGCTGATCGCGGTTTCAAGCGTCATTCCAGTCCTTCCAGCCGTCCTGGCCTATACCTCCGAGTTGTCGCCGGCGGCCGCGCGACGCTACTCAATGTCAGCGCTCCTCGGCGGCAACATCGTCGGCCTTGCCTTTGTCTTCGCAGCACCGCCGCTGTTCGAAGCGCTGTCACTGACCGTCAACGATCTCCGCGTCGCCGGCGGAATTATTTTGGTCGTGTATGCGACGGACGACATCTTGTTCTCGCGCCTGCGGCGTAGCCGCCGACACCTCGACACGGCGGACGAACTTGGTTCGCCCATCGCGCCGCTGGGCGTGCCCATCCTGATGGGGCCGGCGACGCTGTCGACGATGGTGGTGCTGAGCGAGGTACATGGTGACGCGCCGGTGATCGGCGGGCTCTTGGTGGCGGCTCTGCTGAACGCCTTGTGCCTGCTCGCAGCCGCACCACTGCTGCGCACGTTGGGAGAGGGCGCCACAGGGGCCATCGGCAAGGTGATGAGCCTGGTGCTCGCCACCTTGGGGGCTGGAATGCTGCGTGCTGGGCTCTTGCTGTCGTGAGGTCGCTGCCCGGCGCGTTGCAGAATCAACGCGCTAGCTCCAACTTCTAGTCTTCCGCGTCTGTGTTGACGTGCTCGCCCGGTGCGAACATCGGAGCGGCGTCGAGGTCGGTCGCGTCCATCAGCGTCGTAATGCGGGACAACGCGCTCAACAGCTCTAGCTGATCTTCTTCCGCCAACTCCGCGAAGCGCTTTACGAATTTTTCCTGCAGAGGCGTCGGCAGCGTCTGGAAACGCTCCAGTCCTGCGGGCGTCAATGAAAGACAGACCCGCCTGCGATCCTTGGAACGGCGCTCTCGCGCAACCAGGTCGGCTCGCACGACGCGGTCGATGATTCTCGAGACGGTCGCAGGCGACAGGTGAACGCGTTGGCCCACCATCGCCACGGTGATCTCTTCATGCTCGTCTTCCATCTCGCCGATGGCCTTGAGGCACAAGAGCTGCGGCACAGTGAGGCCGACCTCGCGAGAAAGGTACTTGGAGTGCTCGGAGACACGTCGAACGATCTGTCGAATCGAGATTAGAACCTCGTGCGCTCTTTTCTGGCTCTGTATCAAGTTCTGTGGCCCTTCCGAGTACGAGCGTCTTGCTAGAAAATGCCGCCATCACGCGTCGCCACGTAGATCTGTTCTCGGCCGTCTCGTGTACTCATGAAGACCATGACGCGTTCATCGGCGGAGAGCCACGGGTCCGTGTCCATGGCCGACGAAGACACGGATTCAACGCGTACTGCGGCTCCAAAAGGGGCGTCGATGTTCGACCGCTCTGCGCGCCAGATCTCCAAGGAGAGCGCTTCATTCGCGGGATCGTTGCCCGCGAAATAGAGGACGCGGCCGTCGCCGGTGAGGTGGGAGTCGATCTCCGTACCGGTTCGATTGAGCGTCGTCAGCGCCGTGGATGTGCTCCACGGCATCGCGCTCGACGCGCGGCGCGTTTCGCGGAGGCCGCCGCGGCTGAAGACCGCGATGGTCTCGTTCGCGTTCGTTCCAAATGCGAACTCCCATGCTGCCGTGTTCACGTCAGAGATGGGAACGCCCAAGGAGAACGCATCGCCGAGGCCGGCTCGCGTCGCGCGATAGAAGTCGAAGTCACCATCGGGCTGGCCGGTAAAAAAGAGCACGAGGCCGTCCTCACGTAGCTCCGGCGACGTGACGACGTCGCCTGGCAGGATGGCGTCCACTTGCATGAACGCGCTGAAAGCCTCGCCGAGGGAACTGCGTCGCGCAGTCCAGGCGCGGGCCAAGGGGCGGTTGCTCTGGAAAAAGATCTGAAGCAGGTCTGGAGTGAGCGTCGGATCGTCGGCGCTTGGCGCCCCCATGGTGAGCTCCGTCAAGAGCCGTGGTGGGCTGAAGTCACCTGTGCCGCGCCCGCCGTCAAAGACGTCGGGCTCTGGGACATCGGGCATCGCCACGTCGGTGCCCGCGTCTACGCTGCCGTCGTGTCCTGCGTCGAGTGAAGGTGCGTCAAAGCCAGCATCGCGTTGAACGTTCGTGGGCACGCACCCGAGGATTCCGTCGCATCGTTCGCCTTCGTCGCAGCGAGCGTTGTCTGGAATCGAGAAGCACACTCCATCACTGCACTGCGGCGTCGCGCAGAGGACGGTCTCACATTCGGCGCTTGCGGTGCACTGAGGAGCAGGACAAAACTCTGGCGTCGCGGAAGTGCAGCGCGGGTCGACGCAGCGACCGCCCAAGCAGCTCTCGAGCGCCGGGTCAGCGTTGGGGCACTCTACTCCTTCGCAGCTTCTCGATATGACGATCGGCGCGACATTGACGCCCGCGGTGATCTGCGCCGTTACCTGTCGTGCGATGACCGGCTGTAGAGAACGATAGAGTGTGATGGTGATCGGCAGCTGACCTGGTGGAACTTGGGCGCTACCGACGCGCTGTCCTCGAAGAAAGTCATCGGCCTCTCGGTTGATTCGGTCCTGAGATTCCGCCAGGTCGCCGTCGCCAAACTGCACTCGAAGGCTGTCGAACTCAACGCCGGACACGAAGTCGGTTTTCAGATCGACACGAACGCTGCGGACGTCTTCATCACTCTTGCAGGCGAAGACTGAGCAGAGAACAAGCAAACAGCATGTTGCTCCTAAGTCTTGTAACCTTATTCGCTTCTGCTCCACGTCTCCGAAGATAGCATGACTCGTCTCCGGTTATGGACGCACCGCGGCGTATTCCCAGCGGTCGACGAAGCCGTCGAAGTCGGGGTCCGTGGAGGAGGAGGTCGACGAGAGGGTGTAGACGTCCTGGCCGCTGGCGCCTGCGAGGCCCGTCATGGTGACGACCTGGGGCGTCGCAAAGTTTTCCGGGGTGAAGCGCAGCTCCGTGGGGGAGACCATGACGACATCGTCGTTGTCCGTGGTCAGCTGGACGACCACCTCTTGCGTGGGCGGGTTGGCGAAGGAGATGCTCAGCGTGGCGCTTGTATCGGGGGTCACGGAGACACTCTCTGCGGACTCCGGAATCACTCGGAAGCCTGGTGCGCGCCTCCTTAGGTGCATCATGGTCCACGCCGTCTCGTAGCCGGTGCGATGACCGATCCAGTTTCTCCAGTCGTCGGAGGTCGTGTCTGCGGGCTCGTCAGCGAGGGAGCAGTGACCTGTGAGGAGCGTGTAGAGGAACGCGCCGCTGGCGGTGTCGAGTTCGTTGCTCATGTGGCTTGCATCGCGGTACCCAGAGAAGGGAGAGGCCATGGGGTTTGCTACGCCATATGCCTCGCGGGTCTGGGCGAAGAGCGCACGAATCGGGATCGCTCGGCCATTGGGCAACTCGTCGTTGTCGTCCATGTAGAGCGCGATGCCGAGATCCGTGCTGGTCGGGTCGTCGGAAGCCGAACGCATGTCGATGCCGTAGGGCATGGTCGTCTCGCCGGCGTTATTGACGCCGCCGATGTCTCGGTTGTCGTGCATCGGAAAGCCGAAGGAATAGTCGAAGCGTGAAGGGTCGTACGTGTATTGCTTGTTCGCTTCGTAGTACTGGTTCGCGCGGCCGTAGTTGAAGTGCGCGAAGGGCGCATCGTTGTCGACTTCAGTGAAGGTGACGTTGGACGACGCGCGCCTGAAACCGCGGCGAAGGCCCGCTTCGGAGCTGGTGCCCGTCTGATGATAGAGAATGTTGCGGACGGCGACGGTCCCTGGAGCGAACGCCGATGAGTGTGTCCGAGGTCCGGTGTAGTGAGTGTCCGTTGCGGCGGCCTCGACGCTGGCATGCGCGACGTCCGCGATGCCGTCGTTGACGGTGTAGTCTGATGCTGACGCGCTCTGGCCGAAGAGCTGAGCGTAGATGCTCGCCGCCGCCAGGTATGCGCCATTGGGGGTCGGGTGCGCTGAAGCGGTGTCTTGGTCTTCGGCGGCGAGGGCATCCCAGGCGAGGCCGGCTGGAACGACGGGCATGGGCTCGTCGGCGCCGTAGGCTGCACGATAGGTGAACTCTTCGAGCTGCGCGAGGGGCGCGTCGGCTCCTCCGCTGGACCACACCATCAATAGGCGCGGCTGGGCGTCACCGGCGCGCACTCGCTCTGCGACCTTGTTTACGCCGACAGCGAAGAACCCTGGCGTGCGAGCCACAATCCGCGGATCGGAAGCGATGATGACGTGGTCCCAATCGACGGCGCCGTCTCCGCTGAGATTGTCATGGCGCGCCTCTTCGCCCTCTGGCCAGTAGTAGTACTGCAGCATCGAGTGGGCTTCGTAGGTCGGCGTCGCCGGTGACCCATCGTTGTACGTGCCCACTCTCACGTCGGCGCTTTCGTAGATGTCTTCTGCGACGACGGTGACGGGCAAGGACAGCTCAGCGTCGCCGAGGAGGATGCTCTCGAGCTCGCTCGCGATGGCTGCTGGAGCGAACTCATCGCTGCCGCCACGTACAGAGCGTGTGGTTCCTAAGACCAGAATGTTCACGGTGCCGTCTCCGTTGAAGTCTGGTCTCTCGACGCCAAACGTGGGTCCTGCGTCCGCGCCACCATCGCCCAACGCGCCGCCGTCAGGAGTCACGCCGCCATCGGTGGTCAGGCCGCCATCACCAGTCACAGCGCCATCGCCAATCACAGCGCCATCGCTGGTCACAGCGCCGTCGCTGGTCACGCTGCCATCGCTATCGCCGTCGGTATCGGATCCACAACCTTGTAGACAGAAGCTTGAAACCAATAGCAGGGATGCAACGATTGAAGTCGCTTGGCTAAATCGTCGGTTCGTCTTCACGGTCGGCTCTCCTGTTTGAGTGGGCTAGAATCCGCGTACTGTACGTTTCAGGATAGCAGCGCGCTAAGCGCACCGCTGCTCGAAGGGAGAGCAGCCATGGCGCCGTATTTGGGAAGGCGCTGAAGCGAAGTGTTTCATGGAGGTCTGCGCTCTGTGACAACAAGACAACCAAGCGATGACTCCAGACCCCGTCGACGAGAATGCGGGTGGGGTACGCACACCTCACCACACTTGCGCCGAGAGTGAAAAATCGCTGGGTTTTTGGCCCCCACTTTCATGATCACCGTGGCGTGATTCTTGTATACACTCTGGTCATGCGGCTTCCCATTGGTCTCCTTGTTGTTCTTTGCGGCTGTGCACCTGTCGTCCTTGGCGGGGGTGGTGGAGGCGGAGACCGTTTCGAGTGCGTCGATGATAGCGGCTGCGAACCGGGCTTCACGTGCGAGTTCGAGATGTGTGTCGCGGAGCCACCCGTCGCGTGCGAAACCGCGGCGGACTGCCCAACTGACTACACCTGCGAGGGCACGGGCAGTGACAGCTTCTGCGTTCCGCCGGAGATCGTCCCTATGGAGGGCTGCGAGGCGTGCTTCTTCCCCGATATGTGCGTGGATGACGTTTGCATTCCAGGCGAGGAGCCGAGCCCTTTCTGTTCGCTCGACTCCGAGTGCGAGGAAGAATACCTGTGCATCGCGGGCGTCTGCCGACCAGATCCGCGCATCGCTCGTAGCTGCAGCGACCCGATCTCTCCGGCAGCGTTCATCCCCGCTCCGGATGGCACCTGCGAGTGCGAGTACACAGCGGACTGTCCCATCGGAACCCTCTGCATCGAGGGCACCTGCCTTCCGCCGGAAGGCTGCATCGCTGACGATGAGTGTCCTAGCGAGACGCTTTGCGACTCCGGGATTTGCGTGCCCGAATCCACCTGTGACGTCGTGCACCCGGACCTCTCGACGGATCCGGTCTGGAACGTCGCCAGCGTTTACAACTTCCGTGAGGCACTTCCCGGCTGGCTCTCCGGGTTTCTCGACGCCGTCTCGGGTCCGTTCCGGTTCCTGGCTGGCGACAGTGAAGACCCAGACCTCGGGCTTCCGGGCTTTATCGAAGGCTTGATCGGAGACGCGATCCGCAACTGGGCCGAGAACAACCTCCCGCCTTACGTCCTGAGCGCTTTTGGTGGCATCGCAGACCTCAACGATATCCTGTCCACATGGCTCGTCGAGGAGCGCATGCACCTCGATCGAGGCGACGCGGTCGATCAGTACCGTGGCCGCAACGAGTGGGTTCAAGTGGCGTTCGAATACCGCGGAATGATGATGGTCGGAACACCCGAAGACATCATCGGCTGGTCCGCAGAGCCAGAGTACTTCGACGCGCAGGCCGTTTGCGGCACGCTCAACATCGAACAACACGATGTTGAAATCGGCATCGGGGCCATCATCGCTTGGGTCCTGGACGTAGTTGTGTACGAAAGCTCCGACGGGCGCTACGACGACCTCGAGATGCTGGCGGACGACGTCAGCCGGGACCTATGTCGTGAAGCACGCACGCTCGCCGAGGGGATCTACTCCGGCGCCGGCGGGCTCGCCGAGTCGTGGTGCAACTCCACCATCGGCACCTTGGTCGACCGCATGATCATGGCCATCAACGACGCGATGCTCAACCTCGACCTGGTTCGGCTCAAGGGCTTCGCCAGCATCATCGACGGCAACAACCTTAGGCCGGGGGTCTGGGAAGGTTCGCTCATCGGCGGTGACTTCAGTGGCACGTGGTCCGCCGACCGCTAGCGCTAGGTCCAGTCCAGTCGACCACTAGGGCAGCGCTGGCTGCGCTGCCTGTCTCGGGACGCGTGCCTTGCCTTTGCTTGGCGGCACGCGACGCCTTCCCTTGCCAGCCAATCGGTGTCTTGAAATTCTCGCTGAGCGCCCGGTCACAGCGGCCGGTTTCGCTGCGTTTCCGAGATGGCTCCAAGGGGGACTATCAGCTGCAGCTGGCATGCGAGGCGGATGAACTGCGCCTACGAGCGTAGACAGTAACTCCGCCGACCGCCGTTTAAGAGCCGTACCGAGTGGTTCAGCGGTTGTGGCGCTACGCGCGTTCGGGAACGGCGGGCGAGACACTGACGGGATCGACGGGCCGTCCCATCTGCCGCAAGAAACTGTAGTGCGCCTTGAGCGCTAACCACGCGGTTGGGTAGTAGTGGTAGGGCACGTCGAACTCTTCGCAGGCTTCCTTTACGAGAGGGACGATCTCGTGGAGACGGCTGTAGCTGATGAGCGGGAAGAGGTGATGTTCGGTCTGGTATCCGAGGCCGCCGAAGAAGGTCACGGGGAACCAGTGGCCGTGCTGGAAGTCGGCGGTGGTCATCAACTGCTGGACTCCCCAGTCCCGTGGGTCTGGGTTAGGGATGTGCTCGAGGTTCATCGCCAGCGCGTTCTGATGGCTGAGGGCGAAGGTCCCCTGAACGAAGAGCCCGGCGCCACCGATCATCAAGGACTGTAAGAGCAGTGCCGTCGTCCATGGAAACAGGAAGTAGGGCAAGACGTACCAAATGCTGAGAGACACGGCCTTCATCACGAAGAACGAGATCATCTCACGCCAGCGTGGGCGCTGCATCTTTCCGTAGGGTCCGAACCACCAACCGGAGACGGCGGCGACGATGTCGGCACCCCATAGAACCGGCAGGGTTATGATGTAGAGGATCCAGGCGTAGAGGTGCTGGAGCGAATGCCAGAAACGACGCGGCTGCCCTTCGAACTCGCGAACGAGCGGGAAGTGCACTTCGATGTCCGGGTCGATGTCGGGTTCGTTCGTATAGATGTGGTGCAGTGGGACGTGCATCGCGGTGAAGACGAAGGAGGAGACGCCGGCGAGGTCGAGGGTGAAGAGCGCGAGGAGCCGGTTCGCGCGAACGCTGCGGAAGATGCCAGCGTGCATCGCCTCGTGGCCGTAGCCGCCGAGGGCAAACGCGAGGGGTCCCCACAAGAGCGCGCACCACCACTGGCCGAAGCCGAGGGCGCCGATGGAGACCGCGATGAACACGGCGTAGATGGCGAAGAAGCGTCCGATGAACGCGCTCTTGGCGTGATGCGAGGTGCGGGCTGCGCGGCCCCTCTCGCCGTTCTTGGCGGCCTCGGCGGCGAAGTGTTCGGCGACGCGCTTCTTCAGCGTCGGGTAGAAGCCGTCGCCGTCCCAGTCGTAGTCCGCGACATAGCCGTCCACATCGCCGACGTAGAACTTCTTGAGAGTCGCCCGAGGGATCTTGTCGTTGAGATGGGTG
>JBLHKB010000092.1:0-16280 GCA_047619315.1 Polyangiales bacterium
CTGAGGCGCGGCGCGGCGCGGCGCCACCACCTGAGGTGCGGAACGAGGCGCGTGCTCGGACGAGGCGCTGCTGCTCGCTTGCACGGACTTCGGCGGCGTATGTGTTTGGGGCGCAGCAACCGGTCGAGGTTGGGCAGTCTGACCATTCCCGTCGGCAGGGCGTGCACCCCCACCGTCGCCCGCGGGGCGACGACGACCACCGCCGCCACCACCACCGGGGCCGAGACGCTGCTCCAGTGATTCAAGACGACGCACAAGTTCAACGACACCCATCAGCGCCGGACGCGTCGCGATGCGTGTGAGACCCATCTCAAGAACGAGCCCCGGCATAGAAGCCGAAGCGATCTCGTCGACTAGCTTGGCCAGCGCCGCAAACGCCCGCTCGAGCTCCAGCGGCTCCCGGCCTGAGACGAGCGCCATCAGCCCTTCGCGTTCCTCGTCCACAAAATCGACGAGCGTCGTTTCTGAACCCGACAATCGAAGCACGACGGCGTCGCGTACGTACTGAAGTAGCTGCTGTGAAAAATGAAGAGGATCGGCACTTCGCTCCATGACGGAGTCGACGGTCCGAAGCACGGCCGGAGCATCGCCTTCGATGAGGCCTCTCGTCACCTCGTGCACAGCTTCTCGTGCGGCGATACCCAGCTGCTCGCTCACTGAATCGCCGTTGAGGCTACCTCCGGAAAAAGCGACAAGCTGGTCGAGTAGCGTCAGCGCGTCGCGCATCGAGCCCGCGGCTTCTCGGGCGACAATACGCACCGCCGCCTCGTCCGCTTCGATGCCCTCGGCGTCGAGAACTCGCCGGATCGACGCCGCCACCTTCACCTGGGGAATCAAACGAAAGTCGTAGCGTTGGCAACGCGATCGGATCGTGACGGGTACCTTGTGACTCTCCGTTGTAGCGAAGATGAACTTCACGTGCTCTGGCGGTTCCTCGAGCGTTTTCAGGAACGCATTAAAGGCGCCCGTCGAGAGCATATGGACCTCATCGACGATGACGATTTTGAAGCGGTCACGGGCGGGACGGAAGGGCAACGACTCCTGAAGACGTCGAACATCGTCCACGCCATTGTGGGATGCACCGTCCATCTCCTGAACATCCATGTCGACGCCGGCGGTGATATCCCGGCACATATCGCACTCGTTGCACGGCGTTGGGGTTGGCCCTTTCTCGCAGTTTAGCGCCTTCGCCAACAGGCGGGCCGTCGAGGTCTTTCCGACTCCCCGCACACCTGTGAAGAGAAACGCGTGAGCAACGCGATCCGATTCGATGGCGCCCGCGAGCGTGCGCGCAACATGTTCCTGACCGATGAGTGCATCAAAGGTCTGGGGGCGGTATTTTCGAGCGAAAACCGTGTATGCCATGGGCCACGGAGGTTAGCAGGTTGGTGCGATAGTCGAGGTGCTGATTTTCGCCCTAAAACCCGCGCGCTACCCCAGAATCGCAAGCATTTCGTCGCGTGCCTCTTGCATACGAGGCCACATGGCGGTGAGCACCTCTGTGGAAAAGGGCAAACGCGCCCCACTTGGTGTGGCGACCACGTGAGCACACGTCGACTCGATATCGGCGTCTTTTTCAATCGCGTGAACGATGGTGTCGGCGACGCGCATCAACGAGACGATCTTCGCGATCTCGCCGCCCTCTTCGAACGCACGTACAGATTGATGATGCCAGGCGACGGCGCGGCAGAGAAGCGGTGGAAACTTCCACTCATGCATCACATGCGCCGCAAGAACAGCATGATCATAGCCCAACTGGACCCGCTCGTAGATATGGACTTGATCCGCCTCCTGCGCCGCTTCTGGGAGTTGCTCGTAGTGGAACTCATCCGCCTGAAAGATCAGCAGCTTCCCAATGTCATGAAGCAGCGATGCCAGGAACGTACGCCCCACCCCGGCGAAACGCATTTCCGTCGCCAGGACCCGAGAGATTGCAGCAACCCCCGCCGAGTGTTTGCGAATGGACTCGCCGAATCCCGAGGGGTCCGCCATGAGCTGCATGGTCGCGATGCCCACGACGAGCTCCACGACGGAATCTAGCCCAAGGCGCGCCACCGCCTGCTCGATGGACGCATAGGGCCGAGAAGGCCGGTAGAGCGCCGAGTTGGCGAGCTTGAGAAGTCGAGCCGCCATGATCGGATCGCTCTCGATGCACTCAGCCAGAACGGCGATGGTCACGTCAGGGTCCTGGGAAAGCTCCATCGCTTTCGCGGCGACCGCGGGAAAGGGCTTAACACCCACGCTACGGGCCGTCGCCGCCGAGAGACTGCCAGCGGCGGCTTCTTCGCTCCTGGTAGGGTCGTCATCCCCAAACCAAAGATCTTCGCGGACACTGTTTGCCCGCGCTTCAAGGGATGCGGAGACGATAGGGACAGGTACTGCGGTCATACTCGTTGATACGGCGGGCGCGGGCCGTCCCTTAAGCCACCTCACCCTTTGACAGGAGTTTTTCCCCGAAGACACATCAGATTCCCGTAGTCTACCGGTCCCGTGTCCCATTCTCTCCAGTACCTCTTCAGCGACCTTGAAGGCCTTGCAGAGAACATCGTCGCGGCGATGAAGACGCTGGACGTCGACACGCTTGCGGAACACCGCGCGGACCTAGTGCGAATCGAAGGTGCCGCCACGCGGTTCACGCACCAGCTCAAGCGCTCCTCCCGGCTATGCCTCGATTCGGGGATCGACGTCGATTCGATGTCACGGATACGGCACGATCTCCGCGGGCAAATCGGCGCCATCCAGGGATATACGGAACTCATCATCGAGGAGCTGAGTGCAGCGACCGCTCACTGTGCCCCTTCGCTGCGCGCGATCGTTCACCAGACAGCTGCCACGCTTCCGCTGATCGACCAACTTCGGCCTGCGCGGGACTCGGCACCCGAGAAACTGCGGCAGGTATTCAGCTCACACGAAGAGCACGTCCCTGACTACAAAGCGCAGTACCAGGATTCAACAGTCCTCGTCATCGACGACAGTGATGACAATCGCCACCTCATGTCGCGGCGCCTTCGAGCCGCGGGTCTCAAAGTCTTCGAGTCACCAACCGGTTCGGACGGGCTACGTGTCCTTAGCGAACGACGAATCGACCTCATCCTCCTCGACGTGCAGATGCCAGGCATGACTGGACTTGAACTGCTCGGACACCTCAAGCGCCATCCGATCCACGCGGACATTCCCGTGCTCGTCATCAGCGCCGTTTCCGAGGTCGAGACCATCGCCGATTGCATCACTTCCGGAGCCGAAGACTATCTGGCGACACCCCTCAACCCCATCGTCCTCCACGCCCGCGTCAAGGCAAGCTTGGACAAGAAGTTACTCCGCGACATGGATCGCGCCCGCATGAAAGAGCTCGCCGAAGCACGAGAAGAGCTCGTCGCCGCCATCGAGAGCATTGACGATGGATTCGCGATCTTCGACCAAGATGAGCGACTCGTTCGCGCGAATCGCAAATACCACGAGCTCTATCCAAGCTCGGCGTCGCACACACACCTTGAGTCAATTCTTCAAGCGGACCGCAAAGCCGACGTGTACTTCCAAGAGCGCCGAGGTCGCCGTTCTGTGACCGAGCGAAGTGACGAGAACTGGTTGAGCCTTTACCTGGCTCGCCACCGCGGGTTGGATGAGTTCACGGAGCGCTTGCGTGATGGGCGCTGGATTGAGATTCGCACCGCGGTGACACCCACCGGCAGCATCGTCTCCGTGCACAAAGATGTGACCACGCGAAAGCGCGACGAAGAACATCTTACCTACCTTGCCCACCATGATCCGTTGACCGGTCTAGCAAACCGCGCTCACTTTGAATCCGCACTGAACGACGCGCTTGGCGCAGAGCCCTTTGCGCTCCTCTACCTCGACCTCGACCAGTTCAAGAGCGTCAACGACACCCTGGGGCATCGCGCGGGTGACGAACTGCTCCGCGCCGTCGCCAAGATCATGACCGAAGGCACCCGGCAGAACGACGCGACCGCACGTCTTGGCGGCGACGAATTCGTCGCGATTCTTCGAACGGACGACCGAAAAGCCGTCGAGCGAATCGCCGAACGACTTCGCGTCAACATCGCGAGCGCGAGCCCCAGTGGCGCGCATGTCACAGCTTCGATCGGTGTCGCCTTCAGTCCAAGAGACGGCGATACCGCAGAAGCCCTCCTCGAAGCTGCCGACTCGGCTATGTACGGTGCTAAAGAAAAGAAGGACCGCATCCGCTTCACGTCTCGTTCGTAGGCACGAGGGAAGGTCTCGGCAAACACGTCGTATCAGTCGATATGATTCGCCTCACTTTCTTTCTCTTCTTGGGTGCTTGTGGTGCAACCACCCACCCGACCGAAAACCCAGTCGAAGACGCCGCCGAACCTCAGATGGAGCAGGCGCGTCCCTCAGAAGAATCCGCTGCGGCGGCATCTACGACGGACGAACAGCCCTCGGAGCTCGCTCGTCTTGTCGCGAGCATCGACGAGAACCCGGACAACCTGCACTTGGACTTAACACCCAGCGTACACGCCTTGAGCGCGCTTGGACTCCCTGGCGCGCGCGCCGTGATTCCGCTCCTTGCTGTGGATGAGCACATGACTCGTCTCCACGCCCAACGGGTAGTGGAGTTGGTGGTCTCGCGGGAGTTCGGGTTCCGTCCGGGGTCTGGGTTTCCGAGCTTGGAGATGGACGAGGCTGCACGTCGAGTCATCGTCGGGTGGGGGTATGCGCACGACGCCGCCGAAACGGACCGACGGCGAGCCATCGAGCGTATCGCCGCATCGCTGAACTCCCTGCCCAACGCCGCAGAGCGCGAGCCTCCGGCTCCCTGAGACGAGCATTAGTGACACGGCGTGTGCTTGGGCTAGGGCCATGGTTTTGACCCGTGCCCCTTCGGGACTCGGCTGCTAGAGATGCGCCATGCGCACTTCAAGAGCCTTCGTTCCGACGATCAAAGAGGTCCCCAAAGACGCCGTGGATGCGTCCCACGTCCTTCTTCTCCGAGCAGGCTTCATGCGCATGGTGGGCTCGGGCATCTACGAAATGCTCCCCTTCGGACAACGCGTCCTGAAGAAGGTCATCGAGATCATCCGCACCGAAATGGACGAGGCCGGCGCCCAAGAGATCCTCATGCCCGCTCTGCTTCCCGCAAACTATTTCCAGGAGACCGGTCGCTGGGACGACTACGGCGATGTTCTTCTGCGAATCAAAGACCGCAAGGGCGGCGAGTACCACTTGGGACCAACGCACGAGGAGGTCGTGACAGACCTCGTTCGTCGCGAGGTGAAGAGCTACCGACAGCTGCCGATGGCGCTCTACCAAGTGCAGATGAAGTACCGCGACGAACCTCGTCCACGCGCTGGCCTCATGCGCTGCCGTGAGTTCTTGATGAAGGACTGCTACTCCTTCGACGTCAGCGAAGAGAAGGCCTTCGAGTCCTACGCCAATATGCGCGACGCCTACCACAAGGTCTTCCAGCGCGTCGGTCTGAACTACCGAATCGTCGAAGCCGACAGCGGCAGCATCGGCGGAAAGACGAGCGCTGAGTTCCAAATCTTGGCCCAAAGCGGCGAGGACGCTATCGTCGCTTGCCCAAGCTGTGACTACGCCGCCAACGCCGAAGTTGCCGAGACGGAACTCGCAGAAGCGGACCTAAGCGTGAGTGTCGAAACGCCCGCGGCGGAGCTCGTTGAGACCCCCGGCGTGAAGACGATGGCGAAGGTCCTCGAGTTCTTCGCGGCGGAAGGCCTCACTCTTGAGCGCACAATCAAAACGCTCATTTACGCGTACGGCCCCGAGTCGACGTTGGTGATGGTGTGCGTCCGCGGCGACCACGAAGTCAACGAAGTCAAACTCGGCAACCTCCTTGGCGTGGACACCGATGACCTCCGCTTCGCCACCGACGAAGAAGCGGGACGCGCCATGAAGGCAAAAGTCGGCTACCTCGGTCCGGTGCCTTTCGAGGGCAAGACCTTCGACGGAAAGATCTACGTCGACCATTCCGTCGCGTTCCTCAAAGACGCCATCGCTGGCGCTTCCAAGACCGGCAAGCACTTGCGCCACGTTGCCTACGGCCGCGATTTCGAAGGAGAGCTCGTGCACCTGAGGCAGGTCGGCGCTGGCGATCCGTGCGTCAAGTGCGGCGCGGCACTCGAAACCTATCGCGGCATCGAGGGTGGTCATATCTTTGTCCTCGGAACTCACTACTCCGACAAGATGAACGCCAAGTACCTCGACGAAAAAGGCGAGTCGAAGTCCATCGTCATGGGTTGCTACGGCATTGGCGTCACGCGCCTGATGGCCGCCGCCATCGAGCAGCACCACGATGAAAACGGCATCCGTTGGCCGATGTCCATCGCCCCCTACGAAGTAGCGGTTCTTCCCCTTGGCAACGCCGACGACGTGTCCGCCGAAGCTGAGCGTATCTACAAAGAGCTGCGCGCTGCTGGCATCGAGGCCATCCTCGACGACCGAGACGAGCGGCCTGGCGTGAAGTTCAAGGACGCTGACCTCATCGGCTATCCGCTTCGCGTCACCGTCGGTAATCGCACCCTCAAGAACGGTGAAGCGGAGCTCAAAGCACGCGTCGATTCCGAAGCGACGCTTGTCAAACTGGAAGAAATCGTCGGGGCCGTTGTTGCACAGGTGCAGGAGCAGCGATGAGCGAAGAAGAGTCCGAATACACCAAGCCATGGATTCGCCACGCCATCCTTTGGGCCGGTTTTGCCGTATTGGTGGTGGTGGGAGTCTGGACCGTCGTTCTGCCCTCCGTCGAAGACTCACCCGTTGACCCGGAGGTGACGAATGCGGAAGCAGAGTCCGGCGAGGCTGTTTCGGACGACGACGAAAACCCCAACGATTCCAACAACTAAGAACGTCAAACCACTTTCTTAGTCCGGTTCTGCCACGCTTCGAGAGCGCTCCCTGAGCGTCGCTGCTGAACAAAGGCGCGTCCTGAAGCGTCTACCTTGTATGGCTATGCGGCCCACGAAACCGAGTCAAAACGGGGCGTTTTTTGCGCTTTCGCCTCGCCCTCGGCACACTGAAGATGGTGTGAACCTCTACTCGATACTTGCTGGAGCCCTCATGGCGGTCATTTTGGCCGGCCCTGAAAGCGTGCAGGCCTGGCAAGGCGTCCCCTCCTGCGCCTACGACGAGGTCTACCCAGGTAGCGACTTGCTGGAGTCATCGTTTATTGCCGGTGACGCCATGTGCCGAAGCGTTGAGCCCCGCACACAGGTCATTCTGACGCCGGAAGTTGCCCGAGAAGCCCTTCAAGCCGCGGAAAGCGACCCGCCAGGCCACGAGGCTCTTCGTCTTGAAATCGTCGCCGAAGTGCACCCCGACCTCGCGGACTGGCTCGCCGTTCGCCGCGGTGAGGACTTTCTCGAAGCCGGCGACCCGCAGGCAGCCGAGGAGGCGTTTCTCGAAGCGGTTTCCAGCGTCGACAGCGACGTCCGCGTTCATGGTCGAACGGGCCGGGTGATCGCACTCTTGCAGCGCGACCATCGCGACGCCGAACGCGAAGTGCGTCTCCTGCGCATGCGTTACCCGGAGCTTCCCGGTCTGCCGCGCGTTTTGTTGGAGGTCGGCGCCTACAACGCTCGACGCGGCGACACATCCGACGCGACCTCTATTTATCGTGGCATCCTCGTCAATACGCCAGGACGCCCCGCAGCTGTCGTCGCCCAAGAACGACTCGAGGCGCTCCGCGCTGGGGGCACGCGCGTTCGCGAACTCACGCCCGGTGAAGTCGTCGAGCGCGCAGAGCGCCTCTTCTCCCGTGGACCCCTCACTCAGGCGCGAGAGGCACTTGCTGCGCTCGAAGAATCACCGCCCGTGCACCCAACCCTCCGCGCAAAGGCCTTTGCGTTGATGGCGAAACTCGCGCGTCACGAAGGCCGTTTCAACGACGCAACACGCTACTTCCGCCTGTCCGCACGCGCCGGCGCATACGGAGACGCCGAGGACATCGAACGACGCGTCTCGCGTTCTCAAGACGTCGCCGAAGCCGCCAACAGCGACGCTGAGGCCGCTCGCGGGCGCCTCGGGCAGATGCAGGGGCGCCGACCGCTCTCGCGCATCGCGACGCCGCGACTTTTGCGAATGACTCGTGTCGCAGCGCGTGGCGGACTCATTCCCGAACTCAACGCGATCGTTGAGCGCCTCATCACACGCAACGTGCTGTCGACTCACCGTCTTGGAGTGGTCCAGCACGCCATCGGCATCGCCGACGACGACGTGCTTTTGCGCTTGCTCGGCGACGCCGGCAGTGGCCGCGGCTCTCGCGCTGTTCGCGCTCGCTACTACGAGGCTCGGCTTCTTCAACGGGCTCAGCGACACGCCGAGGCCGAGCAAGCCTTTCTCGACGTCGTCGAACGCGACTCGTCAGAGCTCACCTGGTACGCCCTCTGGTCCGAGAATGAGCTCCGCAACGTAAGGCGCGACATGGCTGGCTCCTGTGGTCCAAACGCGGACTGCACGACGAGCGAAACCGAAGGTTCAACAGCGGAACTTCAAGAAGGCCGCGCGACTCCCCCAGATACACAGCCGCCGGCGCCTGTCATCGATCTCGACGCCTTTGCCAACCGCCTCGCGCCCTTGGCCGACGCTTACGGCGAAGCCTTTCCCTGGTTGCCACGAGCTGTCGCGTTCCTCCGCATCGGAGAGAAGGACGAGGCATCACGGCAGCTCTATGAAACCTACCTGGCGTGGCGCGCCGCCAACGGTCGAGCCATCCTTCGCTGTGGCTTCGAGTCCGTCGCCATGGGCAAGAACCGGCGCCGCGTCGCCGTCAGCTTCGCACTTCGGCAGAGCCGGCGCGCCTTGGATTCTGACTCCCGCGCCGAACTTGCGGCCGTCGCTGAAGGTATCCACTCGTATGGCGCTGCCGTCGGTTTCAAAGGTTGGTCCGCCGTTGGCGCAAGACCACGTGCGTACGCCGACCTCGTCGAGGCCGCTGCTGGACGCTATGGCCTAGACCCCAACCTTCTCTTCGCCGTGATGCGCGTCGAGAGCGTGTACCAAGAGCACATCGTCTCCTACGCCGGCGCCATCGGTCTTGCCCAGATTATGCCGCGAACAGGAACGCTGATCGCGCACGAGCTTGGCCGTGAGGACTTCCAAACAAGCGATCTCCTCGACCCCGAGACCAACCTCGAGTTCGCCGCCTGGTACCTCAGGAGTCTCATCGACCGCTGGGACGGCCACGTCGCCCTCGCCATCGCCAGCTACAACGGCGGCCCCCACAACGTACGGCGTTGGCTGCGCGACTATGGAAGCGGGCTGACGTTGGACGCCTTCCTCGAGCACATTCCGTTTGAGCAGACCCACCGCTACGTGCGTCGCGTCCTCGGTCACTATCGTGCCTATCGCGCCCAAGTGGGCCTTTCGATGATCGCCCTCGACGACTCGCTCCCGGGCCCCAGCGTCGATCCCATCGGTTTCTAGGCCGACTGCCCCAGCGGCGCCGCTGTCTTCCGATCGGTCGCAGACGGGGTTGCATCCGCCACCGATCAGCGCGATAGAACGAAGCTCGCGCATCTAACGAAAAGAATAGGAAAATCATGGTCCACGACCTCGTCATCATCGGCTCCGGCCCCGCTGCTCACACCGCCGCCATCTACGCGGCTCGCGCTGAGCTCAAGCCCATCATGTTCGAGGGCTTCATGGCCGCTGGAGTGGCCGCCGGCGGCCAGCTCACGACCACCACCGACGTGGAGAACTTCCCCGGATTTCCCGAGGGCGTGATGGGCCCCGATCTCATGGATCGCATGCGCGCCCAGTCGCTGCGCTTCGGCACCGAGATCATCACTGAGACCGTCAACTCCATCGACTTCAGCGGGGACACCTTCAAGTACAAAGCCGACTCCATGGACGGCGAAGCGAAGTGCATCATCCTCGCCACAGGCGCCACGGCGAAGCGCCTCTACGTGCCCGGCACGGGCGACGATGAACTATGGATGCGCGGCATCAGCGCCTGCGCCGTGTGTGACGGGGCGTTGCCCATGTTCCGCAACCAGCCCCTGGCCGTCGTTGGCGGTGGCGATTCGGCCATGGAAGAAGCGAGCTTTCTGACGAAGTACGCCTCCAAGGTCTACGTCATCGTCCGACGCAAGGAGCTTCGCGCCTCGAAGATCATGCAGCAGCGCGCGTTGGCGAATCCGAAGATCGAGTTCGTCTGGAGCCACCAGCTCAAAGCCGCGACGGGCAGCGACCTTCTCGACCAAATCGAGGTCTCCTCCACGGAGAACGACTCCACCAAGAAGCTCGACGTGAAGGGTCTCTTCTTCGCCATCGGCCACATCCCGAACACGAAGTTCCTTGAGGGTCAGCTCACCACCGACGAAGATGGCTACATCATCACCGCGCCGGATTCGACGGCGACGAACATCAAGGGCGTCTTCGCCTGCGGCGATGTTCAAGACAAGAAATGGCGCCAGGCCATTACAGCTGCTGGAAGCGGTTGCATGTCTGCGCTGGAAGCCGAGCACTTCTTGGCCGGCCTCTAGCCCCGACCCCTCAAAGCTAACCGCGCTCGCGCTTCGCCTTCTTCTTCGCCACAGCATCACGGCGCTTCTGCTGCGTGCGAGGCGAAGGCTTGCGACCGCGATGCGGAGCTTGCTCAGCGTGGTGCTCATCCACGTTTTCGGCTTGTTCGCCCAAGTCGAAGATCGTGACTTCGCGCCTGGCACGCTCGCCGACGCGAAGGCCGATCACCGCAGCACCAACACCTGCGCCCACGTAGACGGCCCCGCCGATCTCTTCCGCGCTCCGCGTCCCGTAAAGTCCGTGGACATACTTGTGTCCGCCAATCTTTCCCACGGCGAGCTCGTGTAAGCGCGCCACTGTGATCTGCCCCGCGTGGGTGTGCCCAGAGAGCACGAGCGGCACGCCTTTGCGCCATAGTCCGTCGGCTTCCTCCCCAATGTGCGAAAGCCCGAGCGTGGCCCGGTTCCTCTTGAGCCCCTTTGTAGCCTTTTCGATATCCGCGTGGCCTGTATAGGCATCATCGAGCCCCACCACTTGAAGCGCTTGACGACGCAGCGTGATCGTCGTGTTTGCGTTGTCCAGTACCTCGGCGCCGGCTCCTTTGAGCGCCCAACGCACCTCCTTCGCCGACGACCAGTGATCGTGGTTACCGAGCACGCAGAAAACAGGCGCGTCCAGCTGAGCAACGACATCACGAAGCTCGTCGAGGTAAAGCGTGCTGTGACAGACGAAGTCGCCCGTGATGGCAACAGCGTCGACACCTGCTTCGTTCACGATTTTCATCGCTTCGAACTGAGCTTCCATCGGCGTGATGCGCCCAACATGGAGATCCGTGATGTGAGCGATTCGTAGCCCGTCAAGCTGCTCGCAGTGAATCTGCGGTCCGGCAAAATGCCGTGTTCGAAATTGGGTTCGCACGTCTTTCTTGCGGCCAATTTTCAGACTGCGACGGGCGGAGTTCGTAGACACCAAGTTACTCTAACGACGAACGAGAGACGTCGCCAGGGGGTTAGCCTTTGCGCCGCTTCTCGGTGAGCCGCCGGAGAGGCACGTCGGGGCCCTTACTTTTGCTCGGCTTCTTGCCACGGGAGCTCGGCCCCATCTTCCAGAAGACATAGACCACGGCACCAAGCACCGTCAGCAACGTCGCGCATTCTTGCCAGTACACTAGGGCAGCTCATTTCGGAGACAGACCATCAACCGCCCCCATAGCCGAGAGCGCTTCCGACTTGGAAGACGAGAAGCGAGGCGCCGTAGGCGAGCGCCGTCATGTAAGCGAGCATGAAGAGTGGCCACCGCCAGGTGCCGGACTCACGACGGACCACCGCGATGGTGCTCATGCACTGGCAAGCGAGGACGAAGAACACCATCAGCGCAATGCCAGCAAGCGGTGTCATCACAAGGGAGCCGTCTGGCCTTCGCGCCTCACGAAGCGACTCACGAAGTGACTGGCTTTCTTCGTCGGCCTCGCTGATCCCAAACACCACGCCAAGCGTCGACACAAACACTTCACGGGCGGCGAACGCGCCAATGACGCCAATGCCGACTCGCCAGTCCATACCGAGTGGCTCGATGGCAGGCTCGATGAAGCGCCCAAGATGCCCGCCAGCAGAGTTCGCGAGTTGCGCCTGCGCTTCTGCGCCATCGATGGCCGCTTCACGCTCTCCACGCTCATCGCTGGGGAGCTCAAGCGCAGCGAGCTCCTGGCGCGCCGTATTCGCTTCCACTGTCACGGCCTCGTCTTTGGGAAAGTTGAGCAGCGCCCACAGGATGATCGTCAGCGCCAAGATGATCGTACCTGCGTCGACGAGGAAGCTCTTCACCCGGCGCCAGGTAGCCGAGAATAGGTTTCGCACGAGCGGGCGACGGTAAGGCGGAAGCTCCAACACCATGGTCGGGCGCGGTCCCTTGAGCACCGTTCTCCGCATGATCGCCGCAGCGCCCAACGTCGCGACAACGGAAAGCGCGTACATCGAGAAGAGCACAATGGCGCCAATGCTGAGAACGCCACCGATGCGTTCCTCGCCCGAGAACACCGTCGCGGTGATCAGCACATACACGGGCAAGCGGGCGCTGCACGACATCAGCGGAAGGGCGAGCATCGTCACGAGGCGATCCTTGCGGTCCGAGATCGTACGTGTGGCCATGACCGCTGGAATCGCGCAGGCAAAACCACTCAAAAGCGGAACGAACGCTTTCCCGTGCAGGCCCACCGCGCCCATGAGTCGGTCGATAACGAACGCGACGCGCGCGAGGTAGCCCGAGTCTTCGAGGACGGCGATGAGCAGGAAGAGCAGCCCAATCTGCGGCACGAAAACCACAACGTTGCCCACGCCGGCAACAACACCATCCGCCAAGAGGTCTTGAAACATCCCCGCGGGGACGACGTTACGTGCCAAGTCCTGGAGCATGGCGACGCCGCTTTCGACGAGCCCAATGAGTGGGTCAGACCAGGCGAAGAGCGCTTCGAAGACGACCAACATCACCAGCGCAAAAGCGATCATCCCAGCGATCGGATGTGTGAGGACGCGGTCGATGCGGTCGGACCAGGTCACTCCGCCCTTGGGCGCTTTCACGAAGCGCGTGCACAGACGATCCACGTCCGCATAGCGCGCTCCAACGATGGACCCTTCAACATCGACGTCTTTGAGAGAATCGCGGAGACGAAGCGTCTCCTCCCGAAAACTCGCAGGCAGCTCGAGCTCGTCGTCGTCCGCGACGCAGAGCAAGAGCCAAAGAGCCCAAGCGTGAGCCCGGTCGGCGCCACCGAAGTCTGCGTGGAGCGAGCACATGGCCTCGAGCTTCGTAAGCGCTTCATGGACGCGCTCGTCACCGACATCGAGCGCGGTCCGTTCGCTCTTCTTCGCCTCGTGGACGGCCCGCCCCAGCTCTTCCAGGCCCTCCCCCGTCGCCGCCACGATGGGAACCACAGGAACGCCCAAGGCTTTTGAGAGACCTTGAACATCGATCTCGATCTTCCGCTGGCGCACCTCGTCCATCATGTTGAGGGCAACCACCGCCTTCACGCCGCTCTCGAGCACTTGTGTCGCGAGATAGAGGCCGCGGCCCAGGGCCGTCGCGTCGAGAACGATCACCGCCGTCGCGTTCTTCGGCGCCCGTAGAATCGACGACACCGCGATCTGCTCTTCCGGCGAATGAGCGCTCAAGCTGTAGGTGCCTGGAATGTCGACGAGCGATACCGGAGTGCCAGCGAGCTCGATCTCCGCCGTGCGTCGATCGACCGTTACGCCTGGATAATTCCCCGTTCGTGCGCTCGTACCCGCCCAACGGTTGAAAAGTGTGGTCTTGCCTGCGTTTGGATTACCGGTGACCAGCACCGGTGCGCGTTCGACGCTCGTCATGACTGATGGGCCTTACTCGGCAGGCGAGAGCACTGCATCGAGCGATTCGCTCGGAAGAAACTCGACATCGATGCCCGCAGCTTCGGTACCTCGAATCGAAAGAGAATAGCCCCGAAGGCGAATCTCGATGGGGTCACCCATTGGGGCACGACGGACGATCCGGACCTCCGTGCCTGGCAAGACACCCATTTCAAGGAGGCGAAGGCGCACGCGACCGTCGCATCCGACGTGCCGGATGTTTGCGCTTTGGCCAACACTCAAGTCTCCGAGACTGCTCACCTGCTAATGATAACCGTTTTCAACAAAGCTGCAACCTGGACGCGAGTCCTGCTGGTTAATCCGCAGAGATGCCAGGTATGGTGTCGCCATGCTGCGCTTTTCAAGTGACCCCCAAGTGGCCGACCAACAGATGCGAGCCGTCATCTTCTATCTGACGACGTTCGGGTACATCGATGGTGACTTCGACCAAAGCGAACGCGACTTCGTGCGCGGCTACATTGAGCGCCTCGTCGACGACCGTGTCGATTCGGCGATGCCCGACGCCAAAGTCGACATCAAGGCCGAACTGAAGGCTCGCTTCACGAAGCACTTTCACGAAGTCTTTGAGAGCGTCGACCAGCACGTTCAGGAGCTCTTCACCGAAGCCGTCGCCGGGGACGAAGACCAAGACACTTTCATTGAGGCAAAGCTCAAGCTCCGTTGTTTTGAGCTCTTCGAGTCCTTTGATCGAGCGAGTCAAGAGATGCTCCTCGTAGCGATGGACGAGCTCATCGAAGCGGACGGCGAAGTTCATCCGGCGGAGGTGAAGTTTCGAGGTGAGCTGCTCTCTCTCTTCCAGGCGGAATTCGAGGTGGAGCTCATCGACGATGTCCCCCACGCGCGAACGACCATCGCCGGACCGATTCAACTCCCTCCGCCTTCCGTGGACCACCCTTTCTTTCTTCCCATCGAGCACCACTACTCTCTCGAAGAAGGCCGCATTCATCAGCAGATCGAAGCGGACCGTCAGCTCCTCGATGACGTGATGAACATCTGGGGAGCCATGCGACAGGAAGGCGACGGCAAGCTCACTGGGAAGATGAAGTTTGACGAGTTCACTGGTGCTCCGTTCCTGGACGGGCACATTCACGTTCATCCCATCGAACCCGGGAAAGAGTACGAGCTCACCGTCCTCGGCGACCTTCACGGTTGCTACAGCTGCCTGAAGAGCGCTGTCATGCAGGCGGACTTCTTTCAGAAAGTGACGGAGTACCGCAAGGACCCCACGTCTACGCCGAAGCCACTGTTGGTCTTACTCGGCGACTACATCGATCGAGGCCTCTTTAGCCTCAACGGCGTCCTGCGCACGGTCCTTCAGATGTTCAAGAGCGCCCCAGAACACGTGGTGGTTCTTCGCGGCAATCACGAGTTCTACCTCGAGTACAAAGGCCAGGTGTACGGCGGCGTAAAGCCCGCCGAGGCCATCAACACGCTCAAGCCGCACCTTCCCATCGACGTCTTCCGCCACTACATGCGCCTCTTTGAGGCGATGCCTTCGGCGCTCGCCTTCGGCGAAACGCTCTTTGTCCACGCCGGCATCCCGCGCGACAGCCTCATCAAAGAGAAGTTCAAGGACCTGTCATTCCTCAACGACGCCGACGCGCGCTTCCAGATGATGTGGAGCGACCCCAGTTCAGCGGATGTCATTCCCGCCGCGCTTCAAGACCAATCTGCGCGCTTCCCTTTCGGTCGTCTTCAAGCGACGGCGTTCCTCCAGCGCATCGGCTGCCACACCTTGGTCCGAGGCCACGAGAAGATGAACGATGGGTTTCAGCGAACCTACGACGACGAGAACATCACCCTCATCACTCTCTTCTCCGCGGGCGGAGCCGACAACGGCGACCTTCCTCCGAACTCCAGCTACCGAAGCGTGACGCCAAAGGCGATGACCATGCGCATGTCCACGGACAGTGTCGACATCACCCCGTGGAACATTGACTACGCCGTCTACAACGACCCCAAACGCAACGGCTTCTTCCGAACCGAGCCGGAGCTCGAGCACCGCAAGTAGTCCAGCGATATTCGGCATGACTCTCGATGAGGTCCGTCTGGCCCGCAAGCTTCTTGGAAGGCTCGTGTTCCAGACCATGCCGACGGTTTTGGGCCAGCGTTTCCAGGTCGACCGCGTTGAGGACTTCGAAAACAGTGCCGACCTTCTTCCTCTCGTCGACCTGGAAGGAGAACTCAAGACACAGCCGCGTTCCATCACGGGCACCTTGATGAAATACGGATTCGTCGACCTCCGCTTCAGCCTTACCCACCACCCCACAACATCCCACCAGCAGGCGCGAGAGTCCTCGCTAGCCTGCTCGGCGAAGGAGGCCTTGATCGCACAGGAGAACATCAGGGCGATAGTCGTGACCGCATCGAGCACCTCAAGACTCTGTGCGAACAGGTCGACTCTGGCGCACTCGAGCTGAC
>JBLHKB010000093.1:0-16276 GCA_047619315.1 Polyangiales bacterium
TCGACGGATCGAGGGGGGTGTCTTCGCGCAAGTGTAGCGCAACACGAGTCTCGGTGGCTTCGCAGCCGAGGGCGCAATACTGCCGGAGCATCGGTCGCAGCTGCATAGCCCGCACGAAGTCGACGGCGACGGGAGGAGGAGGGCCAAAGCGGTCTTCCATCTCGCCACCGATGTCCGCGATGGAGTCTTCATCCTCCGCCGTGGAGAGTCGCTTGTAGAAGCTCAAGCGAAGACCGACGTCTTCAATGTACGTGTCGGGGAGATAATGTTCGATGGCGAGTGTGAGCTCGGGGTCGATGTCTTGTGTCACCTCTTCGCCGCGTAGCTGTGCCACGGCGTCTTCGAGCATCTGGCAGAAGAGGTCGAAACCGATCTGGCTGACGCTGCCGGATTGCTCCGCACCGAGCAGGTCGCCGACGCCGCGCAGCTCCATATCGAGACTTGCGACCTGGAAGCCGCTGCCCAGCTCTGTGAAGCGTTCTAGAGCTTCGATGCGATGCCGTGCCTCGTCACTCAGCGTGCTTGGTGGCGGCGTGATCAAGTAGCAGTAGGCGCGCTCCCGGCTGCGGCCGACGCGGCCACGAAGCTGGTAGAGCTGGGAGAGGCCAAACATGTCCGCGCGGTCGATCAGCATCGTGTTCGCGCGGGGAATATCGATGCCGCTCTCGATGATCGCCGTCGAACAAAGCACGTCGTACTCGCCGTCGATGAAGTCCGTCATCGTGCGTTCGAGTTCGCCCTCCTTCATCTGTCCGTGAGCCACGGCGATGCGGAGGTCGGGCATGATGGTCTGCAGTCGCTGGGCTCGCTCGTACAAGCCTTCGATTCGGTTGTAGACGAAGAACACCTGTCCGCCTCGGGTGACCTCGCGAACAACGGCCTCTCGAATCGTGTGGTCGTCCCAGCGGCACGCAAAAGTGCGCACGGCTCGCCGATCCGTCGGCGCTGTGGTGATGAGTGAAAGGTCTCGCATGCCACCGATCGCGAGCTGAAGCGTTCGCGGAATTGGCGTGGCCGAAAGGGTCAGGACGTCGACGGCCTTCTTGAGCTTCTTGATGCGCTCCTTGTGGGCGACGCCAAAGCGCTGCTCTTCATCGACGACGAGGAGGCCCAGGTCCCCGAAATGCACGTCTTTACTCAGGAGGCGGTGGGTGCCGATGCAGATGTCCACGGTGCCGTCTTTGAGTCCGCTGAGGACCTTCGCGGACTCTTCCTTGCCCACAAATCGCGAGAGCTGTCCGACTTTGAGGGGGTAGTCCTGAAGTCTGGCGACGAAGGTGCGAAAGTGCTGTTGGGCGAGGACCGTTGTGGGGCAGAGGAGGGCGACCTGGCGTCCCGACATGGCCATTCGAAAGGCGCCTCGGAGGGCAACCTCCGTCTTGCCGAAACCAACGTCGCCGCACACCAGACGATCCATGGGTCGCGGATTTTCCATGTCCGTGAGCACGTCCTCAATGGCGCGAGCCTGGTCCGGCGTCTCGTCAAAGGGAAAAGTCGCCTCGAACTGCGCGAATGAACGACCTGCGGGCTCCAGGCCTGGGCGTGTCGCCGCCGCGCGCTCGGCGTAGAGCACCAGGAGATCATCGGCGAGCTTCCGAACCGCCTTTTTCGCTTTGGCTTTCTTCTTCGCGAAGGTGCTTCCACCCAAGCGGTCGAGCTTGGGTTTCGCGTCTTTGCTGGCGAACTTTTGCACGTGCGCGAGGCGTGTGACGGGGACGAAGAGCCGGTCACCACCGACGTATTCGAGAACGAGCACCTCGACGCCGACGACTTCGACGCCTTGGAGTCGTTCGAGGGCGCTTTGTCCCAAGTTCTTGCGCTCGATGCCAAGGTAGCGACCGACGCCATGGTCCGTGTGAACGACGTAGTCGCCGACCTGAAGCTCCTTGAGGTCTTCGAGGAACGCTTTGGCGGCTTTGCGCTTTCGCTTCCGCGTGGTGGATTTCTTTCGAACGCGGGTGCCGAAGATCTCTCCTTCGGTGACGACGACGACGCCCTCTGCGCCCCAAATAAAGCCATCCTGAAGCTCGCCGATGACGACCTGGACTCGACCCTCTGCGTCGGATTCGAGCGCTTGGGAGTAGGCCTCTGGTACGCGCACAACAGGAACTTCGTAGCCCTGAAGCAGCGATATGAGGCGCTCCGCCTGGGTGCGGGTCCTCGCGTTCATCAGGACCCGAAAACCACGCTCGAGCCATGCGGAGGCTCGGGTGGCGACGGGCCGAAGCGTGTCGTCATCGACGGCGCCACGCTTCGCCGTGAGTTCGGCGACGAGGACCGCTTGGTCATCGGCGCCGGCGTCCGCGAAGGACCCGTCTTCGACGAGCTCAAAGCGCGCGAGGAGCGACTCGTCGTGCATGGGGCGACCCACGCTCGCGAGCTTGTGGGAGACGACCAGCTGGCGTTCGTTGAGGATCCGGGCAAGCTCGCCCTCGTCCGCGTACAGCCGCTCGACGAGAAACGCCGGAGATCCATCGGCGACGCGTGCTTCGCGGTCTCCAATGGCCCGTGAGAGTTCCAGATCGGCCATTTGCGTGATCGAGGGCGGGTCCACGAGCGCGACGCGGGCGCCTTCGCAGTAGTCGAAGAGCGTCTCTAGGTGGGAGTGAAACGCGGGGAGGAGACCGTCCAGGCCATAGAACGAGCGGCCAGATTCAAGGTCGTCGAGTAGCGCTCGTGTCTTGCTGCTGGGGTAGTTTGCGTCCTCACAGAGCTCACGCACTCGGTCGATGGCGTCTTGGGGGTCGGCGCCAAAGAGTGTGTCTCGTGCGGGGTGCACAAAGACACGCTCCACCTCACGGATTGTGCGTTGGTCGTCCGGGTCGAAGACCTTGATGGAAGCGACGGTGTCATCGTCGAGCTCCACTCGAGAGGGGTAGCTGGCGTGGGGCGGAAAAACGTCGAGGACGCCACCGCGCACGGCAAACGTACCCGGGTCCTCAGCCACCGGAACTCGGACGTAGCCGCCGCCGGCGAGCACATCGAGAAGTCGGTCTCGGTCGAGCTCTTCGCCGAACTCGATGAGCTGGCTGCCGCGTGCCACGCTCGCTCTTGGCATCACCCGACGAAGCGCCGCCGGAACAGGGGCGACGACGAAGCGCCAACTCAAGCCACTGCCAAGGTGAAAGAGCGTCGCCAGACGGTCCATGGAAGCTCTGCGGTCCGGCGCCACGGCGAGAAAAGGCGAGACATCGAGCGCAGGAAAGGAGAGCACCTGCTCGACGGATTCCTCGTCGCTCTCCCCGAGAAAGAAACGAAGGTTGCTCAACATCCGGTCGGCGCTCTCGGCATCCGGAGTGAGCACGATCCAGCGCTCCTCGGCGGCGGCGGCGGCAAGGAACTTCGCTAGCGCCCCTGGGGGCAATCCACGAACATCCAAGCGCGGCTGCTGCAGCTGGCTGAGAAGGTTTTCGACTGTCAGTCCTCGCTCGCTCACGGCGCTGTTCTTAGCAAGTGACTAGCGCTGCGTCGAAGAGAGCGTTGGATTGTCTCGGCGACGCCAGACCAAGCCGTCGAGGGCGTAATGTGTGAGCTGGGGCAGCGAGAGGAGCGGCACGATGAACACCAGGGCAAAGGACGAGAGCTCTGAAGACTCGCCGAACCAGGGGGGTCGCTCGTGCCAAACAAGCCGATCCCAAAGGAATTCTTCCCCAAGGGCGAAGGAGAGCACGATGAGGGCGAAGACCGCCGCAGCCACGCCCAAACGGCGGCCCACCAGACGTCGCAAGAGCGGCGCGTCTTCGGCGGAGCGCTTTCGTGCGTAGCGAAAGGTCAAAACGAAATAGGGGGCGCCATGGATGATGACGTTCGTCACAGTGAACGCGAGGTCGCTGTTGAAGGCGACGATGCCGAGGTACCAGGTCGCCGCTGTGGTCAGGACCAGCAAGACCATTCCAGGCTGTCCTGCTCCCTGGTGCATACGGCGTAGATGCCAGACGAAGAACGAAACCAGCGTGGCCACGTACACGGGGAACAGGAACGTCGCGGCTTGGGCGCTCAAACCGACGACAAAGTCACCTTCGAGGAACCAATGAAACGAGCGTGGGAGGTGTCCATGCCACCAAATCACGGGGTAGAGGGTGCTCAGGTAAATTGCGGTGATGTTGAGTGTCTTCTCGTGCTTCGACGCAGTCGTGTCGCGACCGTTGTAGAGCCGCATCCAACCGACCTGTTGGCGTATAAAGTGGAACACTGCGACGTAGGCGAGAACGCGCCAGAACACCAATGAGCCTGCCGCATGAAGTAGAACCGAGAGGCCGTAGAGCACGACCGGGAGCCCCAGGTAGACGAGCGGCCGTCGCCTCACTTCGGCCCCGTCGAAGTAGACCCGAAAGAGCGTGGACCAGACATGCGCCACGTCGACGGCGACGATGCAGGCGAAGAAGATCCAGTCGGGGATGTCGTGATCCAAGACTCCCGTCGCGACGCCAACGCCGAGAATCGCAAAGGACAACAGAGCGCTGCCCCCAAAGGCGATGAGGTCCGTGGACCGACCGAAGAGCCAAGGCCCTTGCGCGTCGAAGAGACGCTTGGGGCTAGCCGCGGCCACGCGCGATGACCTCATCGGCGGCGCGAACGCCGTGATGAAATGCTTCTTCGAAGAGGGCGAGGCCACTCAAGTCGGAGTGGGCAAAATGAATCGGGCCGCTCGGAGCACCGGCGTCAAAGCGTGCGCCGCCGCCCAAGAAACCAACGCGTGGCTGCACCATTCCGTGGCCCCAGCGCCAAATGTCTACTTTCCGGAGGTGCTGACGCAGGCTCGGATGAGCGCGCTCAAGGTCCAAGATGATGGCCTCTTGCCACTCTTCAAGGTTGGCATCGAAGAGACGCTGACGAGCCTCGCTCGGCGTCCCATCACAAAGCGGGAAGTAGTAAGTCCAGACCGTGGGACCCACTTCTCGGCCCCGCTGGTGCGTTGCGCTGACGTAGCCAAGGGAAGGGCTGTCGTAGAGAACGTTGTCCCACGAAAGACCGACGCCGCGCCCATTGGGGCGCTCGTTGAGGTGCAGGTTTGCCACCATCCATGGTCCAAAACTCGTCCCGTCGAAGCGTGGAGTCTCGGCGCCGACCACGAGATGCCGGGTAATGAACTGAGGGGTCGCCATGATCACGCGCTCCGCACGGACGCTCCGTCGGGCACCACTGGGCGTCAAAAGGAGCAGACGCGCTCCTTCGCCCTCCGCATCACGCAGCACCTCCACCCGCGCAGCAAGCACGTTGGAGTCGATGCGCCCCCGCAGAGAACGCGCCATGTGCTTGGTCAGTGCGGAATTTCCTTCGGGCCAGGTCAGGATGTCCGAGGACTCTTCTTTGCCAGGCTCCATGCGAGCCGCCCAATAGAAGACCAGCGCCCAAGCGCTGGCATCGGCGAGGCGCAGGCCGTAGTCATCGCGGCACGCATAGTCGCAAAGCCATAGAAGCCTCGGAGACCGAAAGCCGCTCTGCGCCAGGAATGTGGCGGCGTCGAAGGTGTCGAGTCGAAGCAACTCGGGGTCACGCGAACACTCGCGCATGGGAAGCCGAAAGGCGGGATGGCCATCTTCGTCTCTGCGTGCGGCGTAGCCCGCCATAAGCGACTGAAAGCGCTCCAGCTCTGCGAGATCTTCGGGGCTTGCGCCGGCATAGGGGTAAAGGCCTCGGTACCAGAACCCACGAAAGAACACGCGTTCATCGGGTTCGCGAACGAGGACCTCTTCGGCGGGCTCGCCGCCATCGCGAAGGGCGCCCATTTCCGTGAGAAGAGAGCGCAAAATACGATCGTCTTGGCGCGGAACCGGGAGGTAGTGGGCGCCCCAGGGGTAGCGCGAGACTCGGCTCTGGCCGCCACGCGCGGTCCCGCCGGGCGTGTTCTCCATCTCGTAGATGCGAACGTTGGGGCGTCCTTGACGACGCAAGCGCCAACCGGCGGCGAGACCTGCGACGCCTCCGCCCACGATGGCGACATCGACTCGCTCTTCTGGCACGTCGTCCCAGTCCGCAGGGTCGATGTCTTCACGAAGTCGGTGACCTAGCTCGTGGTTGGGACCACGCAGCCGCCCTTCGACGGCCACCTCTTCAGGGAGCGCGTCGCTTGGACCACACCCAAGGATCTGCCCTGCGAGGGGCGCACCCAAGAGACCGAAGAGCACATCGCGGCGGCGGGTCGTCATGGGCCGTAGCGGTTCCACTCGGATTCGTAGTAGCGCACGAGCGTTTGATCGTTCAGCCGGTTCGGCTCGACGGGAACGCGCGTCATGTCCGGTGGGAACTCGAAGAGCGTTCGTAGGGTGGCGTCGTCGAGGAATCGCAGAGACGCCGCCGTCACGCGCTCCGGTGGGTCAAACTCCGCACGGGCGGCGAGGATGAAACCCCACTCGCCGAAGCTTGGCACCGTGGCGTGGTACGGGTGGGTGAAGAGGCCCGCTTCACGCATCGTTCGGTCGACGCACCAGAAGCTGCGGCGTGCGTAGAGTGGAGAAGTGCTTTGAACGACGAGGGCGCCGCCCGGCGCAAGAGCCCTCGACGCGAGCCGGTAGAATCGGCGCGTGTAGAGTTTGCCCAATGAGAAATTGTTGGGGTCTGGAAAGTCGATGATGACGATGTCGAATGGACCTCGCTGCGCTTCGTCGAGCCAGACCATGGCGTCTTCATGAACGAGGGTGAGGCGCTCGTCGTCGAAGCTGTTCTGGTTGAGGGCCACGACGGGTGGCAGCTGCCGCGCCATCGCCGTCACCGCGGGGTCGAGGTCGACCATCGTCACCGCTTCCACGCCTGGGTGCTTCCAGATCTCTCGGAGGGCCAGGCCGTCGCCGCCGCCAAGAACCAAGACACGCGCCGCAGAGCGCTCGCGCCCCTCGACTGTGGCGAACACAGGATGCACCAGCGCCTCGTGGTATCGGTACTCGTCCGACGATGCGAACTGGAGGTTGCCGTTCAGGAAGAGCTGCACGCCGCTCTGGTCGCCTGTGACAATAATGCGCTGATAGGGCGTCTGCTCCGAGTAAACGATGGGCTCGGTGTACATCGCTTGCTCGGTGTACTCGGTGAGCTCATCCGCACGGACGAACCCTGCGGACAAAAGCGCGAGCACAGCGACGGCGCCGACGCGAAGGCGGAAACGCTCCCCACGAGTGAGGAGCGGGGTCAAAATGAAGGTCCCGCCAAACGCGACCAAGGCGTTCAGCATGCCGAAGAGTAGGGCGGTGCGGTTGAGTCCTAAGCTCGGCACCAAGACCACGGCGAAGAGTATCGAGCCCAGCAACGCACCGATGTAGTCGAAGGTCAGAACTCGCGCGACGAGCTCTTCAAAGGCTAGGTGCTCGCGCAAGATGCGCATCAAGAGCGGGACCTCGAGGCCGACGAGAATTCCGACGAGGCCAATGGTTCCGTAGAGCAGCACGCTGAAAAAATCGGCGTAGGCGAACCCTAGGAAAAGCAGGGGCGCGCTGAGTCCACCGGCGAGGGCGGCACCGAGTTCGACCTCCAAGAAACGCCGAGCCACGTCTTCATCACGAACGTAGCGAGACAGAAAACTCCCGATGCCCATCGCGAAGAGATAGGCGCCGATGGTGGTCGAGAACTGGAGGACTGAATCCCCCAGCACATAGCTGGCGAGCGTCGCCGCGAGGAGCTCGTACACGAGGCCCGACGTCGCGATGATGAGCACCGTCAGGTAGAGCAGAGGCGTAGGCAGCTTGGGTCTGCCACTTGTTTCATTGGGCCCCGTGCTCGACGCGTCGGGAGCCGCGGTTTCCGCTGATGCGGCGTCTTCAGCCATGTATCGAAGCGGACACGATCAAAGCGATCCCGATGATGATCGAACCGATCACAATTCCAAGGGATGTATTCTGGTCATCTTCGATCTCCTTGCGGACTGAGAACGGCGCCAGCTTCGTGATGAGCAAGAACGCGATGCCAAAAAACATCAAGCCGATCGTGCTGAAGATGACCGCCGCCAGCGCGGCGTTCATAAGTTGGGAGATGTCCATGGCGGGACCGTACAATGAAGCTGCTGCTCTCGCCACGGCCATAGGGTGCGAAGAGGCCAAAACTGCGTGCCTCTCGCCAAAGAGCGGTCAGATCAGTGCTCTGCGGACATAAAACGACGCCACGTGTCCACTGGGGCACGGCGATAAGGCCAGGCAAAGGGAAGAAAGAGCAGGCCCGCGGCGAAGGCCAAGAGCGTCCAGCTCTGTCCGCCGGTGTGTGCCTCCGCCTCCAGATCTTGTCCACCGGGCAGAGCCCGCAGGCGCATGACCCATTCTCCGGGCTCCAGGGCAGCGAAGCGGATCTCGCCGGGCGCCTCGCCCATGGCCTCGCGGACGTACGCATCGTCCTCGGAAACGAAGGCTACGTGCACGCTTCCCCGTCCAGCGAGTTGGACTCGAACCCGGGTGGTTTGGTTCACCGTGAAGGGATCCGAATAGCGGACGCTCCGCGCTAGCAGATCATCGTCGGGGAACTCGCCCGGAGGTGGAGGCGTTGGTGACTCAGCGCTTACGTGAGCGACACGCTCCTCGGCGGGAGTCGTGAGTTTCGTGACGGCAAAAAGCACACCAAGGGCCACGAGGGGAACGCCGAAGCGGGCCCATGCGCGAGTACGGCTCACGTGTCTAAAGGCGCTTGTCGATAATGGCGTCGCGCCTGAGCTCACGAAGAAACTCTTGTTCTTGGCGAACCATCTGGCGCTCCATCATCTGGCGCTGAAGCTGCTCACGGACCTCGGTGAACGCAGGCAGGTCTGCGCCGCCGCGTTCGCGTTCGTGGAGGTAGAAGATGTGAAAGCCAGTGGCACCACGAACGGGCACCGAGAGCTCGCCCGCGGAAAGGCCCAGTAGAGCCTCCTCAAGGTTGGATGGGAGTTCACCCTCGCTCAACCAACCTAGTTCGCCGCCACCGTATTGCTGGGTCGCCGCGAGGAAGTTGTCCTCGGTGAGCCCGTCGCGGATTCGTGACGCCTCGTCTCGAGCCGCTGCGATGTCCGAGGCGGTGGGGTTTGGCGGGAGAGCCAGGTGCACATGCGAAGCACGAAGGCGCACCTGACGGTTCGCCTGACGAAAGCGTTGGTCGTAGAGCGCCCGGACCTCCGCCTCAGTCACGTTCACGCGTCCTCGCACGCGCTGATTGATCACCTTGAGCCGAAGAATCTGTCGGCGAACGTCGGAGCGATACTGAGACTCCGTGAACCCCTGACCCTGAACGGCCTGCCAAAACTGCTCTTCGGTGAGGTTGTTCTCGCGGGCGACATTTTGAATGGCGCGATCGACATCGGCGGAAGTCACGCGCACTTGCATGCGACCCGCGGCTTGCTCGATGAGGACCTCGTCGACCATCCGGTCGAGGAGCTCACCGTAAAGCTCCAAGGCGCCTGCGGTGCGCTCTGCTTCGGTGGGCGCGCTTGCGATGCGTTCCAAGAATGGTGCGGAACGACGGCGAAGTTCACTCAGGAAGAGGGCTTCGTCGTTCACGACACCAACGACTCGTTCGATGATGTCCGCGCTTGCCGTTTGAGGCCCGCCGCCGAGGAAGGCTCCAATCACGAGTATGCAGATAACGTTCTTCAAGGGGTTGCCTCCGGCGCGGGCGGTGTAGCACCACCAATGCGCACATGCTCAAGGGCAGAGCGATCGATTTCAATATTGGCGTCTTCGCGGAGGCCGTCCACAAAAGACTCGATGGCGTTGTCGCGACGTTCGCTCCACAGGCGCTGCCGAATCGTGCGTGATGACTCTTCGATGGTCCGATTCATCGGAGCGCGACGTCCGGTGAGCTTCACGATCCAGAACTTTCCGTCCGCGGCGATGACCTCGGCGCCGAAGCCACCAAGGCGCGGGACCTCGAAGGCGACGGTGGCGACGGCGGCTGGGATGCCGGTCTCTCCTTCGGGCCGAGACCCGTCGACGGAAACGAAACCAACATCGCCTCGTCGCGCAGCCAGCGCAGGCGTCGACTGGGCTGCGGCTCCCGTCCGAAACGCGTCCATGTCTTCGGGGTGAGCCAGGAAGCCCTCGAGCGCCGCCGCTGCTGGGACACGCTCGTCGTAGGCGATGACGCTGACGCGCATCTGTGCCGGTGAGCGGAACTCATCGACATGAGCGGTGTAGTACTCTTCGATGTCCGCCTCGGTGATGTCCTCGGGTTGAATCTCTTCGAAGAGCTCGCGCATCATCTGCTGAATCATCGCGCGATTGCGCGTGCGCACGACGGAGGGCAGCTCGTCCAGGTCTCGTCGCTCCGCCTCTTGGGCGAGGATCTCAAAACGGATCAGGTTGTCGAGGAACTCACGACGGCGCTCGGGTGTATTAAACCGTGTGCGGAGATAAGGGCTTTGGTCCGCAAGCCGCTCCGCAAATTCGCCAAGGGTGATGGTTTCATCCCCCACGGTGGCGAGAGTCTCGGCGGCTTGTTCCGGGGAAAGTCCATGCCGTGACTCCGTCTGCTCCGGTGTATCGACGACTTCGTCTTCCTCGCCTCCACAGCCGAGCCCAAGGGAAAGGCCAACGACAAGCCACGTTGGGGCCAGAAGCACGGCGATGCGAGTACGTTCCACGGGTCGTGGCTAGCACAGCCCAAAAAGCTCAGCAATGACGCGTACGGCTAGCGGGCTAGCAAAAGACGATCCTCGTTGACAAGATGGTCGCTAACAGCTGAGGATGCCGACCAGAAGCTATGGGCAACTTGACCGGAAAAACCGTCCTCTGTGCGGACGACGACCTTGAAATCTTGGCGATGGTGGCCCGCCACGTGAAATCGCTTGGCGCGGAGGTGGTGGAAGCCTCCGATGGCGAGGAAGCCCTTCGACTGGCGCGACGCGAAAAGCCCAGCCTGATCATCCTCGATGTGATGATGCCAGGCATGAGCGGCTGGGAAGTCTGTCGCGCTATCCGCGAGGACGTCGCGCTCAAGGACACCGCCGTCCTGATGCTCACCGGCATCGGCGAACGACTCAACGAGATGACCTCGCCCCTGTACGGCGCAGATGCATTCGTGGACAAGCCTTTCGATTTGGACAACCTCACCGAGAAAATCGCTGAGGTCCTCGAAAAGCGAGAGTAGACGTTATGGCCAAGGTGTTGGCCAGCAACGGTCCGGCCAATAAAGGTACGGATGGCACGGGAAGGATACTTCACGGCGACTGCCTCGAACTATTGCCGACGCTGACTCCGGGTAGCGTTCGTCTCATCTATATCGACCCGCCCTTCAATACGGGCCGTCGACAAAAACGCGACCGGATGAAAGTCACCGCCGACCCAGAAGGGGAACGTGAGGGCTTCGGCGGAAAACGTTATCGCACCGAAGCGATCCCAAGTGCGTCTTATAGGGACACGTTTGAAGACTACATCCCCTGGCTGATGTCACGCATAGAGGCGGCGCTGCCGGCACTCGCGGAGGACGGAAGCCTCTTCGTTCATGTGGATCCCAAGGAGAGCCACTACGTCAAAGTGGCCCTCGACTCGCTTCTAGGCCGAAGCTCATTCCTCAATGAAATCATTTGGGCCTACGATTTCGGCGGTCGAAGCAAAAAGCGATGGCCTAGCAAGCACGACACAATCCTCTGGTACGCTCGCGACCCGAAGAACTACGTCTTCGACTTCGACGCGATGGATCGCATTCCGTACATGGCGCCCGGCCTCGTGGGCCCTGAGAAGGCTGCCCGAGGAAAAACGCCGACGGATGTTTGGTGGCACACCATCGTCCCGACGAATGGCCGGGAAAAGACCGGATATCCCACCCAGAAGCCCTTGGGCGTGCTCGGGAGGGTCATTCGCGTGCACTCCGAGGTGGGAGACACGGTCCTCGATTTCTTCGCCGGAAGCGGAACGACGGGGGAGGCCGCCGCCGTCGAGAACCGAAACTTTGTCCTCATGGATGAGAGCGCGGATGCTATCGATGTGATGACCACTCGGCTGAAAACCTGGCTCGCCGAGGACTCGAAGTCCTAGCGCTCGAAGTCTTAGCGCTCCTCGAAGTCGACTTCGAAGGCCGTCGGCCAGAGCTTTCCAGTGATTAGAAAGCGTCGACTATCGGGGAGGTAGGCGATCCCATTTAGGACGTCCGTTCCACGGCGCTCCTCACGATCGAGTAGGCCGCTCGCCCGAATGCTGGCCTCGACGCTGCCGGTCACGGAGTTGATACGGACGATTTCGTCACGTTGCCAAACGTTGGCGTACACATCGCCATCCACACACTCCAGTTCGTTCAGATTTCGCAGCGGACGACCTGCCTTGAGGACCTGGACCTCTCGGCGCACCGAGAAGTCGCTGGGGTCGCGAAAATAGAGCGACGACGAACCGTCGCTCATCACGAGATCGGTGCCGTTGTAGCAAAGCCCCCAACCCTCGGTCTCATAGTCGAACTCACCCACCTGCTCGAGAGTGGCGAGGTCGTAGATGAAGGCCTTGTGGCTTTGCCAGGTCAGCTGGATGAGGCGGTTACCCACACGGGCGAGTCCCTCGGCAAAGTAGTTGTCATCGAGTGCGACCTCCTGCTCGACGCGACCCGTCGCTAAGTCGACGCGTCGAAGAGTGGAGTGCCCATAGCGTCCAGTGCTCTCGTAGATCTTTCCCTCGTGCCAGAGCAGCCCTTGCGTGAACGCATCTGGGTCGTGGGCATAGCGACTCTGCACTCGGACTTGGAGGGACTCTGGGATGGTGACGACCATGTCCGGCTCCGCCGCGGCGGGCTCGTCGACCTCTACGGGGCTGACTTCGGGGCGTTCATGGTCTCGCTCGCCTTGGGCGTACACAATCGCGCCGATGGCTGCCAACCCAGCAACTCCCGCGGCCACAAGCCACTTTCCACCGTTGCTGGCCTGCGATGTCTTCTTGGAGCTCTTCTTCGGAGCGCTCTTCTTCGGAGCGCTCTTCTTGGCAGGCGCCGCTTTCGCCGGCTTTTTCTTCGCAGTGCTCTTTCGCTTCTTGGCCATCGCAGACCGTTCTATGTAGCAAACGCCAACGCAAGCAGCACTACCCGATGGATGTCTGGGCTTCACCGTCTTCTTGACCCCGTCGCGAGGGTGATGAAGTACCTACATTCGTGGGCTCGACGGAACAGAAACTAATTTCGCGACCTCGCATTCAGAGTGCGGAATCCTGCCTTCGCCCGACTCGAGCCGAGATCGACCTCGAAGCCATCGCTCACAATTTCGCCGAAGTTCGGTCAAATTCAGGCGCTGAGGTCCTCGCCGTCGTCAAAGCAGACGCCTACGGCCATGGTGTTGTGCCGGTTGTGGAGCGTTTGGAGCGTGCTGGAGCAATGGGATTTGCCGTCGCTCTCGCTGAAGAAGCCATCGAGCTACGGGACGCAGGCGTCGAGAGCCCCCTCCTTATCCTCAACGGCGTCGTCGGAGGCGCGCATCGTGAGGTTCTTCAGCGGGGGATTGTCCCCGTGGTCTACGACCTTGGCGAACTTGAAGCGTTTCGCGTGGCGGCCCAAGACGAGAGCTTTCGCGTTCATCTCAAGGTCGACACGGGTATGGCGCGCCTCGGCGTCCCCTTGCCAGAGCTGCCCGCGTTTCTTGAGGCGATGTCAGACATGCCAGGTCTCGTCGTCTCGGGGCTGATGACACACCTCGCCGCCGCTGACGCGGACGACGAATTCACTCACGCCCAGCTCGACGGCTTTGACAAGGCAATCGCCCTCGTGCGCGCCGCGGGGCACGCATCATTTGTGATCCATGCGGCCAACAGTGCGGCTTCCTTTCGCTACGAGCGGTCGCGCTACGACATGGTTCGACCCGGAATCGCTCTCTACGGAGATGCTGGATTTCGGACGGGCGCGGTCCCCCTCAAGCCGGCCCTGCGGCTGCGGACGGAGATCATCTCGCTCCGAAGTCTCGCCGTCGGTGATCGCGCAGGATACGACGGCGCCTTCGTGGCGAAGAGGTCGACGCGTTTGGCGATTCTGCCCATCGGTTATGGAGATGGAGTGCTGCGCAGCAGCGCACTTGGGGGCCAAGTGCTCATCGGAGGCCAGCGCTGCCCCTACGTTGGACGAGTCTCCATGGACCTCACCCACGTCGACGTGACGGACGTACCAGCCGCGAAATTGGGGGACGAAGTCGTATTGCTCGGCACTCAAGGCGACGAGACACTTCGCACCAGAGATCTTGCCGAGGCTGCGGGAACAATTCCCTATGAGATCATGACGAGCATTTCCCGGCGCGTCCCGCGCTTCTATTCATCATGAGTGATTTTCGCCGCGCGCTCGCATTCGCCAAAGAAGGCCAGCTGAGCCAGGGATACTCCTTGGTGCGGGGACACCTCTCCAAGGGCGAGACGGTGATCCTTGAGGCTGCGCCGCTCTTGGTCGCGCTTCGGCGAACCAGGGAAGCGCTTGAGCTCCTCGATGGTCTCGGCTCACCCCTCGCCGCGCGCCTCGCCGCGGAGCTCTGTTTTCGGGCGGGTCTCGAAACGGAAGGCATCGCGCGTCTTCAGGCCATGGGCCCCGTAGACCCTGAGCGCTCCGCCAAGGTCGCCGCGGCGCGTCTTCGTGCACGCGACTATGAGAACTTGGTGAGTCAGCCTCACGTGAGTCCGTCGATGCGCCTCGCAGCGCTCGTGGGTCTTTCAAGACACGAAGAAGCCCGCGGTCTCGCACAAGACGATGCGGAGAGAGCCCTCACGGGTGACTTTCCCGAGCCTCAGCGCACGCTCCGTCTGGGTGTGCTCACTCATGGTTCAACGCCCGTTGAGGCGATGGCTCGTGGCTTCGTCGCCTATGATGCATCGGCCATGAGGACAAGCGCACGGGCTTGGCGAGCTCAGGATCTGGGGCCCCTCGAAGAAGCAGAAGTCCTGGTGTGGGAGGCGGAAGCGGCCCTCTTGGACGCGGACGAGGGCGAAGCCTATCGATGTCTCGACGCCGCTCTGGCCAAGGCGGGAAGGGTGCACCTCCCGGCCTTGCTTCTGCGACTTTCCCTTGAGATGCGTGGTGACCTGGAGCGCGTCGCCGCGGGCGAAGTGCGGCGTGAGCAGACCACCGAAGGCGGCGCGCTTCACCTCGCCTCGGAAATTCGCGAGGCGCTTCAGAAGGTGTGGAAACGCGACCGCTTCGTCGGCGCAGACCTCAAAGAGGTCGTGCGAATTCTCGATGAGAGCGTGGCGCGACTTGGTTTCCACCGGAGTCCAAACACCACGTTCACCACGAACGCCGGTTACGAACCCGTCTTCGCAGCGAGCCCTCGCCAAGACTCCAGGCGACAGCTCGAGCGCATCCGCGTGCTCTCCGCCGATGCGGTCCGCGAGGGGCTGATCGCGCTGCAAACCCGCTGGCCGATAAGCGAGTCACCGTTGGTTCATCAGGGCGAACTTGAACTCTGGCTCGGTCACTACGAGGAAGCATGCGCGCTCTTTCGCGCAGCTCTCGCCCGCGCCCACGGAACGCGATGGGCGTACATTGGACTCGGCGGCGCTCAGATGTTGATGGGCCAGCTCGAGGAAGCGCTCGAAACCCAAGACGAAGGGGTTCGCGTTCTTGGATCGGAGGTTGGCAGCCTCTTTGTCTACCGCGGCGAAGCTCGCCGACGATGCGGCCATCCGGGAGCGCTCAGCGATCTTCTCAAGGCCCATGAGGCCCATCCTGCGCGTCTCGGCGCCTGGCTCAACCTCGCGCTCCTCGATCACGAACGGGCGCGGCAGATTGAACGTCTCATCGATTTTACGCCGCTTCTCGTCGAAGAGGTCCTTGGCCCATTAGGCTTCGAAGAGCGGAAATGGAGCGATGAACAGCTGACGGCGCTTCTCGCGGCGCTTCACGGGAACCGCTCCAGTTCGTGCATCACCTTCCAGCCTCCAGGCGCAGCTTCCCTTCAAACGGTCCCGCGCCCACGGCTCTCAGAGCCCGGCACCTACGAAGAGAGGCGAAGCTGGCTCCTTCGTGGCCTGTCGCGACGATGGGCGCGGCGTGATATGTCGGTTCCGTGAGTGGCGCGACGACGAGCGATCCGGCGGAAGAGACGGAGGGCGATAAAGAGGAGTCGAAAGGGCCTTCTCCGTTTCGTGCAGACGCGGACCGACTCTTTGCCTGGCTCTTGGCCCCCGCTGTGGAGCTTGGAGTTCTCTGGAATATGCTCATGGAGACGGCTTTCTGGGCCGTCCGCCCGCCCTATCGGTGGCGTGTTCTGATGGCCTCGATGGAGTTCATTGGGATCGGCTCCATCTTCATTGTTTCGCTGACGGGTCTTTTCATGGGCGCGGTTCTCGGCCTTCAGCTCGCTGACGGGTTCAGCCAGTTCAACGCCGAGACTCAAACAGGCGCGGTGGTAGGCCTCGCGATGTCCCGGGAGATTGGGCCCGTG
>JBLHKB010000094.1:0-16259 GCA_047619315.1 Polyangiales bacterium
CGGCGCCTTCGGAGAACGGCTCGGGTCCGGCGCGGTGCCGTCGGAGTACGAGCACGTGTTCGCGTCCGTGCAGTCGCTTCATAGTGACCGGCTCGCGGAGATCCCCGAAGACCACTTTGACGTGGTCATCGTGGATGAGTTCCACCACTCACGTGCGCCGACGTACGAGCGTCTGCTGGATCACTTGAAGCCGCGTGTGCTCTTGGGGCTGACGGCGACGCCGGAGCGAACCGATGGGAAGAGCGTCCTCGGCTGGTTCGATGGGCGCATCGCATCGGAGCTACGGCTCTGGAAAGCCCTCGACCAGGACCTGCTCTCGCCCTTTCACTACTTTGGCGTCGGCAACGCGCCGAACCTGAGCGGCGTAAAGTGGTCCGGCGGGCGCTACCAGGCGCGGGAGCTGAGCGCGGTGTACACGGCGGACCACATGTTCGCGCGACGCATCATCCAGGAGACGGTGCGGAAGATCGCGGACGTGCAGGCGATGCGAGCCCTCGGGTTCTGCGTGGACATCGCCCACGCGGAGTTCATGGCGAAGCGCTTCAACGAAGCGGGCATCGCCGCCGTGGCCGTGAGCTCAAACTCAAAAGACGAAGAACGTCGCTCGGCGCTTCAGGCCCTCGAGACCGGCGACCTGAAGATCCTGTTCAGCGTCGACCTCTTCAACGAGGGCGTGGACTTGCCCAACGTGGATACGCTGCTCTTCCTCCGGCCGACGGAGAGCGCCACGGTGTTCTTGCAGCAGCTCGGCCGCGGCCTGCGTCTGTCCTCGGAGAAGGAGTGCTGCACAGTGCTCGACTTCATTGGCGGCGCACATCGCAAGTTCCGTTTTGACGCACGCTACCGGGCGCTCCTCGGCGGCACGCGGCGCTCCGTCGAGCGGCAGATCGAAAACGGGTTTCCGCAGCTACCGAGCGGGTGCGTGATCCAGCTGGACCGGCAGTCGGAGAAGGTCGTCCTCGAGAATATCCGGCAGGCCGTGGGTCGCGGCCGCAAGGCGCTGGTGGAGGACCTGCGTGCCCTAGGTGATGTGAGCTTGAGCAAGTTCCTCCAGGAGACCGGCTTTGAGCTAGAGGACGTGTACGAAGGCGGCGGCTGCTTCACGGACCTGCGGCGACTCGCGGAGCTGGAGCGGCGCCCTACGAGCGACGAGGACCTCGTGGTGGAGCGAGCCTTCTCGCGCATGATTCACGTCGACGACTTCGCGCGCCTGGATGCGTTCATGGCACTGACGGCGGGCGACGGCCCCGTCGCCAACCGCCTCGTGGCGGACGACACGGACGCCTATCAGCGGCTGCTCTTCGTCCTGCTCGGACAAAGCTCGTCGTACAACGAGATGCAGGCGCGCTGGGACCGACTGTGGCGCTCGGACTGGCTGCGCCGCGAACTCCGCGAGCTGCTCGTCGTCCTCGCGGACCGCTGTCGGCGCGTGAGCTTTGCACGTACGAGCATCGCTCTAGCCGACCACGCGACCTACTCGCGCTTTGAAGTCATGGCCGCTGCCGACGAACGCACGAAGAAGGGCGGCGTGAAGAAGACGCAGACCGGCGTCTACTATGTCGCGCCGCTGAAGACCGACTTGCTCTTCGTGACGCTGCACAAAGACGAGCGCGCCTTCACGGCGACGACCATGTACCGCGACTACCCCATCAGCGCGTCACTCTTTCATTGGGAATCTCAGAGCACTTGCCATCCGGCGACGAAGACCGGGGCGCGCTACTTGAACGTCGGGCACGGCGCTCAAGAGGCGCTCCTCTTTGTCCGGGAACGACAGCGAGATGAACGCGGGTCCGCCATGGCGTACATGAACCTAGGCGCCGTACGTTACAGGCGGCACGAGGGAGAGCGCCCGATGCGCATCGAGTGGGAGATGCAGCGTCCTATGCCCGCGGAGTTCTTCCAAGCCGCGAAGCTCGCGGCGGGCTAAGCCCCCATTGTCGTCAGTATCTCAACACTCAGCCTTGAACAGGCACGCCCGGCGTCAGAGGCCGGCACATCCCGCCACCTCCTGATACCCTCGTCCACCCATGAACCCCGACTACGAAAAGCTCTGCGCAATCTGCGCGCTCTCCGTTGACTACGACGCGGACTCCGACGAAACACGCACGTTCTTTGACCTCGTTCAGAACAAGCTTCACCACGCCGTCTCCGGCAAGACATCAGCGGAGCTCATCGCCGAACGGGCCGACGCGGCCATGCCCAATATGGGCCTCACAGCTTGGAAGGGCGCCGAGCCCTGCGAAGACGACGTGACCCTCGCCAAGAACTACCTAAGCAAAGAAGAAGTGACGGAGTTCGGGCGTCTCATCACCCTCTTCCTGGACTACGCCGACGGCCAAGCTCGGCGGCGCCGGCCCGTGTTCCATCACCACTGGCGCGCCAAGCTCGACGACTTTCTACGACTTAACAAGCAAGACATTCTGAGCGGCGCGGGACAGGTCACAGACGCCGTCGCCGAGACGCGCGCCAGAGAGCAGTACGCGCTTTTTTGTGAGGCGAGCTGCAACGACTCAACGCCCTAACGCCCGACGGCTTGTCGTCTACGTCGGCCGTTTCTCAACACGAGCACCGAAGTCGAATCTGCGCCCATGACCGCAGAGTTCTACGAGGACGCCGATGCCTGACTCACGGCAAACGAAGCGCGCGTCGCCGCCGAGCGCTGCATGTGAGCAAGGCGTACACCTAGCGCATCGAGTTTGAGAATCGCCTCGTGGCGAGCGCGAACACCGAGACGCCCATCAGAACCAGCACGCTCAGTGGAACGAGCAGGTCTTGTGCGCTCGCGCCACGCAACAGCACTCCGCGAAGAACCTCGGCATAGTGCCTGAGCGGATTCGCCAAGGTCAGAACCTGCATCCACTCCGGCATCGAATGCACCGGCGTCATGATCCCGCTGAGGAGCGCCGCCGGCAGCATAAAGAGGAAGCCGCCCATGAACGCTTGCTGCTGGCCCGAGCTGAACGTCGCGATGAGCAAACCCATACCGAGCGTCACCAGCAGATACGCCCCGGTCGCCCCAAGCAGGAGCGGCACACTGCCCACGATGGGCATCTGGAACACATACGCGCCCACCACGATCGCGAGAATGAAGTCGAACAAACCGAAGGCTGCGAAGGGCAGGATCTTGCCAGCGATCAACACCCAACCCGGCATCGGAGTGACGAGGACTTGTTCCAGTGTGCCCGCCTCCCGCTCGCGGGAGAGCCCCATGGCGGTCACCAGCGTCGTGATCAGCATGAGAAGAATCGCCGCGACGCCGGGCACCATGTAGATGGCGCTTTTGAGGCTGGGATTGAAGAACACACGAGAGCGCATGTCGAGAGAGGGCATCCGCCGAGTGACGCCACGACTTCGCAGTCGCTCTGCGGCCAGGGCTCGGCCTTCTCCAAGGAAGTACGAGCTGACGGTGGAGCCCACCACATTGGCTCGGTTTGGGTCCGTCCCATCGAGGACGACTTGCACGTAGCCGGTGCGGCCAACGATCACGTCGCGTTCAAACCCCTCGGGCACGATGATCGTCGCGGCGGCTTCGCCAGTTGCCAGCATTGAATCGGCGAGGTCCAGATCGGGGGTCTCGTACACGACCGACAACGTTCCGTCCGCGAGTATGCGGGCGAGGTGATGGCGCGACAGCGCGCTCGCGTCGTGATCGACGATCACCGTGGGTACCTCGTCGACGTCGAGGTCCACCGCGAAGCCGAAGATAATGAGTTGCACAACCGGCACGCCCAGGAGCAAGAGCATCATGCGCTTGTCGCGGAGGATCTGCTGCAGCTCCTTGGTGATCATGGCCAAGAGCATGGTCAGAGATGTCACGCGACGGTCCTCCGGAAGAGACGAATCGACATGCCGATCATCAAGGCTGCGAACAGGATGAGGCCGAGCGCCTGCGGCCAGAGTTCGACAAAGGTGCTTCCTCGAAGGAGGACTCCACGAAGCGCTTCGATGTAGTACCGCGCCGGCACAAGATAGCTGAGGCCCTGAAGTGGGATTGGCATGTTGTCGATGGGGAACATGAACCCGCTGAGCAGGAGCGAGGGAAGAACCGACATCAGCGTCGCCAGCTGAGTCGCGACCATTTGATTGCGAGTGGCGACGGAGATCAGAAGGCCCTGGCCGAGGGTTCCGGCGAGGAAGAGTAAAGAAAACCCAGCCATCGCAAGCATGGATCCACGGAAGGGTACGTCGAACACCCAGCCCCCCATGGCGATCACCAGCAGCACGGCGACGAAGCTCAACGCGAGGTACGGGAGCAGCTTGCCAATGACGATCTCAAACCGCGTCACCGGCGTCGAGAACAGCTGCGCCATCGAACCCTGCTCCCACTCACGCGCAACCGTCAGCGCCGTGAGCAGGACGGCGATGATCGCGAGAATGTACCCGGCGATGCCCGGCACGAGAAAGATCGCGCTGAGGCCTTGGGGGTTGAAGCGAGTGAACGTACGAACTTCGATGGGCGCCGAAAACTGAGAAGGGCCTGGGCCGAGCGTGGCCACGATCTGCGCCGCCAGCAGCTCCGCCTTCGCACGCGCCTGAATCGCGCTGTTGGGGTCGGAGCCATCGATCCAGAGCGCCATCGCCGCAGGCTGCCCTTGCACCAGGCTGTCGGAGAATCCGGATTCAATACTCAGAACACCGATGGCGCGACCGGCGACGAGAACCCTCTCTGCCTCTGCAGGGCTCGTGACCGTTTCAGCGCGCAGGAAATCATCGTTGGCGAAGAAGCGGCTGAGCATCTCGCGGCTCGCGGCGCTGTGATCGCGGTCAAGAACCGCGATGGGAACATGGTCGAGGTCGAAACTCACGCCAAAGCCAAAGAGGATCAGCATCAGCACTGGCATCGCGAGGGCCAAGTAGAGCGTCCTCGGGTCGCGCGCGACGTGCAGGACTTCCTTTTCAGACAGCGCGAGAATGCGGCCAAGTGAGGACATCATTCGCCTCGCGCGGCTTTGAGGTCCGCGCCGCCGGAGGACTCGAGACTCGCGTCTTCAGGCGGAGCCTGTGGTGTATTCGGAGCGACCACGGAGAGGAACACATCTTCCAGCGTCGCTTCGATCTGCTCCACTCTCTCCGGCTGAGCGCCCGTAGAACGAAGGGCCGCGTCCATGCTGTGGCGGAAGTCCGGCACGTTCTGGCTTGTCTCGATGCGTACGTGCAGGCCCGCACCGAACGACTCGACGTCGATGACGTTTGGCAACGCCCGAACCGCCTTCATTCCTTGGTGAAGAGCCGCACCCTCCACGGACAACATGGTACCCGGCACGAACTCCGCTTTCAGACCCTTGGGGGTGTCGAGGGCGCGCAGCTCGCCGTCGACCATGAGTCCAACGCGCGCGCAGTATTCGGCTTCGTCCATGTAGTGCGTCGTGACGAAGACGGTGGTTCCCTCGTGCGCGAGGTTGCGGATCAATGACCAGAACTGACGACGCGCGAGGGGGTCAACACCTGCTGTCGGCTCGTCCAAGAACACGATCTGCGGCTTGTGTACCAACGCGGAGGCGAGGGCCAAGCGCTGTCGAGTCCCCCCTGGCATCGCCCCGGCGAGCTCCCGGCTGTGCTGCTTCAGGCCAGCCAGCTCCATCACCTCGTCGATTCGTGCCGCGCGGGTTCGCCCCCTCAGCCCGTAGCTGCCGGCGAAGAACTCCAGGTTCTGTCGGGCTGAAAGATCCAGATACAAGCTGAACTTCTGAGACATGTAGCCGATGGCTCGCTTCACATCCCTTGGTGCGCTGCCCACGTCATGGCCGCCCACCGTTGCCCGACCCGATGTGGGCTCGAGGAGACCACACAACATACGAATCGTCGTCGATTTACCGGCGCCGTTTGCACCGAGGTATCCAAAGATCTCTCCTTTTTCCACATGAAAGCTGACGTCGCGGACCGCGGTAAAAGACCCGAACTCCTTTCGTAGGGACTCCACCTCAATGGAGTGTTCAGTCACGCGGCCTCAGAAATGCGTGCGAGAAAGAGGTCTTCGAACGTCGCGGAGGTCGTTTGCAGCGTGGCGCCGTACTCGGAGAGCTTAGCTTCGATGCGCTCGCGTGAACCCGGTCGTAGAACCACTCGAAGAAGTGCTCCTGCGGGCGAAGCGGCGACGACGTCAGGGTGGTGTTCCAGCACTTCGTGCAGGGCTTCACGGGCGCCGCCGATCACCTCGCATACTTCGTGGTCGAGCCCGTCGATGAGCGCTCCGGGAGGACCCTCCGCGATGAGCGCGCCCTGGTGCATCAAACCAACGCGATGGCAGCGCGCAGCTTCGTCCATGTACGGAGTCGAAACGAGGACCGCCATGCCGTCGGCGACAAACTCGTAGATAAGGTCCCACAGCTCGCGGCGACTCACCGGATCCACTCCGTTCGTGGGTTCGTCAAGGAGCAGCACCCGCGGCTGGTGAAGTAGCGCAGCAGACAGCGCGAGCTTCTTGTACATACCGCCTGACAGCGCCGATGCGCGTCGGTCCACGAAAGGCGTGAGCCGTGTGATCGCGAGGAGCCGGTCTCTGCGCGCCTTGAACACTTTCTTTGGAAGTGAGAAGAGGCGGCCGAAGAAGCGAAGGTTCTCGGCGATGGAGAGGTCGCCATAGAGGCTGAACTCTTGGGGCATCAGGCCCAAGTTTTGGCGGACCTCGGCGCCGGATTTGATCGGGTCGTGTTCGAGAACGAGAACCTGACCCGCGTCGGGCACCAGCAAGCCAGCGAGACAAGAGATGGCGGTTGTCTTGCCAGCCCCGTCCGGGCCGACGAGCCCGTAGAGTTCGCCCTCGGCGACCTTGAGTGTCAGGCCATTGACCGCTGGCTCAGCGCCGTACCCGCGAACCAAGCCCTCCACCTGAATCGCACTCATGGCTCGACTCCGACGGTGACCGTCACCGGCATGCCCGCCCGCAGGCTGGCCTGCTCATTGACGATGTCGATCTCCGCGGGGAACACCAGCCGGTCGCGGTCGCTACGCGTTTGGACGTTTCGCGGTGTGAACTCAGCCTCGAGCCCCACGCGCCGCACAGTCCCTTGGAACTCGCGGTCCGCGAACGCATCGGCGACGACGACGACCGGCTGCCCCACTTGCACCTCGCCGACCTCCGAGTTCGGCACATAGAACGTCGCCCTCACCATGTCCGTTCGCACGACGCGCGCGACGATCGCGCCAAACGAAACGAGCTCACCGGTTTCGAAATGTGCGCGCTCCACAACGCCCGCGAGGGGCGTCGTAATTCGGCACTCCTCGGTGGCGAGGCGAGCACGTGTCACGAGCGCTTCCATCACCGCAATGGAGCGTGACGCGGCCTCTGCTTGCTCGCCGGCTGACTCCGCAGACGCGGCGGCGGCGGAGGCTTGTCGTTGCACAGCCACCCGTGATGCTGTCGCACTGCCCACTTCCTGTTCACGCGTGAGAACCATGTCGCGCGCACCGTCGTGTGTCGCGGTGGCGACGAACTCCCCGAGCGAGTCAACACGAGCCGCTTCTCTTCGGGCGGCATCACGGCGAGTCTCGCTCACACTCACTCGAGCACGTGCGGCCCTGGTGTTGGCTTCCGCCGCGGAACTTTGTCTGTCTGCGGCGGTGGCGGATGCTGCGGCACCGTCCGCCTGCGAGCGGGCCACCTGGAGTCGAGCCTCCGCTTCCGACAGGCGAGCACGCGGCTCGTCGCAGTTGAGCTCCATGACGACGTCTCCCGCGGCAACGGTGGCGCCCTCTGCGGCCACATTCACAACACGCGCGGCCATTCGCGAGGAGAGGTCCACGCCGGCGCTCTCCACAACCCCGGACCCCGAAAGTGGACCGTCAAGCACAGCGTCCTGCGCCTTTATTCGCCAGGCGATGAGGCCGGCCAGAACCACCACAACGACGACGGCTGCGAGCAGAATACGTTTCATGTGGAAGTGACTCCGTGTTTTGGGTTGATCAGAAAGAGGCGCTCGATGGTGTCCCACGACGCACGTATGCGCGCGTCCGTGGAGTCACTCTCGCCATCGGAAGATGAGAACAGACAAAGATCTGCCCGGAACGTGAACAGCATTCCCAGCAGCAGCCGTGTCGCTTCTAGGGGAGAGACGTCTTCGCGTAGTCGCAGCCCTCCGTAGTCGACACCGCGCATATCGCGGAGACATGTCTGGACGAACTCCGCGCTGTCTCGGCGTAGCGCTGAAATGCGCGCCATGCCCTCGTCGCCAGCTGCCCGTCCGAGTTCACCGGAGAAGACAAGACGCCCAATCGATCCCGGCGCCGCCAGCAGCCGTGCACGTAATTCGAAAAACTCACGCAGGCGCTCCCGAGCATCGATGAGATGCTCCGAGGGGAACAAGTCCTCCGCCAGTCGCTCGATGGCGGCGAGGACGATGCGTTCCTTGTTCTCGAAATGCCGGAAGATCGTGCCACCAGTGATCGGCAACTGTTTTGCCAACGCCGCCACCGTGAACTTGGCGAGGCCGTGCTCCGCAATGATCTGAAGTGCCGCTTCAGCGATTTGCCGCTGACGAACTTCGCTTCGCTGGTAGACATGAGGCATGCAAAGCAAACATTCACTTTCTTTTGGAGAAAGCAAGATGCATGGTTCAAATGAGCGACAAAAATGTCTTTTTTGGCCCTAAATATCACCAGAAAAGCCAATTGCGTCGATCCTGCCGCGAGCACGACTTCCGGAACGGCGTGTCGCTCAGCGCGAGCGCGGTCTCCGCGAAGGCCCAAGCTCCGCCGCATCGTTCCCTGAAAACGCGGTCCGTGAACAGGTGTCGATGCGCAAGCTATTCGCCGGACCCACCGCGTACACGATGCGCGTTTCCCCCACCTGCAAGTGGGGCGGACACATGGTGAGCTGCGCGGCACGTACCCGAACGCTGCGCGTCACCTGACCTTTCCAAACGCGCTGCACTTCGAACACGGCATACGAGACCTCATCGACCGTCTCAAAACGCTCCAGCCGCCCCTCGAAAACCGCCGTGGCTTGTTCGCGAGCTCCCTCAGACGACACGAGGAGACACTGGCAAGCCTCCGCCGGCGAAGGGCTATGAGCGAAGGCCAGCAGGCCGACAATGAGCAGAGCGTGGATCGAACGAGGCATGGCCAAGAATGACACTGTTCGGCCGCGAGGTCATGGGGCTGCCGAGTTGCACTGCTCGCTCATCGCTGACTTAGCGAGTACTGACCGTTCTCCACGGTCACTCTGAACATCTCCCGCGGCGCGCTCACGGCCTCCCAAAATCGCTCGGGCGCTTGTTGGTGGCCCGCCATCACCTGGCCAAAGAGTGCTGTGTCCGCGCAGTGCAAGAGCCCAGTGAGGCTCTGTGCGACAACGCTGCGTTCGACGATGTTCCAGAAGTCTTCTTCACCGTCGCAGTGCGCGCGTCGCGTGTCGACGCTCTCGCCCACGCCGGTGACTTCGACGTCCGTGGTGCAACGGAGCAAGCAGCCCTGGACCTCGCCGAACCCATTCATCAACAGCCGTGGAACATCTTCTGCGTCGGCTGCCGCGATAGCGGCGACGACGTGCGCTCGTCCGGTGGCGGCGACTTCGTCGCACACGCTTGCGCTCCACGGAGCGTCGGCAAACCCGTCACCGCAGCGTGAGTCTGAGGGGCGCCATTCGGCGACCAGAGGACCTTCGACGGCGCTGCAGCGGGAGTGAGCGTTTCCCACGAGCGCTTGTCCGCTGACGGCGTTGATCGCGTCCTGGAGAGCGCGTGCAACCAGCATCGCGCGCATGGACGCTTCGCCGTTGCCGATGGCCTCGCCGAGCTGGGCGTGCGTCGCGCGCAGCGTCGACCGAATCGCCATGAGCGAGGCACGTTCCAGCGCATGAGCACGTGATCTCCCCTGTGCGCGTCCGAAGAAGAGCTTCTCCTCGTTCGCCGTCGCCGCGACTTCGCAGAGCTCCTCGCGGCTCGCTCCAATGCGTGGGTGCCTCGACGCTTCGACGGCATATTCGCCCGAAGCGACGCACGTGCGGAATGCCTCGTTTTGCTCTGACAAACCCTCCTGGTACATCGCATCGCGATTCGCCGGGTCGGCGGTGGCCAGAGCTCTGAATACTTGTGAAAATGTCGTGGCCCACTCGCCGTGGCACGAGCGTCGTCGAGCCCCTTCGATGGCCATCGCCGCCGAATCGCTAGCGACGCTCAATCGCTGTCCGGCTTCCCATTGAACCTTCACGCGCCCCGCCACGCTCTCAAGCTCTTGGCACTCCCCCGGCGTAAACGTCCAGCCGAGAGGGCCACTCGACGGGGGCGCGATTGCATACACGCCCCTCAGCCATGGCAGCGTTTCCTCGTTGGAATAGACCCCCATAAGAACCTCCGCCCAAATCCGCCCACTATCGAGCAGCTCTGCGCTTTCGTACGCCACCAGCAGCGCTTGCGAGCTCGCCTCCGCAGATGAATCTCCAAATCCGCTGAGCGTGAGCCCGGACGTCCCGTCACCTAGGGCACGCTCCATGAAGAGGGTGCAGCGGTGCAGCGGAGAAGCCGCCGGCGCTGCGACGGGATGAGTCGTGCTTGGGCTCGCCCGTGGTGCACAGGCCAAAGCGAGCGTCGCAAACATCAAAATGGCGGGGGTCGCGGAGTGCTCCATCCCGCGAACCTATCGCAGACCGTGGCGGGCTTCCATGAGGCCGGGATAGAGCGCCCATCGATCCCGCTACACAAGCATCCGAGCGTCACTACCGTGGGCTGATGGCAACGATCGTACGACACAAAGAATCCGGTGAACTCTTCGTGGTGGTGGGCTCGGGCTACTCTGCCGAGTGGCGCAACGTGACCACCTGGGTGATCAAGTGGAAGATCGTCCAATCAGACTTCCGGGTGGCCATCTGTTCCGCGAATGGCCGGCTTCGCCACGTCACCGCGGATGAACTCGAGGTGGTGTCCATCGATGGGCGACCCGTCGCAGAGCTGTTCGCACAACTAGGGGCGTACCGCGGGTGATCAGTCAGAGCAGGAACACCAACGCCGCAACCACGCAAGCGGCGTACAGAAGCGCGAGGAGAAAGAGCAGCCGGCCTGGGTTGTCCACGAGCCTACGCTGTGAGCGCTCGCGAACAAACGCGACCATCCGCTCGGCTTCGGCGCCCACCGCTGGCAGCGCCAACACCTCTCGACTCGCGAACTGCACGACGACGTACGACCCGGCGATTCGGACGTCGTCGATGGCCTCCCACTCCCACTTGGCGGGACCGAGAATGCCGTCGAGAAAGACCCCGTCCTCCGTAATCCACGTTCGCCGCGACTCTTGCGCGGCGGCGTTCTTACGCCCAAGGGCAAAGCTCTGTTGCATCTTCCATGCGATGAGTAGGAGGAACGCGGTGATGCCCAGCGCCCACCAAGCACTCGTCGCCACGGCAATCGCCACCGGTCCGAGTGAAAGAACGAAGACGTAGCCTGGAAACTCGAGGCTGGCTCCAAAGCGTAGCGCGCGCTGTGCCGCCTCGTCGTGGCGCGTCTCGCTCGCAAAATGCATCCGACCGTCGCGCCGAAAAGGTCCGAGTGGTTCGTCGTTCATTTCTGCACCAGCTGCCAGATGACGACGAAGGCGACGATGAGGAGGAGCCAGAGCACAAAAGTCCGCTTCGCATTGTGCGGCGCGGGCGTCCCCGGGGGCGCTTCGATCAACTCCACGTGCGCAGGAAGCACCGCGGCGGCGAGCAGCTTATCAAGCTGGTCTTTGGGGAGTCGCGCCACACTACGACCACCATCGGCAACGGTCCCTGTGTCGAGTGATGCGCCACCAACGCCGTCTTGGACCAAGCGTGTGATCAAGTCCCACGGCACGCGCACCCAACCCTGCCCAGGAGTGTCGAGTTCAACGCCTTCGTCCAAAAAACGCAGGACGGTCCGCGGAGGACTCTTCGTGAGAACCCGAGCGCCTACGAAAAGAAAAAGCATCGGCAGGAGCGCAGCCGCGGCCACATCGAGTCGTCCATATTGTATGGCGCTCCACAACGCCAACACGCCAACCCCTGTAGCGATCACCCACGCGCGCACGGGGACCTTTGCTGGCTCTGAGGTGAGCACGATGCGCGCGTCCTCCTCGCGAGGACGGTAGTCGTCCGTGTTGAACTGGGCTTCCATGGCTCAACTCTGTATCAATCGAATTACCGGAGCAAACGCGAGGGTCAATCCAAAGCAGAGCCCTTGCCTAACTCCTCCCCACTGCCACCCTAAGAGCTCATGTCCACAGGCCAGCCCAACAATCCTCTACACGGCCTCACCCTCAAGGTGATCGTCGAAGACCTTGTGGAGCGTTATGGTTTCGAGGAGCTGTCCTCCATCATCAACATCCGCTGCTTTACCTTCGACCCAAGCGTGCAGTCCACGCTGAAGTTCCTGCGCAAGACCGAGTGGGCGCGCAAGGAGGTCGAAGCGCTCTACTTGCGAGACCACAGCTGAGCCTTCGCTTTACCGCGTCAGCGCGATCAATCCCTCGAGCATCCGCTCCTCCGAAGGGTGCTGCCGCAAGCGCGCCCTTAGATAACGTTGTGCCGCGTTCTTTCCCGCTTGGTCTCTGGCGTTTCGCATCGCGCGTAGCCAATCGCCGACGACGTCCATGCGGCGAAACCCGCCTCGCTGCATAATCCCCGGGCCATCGTCGAGGAGTCGCGTGAGCGCGGGTACCACCACAGCCGTGCCCGTACCACGGGCGAGGGCGGGCCAAACGGCTGGCAAGCGCAGCACAGCACCTTCGCCCACTTGGAGAAATTCACTCAAAACCCGCTGGTCGATCGTCGTGCCGAAGATGCGGGCGAAGTTGTCGAAGGGCACCAAGCCTGAACGGCCTGAGCGCGGGTATTCATTCGCCGCCAGAATGTAGAGGTAGCCGCCGCGAAGGGTAGGATTCCGTCGCCATGCGCCGACGGCTTCGTCGTAGAGGGAACGCATGAGGTCGCGGTTTCTGTCGTAGCTCAGGCGGTCGCCAAGCACGCGGGCGCCAATGCGCCAGTTCGTGGGGCTGTCTTCGAGCCGGTGCCAAACGTCGACCATCGCTGCGGCGTTGGTGTCTCGAAGTCCGACGAGCGCGGTCAGGGTCAAGCGCGGATCGTTCACTTCCTTGAGGGTCTCCGCGAGGCGGACGCGCAGGGCCTCGTCGTACGAGATGAAATGCCAGAAACCCCCGCTTGCGCGGCATCGCGGCGAGTCCAGGGGCCGTTCGCCATGGCCCCTCGGGCAAATAAATTCCGTCATCGCGTCCTGCGCGTCGCCTTCGCCGACCGTTACCCCAGCGCCGGCGGTGAGCCATCTGCGCGCGATCTGCATTCCGAAATCGTACCGGTCCAGACCAGGGAAAATGTTTCGCGCAAAGCGGTCTTCGCCGCGATCGACATTGGACCGACGCACCAAGAGCGCACGAAGGATTTTGCTCTGGGCTTGCGGCTCCAGCGAGTTAAACTCGCGCGTCACGAAGCGTCCAAAGTCTCTCGCCGTTCCGTCGAGCAGAGGCGAGATGTCGCGCCCTTCGCTGCGGCCGTATTGCTCGGCGAGGCGACGGGCGCGACTTGGGATCTCTTCGCGCAAAAACAGCAGTGCTTCGTCTTGCCCGCTGCGTTCACTGAGCACTCGCTCCCACACCATCAGCAGCTCGGAGAGCCGAAGAAGTACATCTTCGCCAGGTCGTCGGCGCGTCGTAATCCACGAGGCATACAGGGCCAGCTCGCTGGCTTCGATCTCCCGAAGCGGGCTCTGCAAGAAGCGCTCGTCGAGCATCTCCCCGTACGCCTGCTCCGCCGCCTCGGCGACGGCACCTCGTCCAAGGCGGGGCGATGTCAGGAGAAAGCGCACCACGCCGCTCTCTCGCTCATACTCGACCTCAAGGCTTCGTCGTGCGCCGTTGTAGTCGAAGCTCACCTGCCGCATGTTCTCCTGCAAGAACGCAAAGAGCGCCGGATCTCTTTGCGAGAGGGCTTCGAGTTCTAAGGGAATACGCCCAATCTGCCGGTCAAACATCGCCTCAAAGAAGGGGCCGCGGGGTCGCGGCATGCGCGCAACGTCGAAGACGAAGTCGACGCGCTGGCCGATGACGCGCTCCGTGTCGGCGAGGGCCGCCACCAGACGTGGGTCTTCGAAGTCGATGGTCTCGCCGCCTTGGCCGCCGGCGCCCCATCTCACCTCTACGCGTTGCTGTACTTGCGTCGAAGACTGAACCGTGACTTGCCCAGACCCACATGCCGCCAGAGCCACCAGCGCTAGTCGTATTGAAGTTCTCACCCGCGATGAATACCGCATTCTCATGCGCCGGCCTACTGGCCACGCGAGGAGCGTAGATCTTACCAGCTCACGCTCCCGTCCTCCTGATTACATGCCGCCGGCTGAGGTCCTCGCGTGCCCCACTCCTCGCACAGATCGCAGTCGACGCGCGCGATGCTTTCGTAGTGAGTCCCATTCCAGCGATGCCGCTCTTCGGTGAACTGTTGGCCCGCACATCCATTCGACGAATGCGTCACAATATCTGACGGCTCTGCGCCCGCACGCGGCAAATACCGAAACACATCGGCGCTCCAAATTACCCCCGCAAAGCGACACCCCCGCGAGAGGAACAGCACGTGCGGCCACGTCGTGTTCCACCGACACCCCGCACTCAGATCCATCTCTTCGCGCCCATCTCCATCGAGGTCCGGAATCGAAACGCTCCGCGCGCAGTGGCCTTCGCGCTCGTCGTCCGTTTGAAGCGAGAGCGTCTCGTGGCGCTCAAGTTCCTCGAACTCGCGCAGCGTCTCTTCAAGCTCGCGAGACACCACTTGCCAGGAGCGCTCTATGCACGTCGCTTCGTCCGCCATTTCGTCCGCCGCTGCGGCGGGGCGCTCTGGGGACACTTCCGGCGACGACGCAGCACCCGGCTCCGGCTCTAGTTCCGCGGTCTGTTCCGCGGTCTGTTCCAGGACGTGACCGGCAGGCGCACGCGCCGGCGCGCTCTGCTTCGGGCCGCACGCCACGCACAAAAAGACCCCGAGCGAGAGAGCGAGAAATCGGGAGGTCATACGCGATGCAACAGACGAGGGTGGGGCGGGTATTCCGACCCATAGAGCTCCTCCGAAGAGTAGCTGTGGAGGACTCCTTGATGTTGTGAAAACGAAGGGTTGTACCTCTGCGAGCAGGTCTTGAAAAGTTGACATCCGTTGTCCTCGAAGATTGCTATCATCTCAGCATGACCGCATCACGCATCCTCAAGGCGCGCCGGCGAGCGGGGGGTGCCTTGGCGCACGGTTTCTTCTCCGGCGCGGCGCGTCTTGGACAGCTTCACCCTCTGGCGAAGCCGGAGCGACACGGGATCGTGGTGGAGCGCGACGTCCCCTACATCGCGGGGAGCGAACGCCCCGAGCATCGCCTCGACATCTACCGACCAAGCGACACCCAAGAGCTCCTGCCGACCGTGCTCTACATCCATGGTGGTGGGTTTCGCATTCTCTCCAAGGAGACCCACTGGATCATGGGGCTCTCGTTTGCGCAACGTGGCTACCTGGTCTTCAACGTGGGCTACCGCCTCGCGCCGGACGACCCTTTTCCAGCGGCTGCGCAGGACGTCGCGGCGGCGTTTGAGTGGCTCGCCGAGCATGGCCCAGCACACGGCGCTGACCTCTCGCGGCTCGTGATCGCGGGCGAGTCGGCGGGCGCAAACCTCGCCGCAGGTCTCGCTTTGTCGACGACGATGCGTCGGAGCGAACCCTTTGCGCAACGCGTCTTCGACAGTGGCGTGGTCCCGCGCGCGGTCTTGCCGGCGTGTGGCATCTTCCAGGTCAGCGACGTCAACCGATTCGCCCGACGCAAAGCCGGGTTCCCACAGTTCCTCGCGGACAGACTCCAAGAGATCGAACGCGGCTATCTCCCTGAGCCCGTCGATGCCTACGGCTCAACGATCGACTTGGCTGATCCACTCAACTGGCTCGAGCGAGGCGAGACGCCGGACCGAGATATCCCGCCCTTCTTCTTGCCCGTCGGAACCAAAGACCCTCTCCTCGACGACACTCGTCGCTTCGCCGCCGCCATTCGCGCCTTGGGCGCCACCGCCGAGGATCAATACTACCCGGGCCAGGTGCACGCGTTTCACGCGTTTGCGTTCTTGGCCGAGGCGAAGCGCTGCTGGCGAGACACCTTCGAGTTTTTGGATCGTCACGTTTAACGTCAGGATCTGCGGCGTCTACCAATCGCGGAAACCGAACCAACGTGCGTATATATCCACCCACGCACGTTCCTCGCTGTCAGGCTCTTTTCGGTCGCCGAGGATGAGCTCCGCGAACCCCATCACGCCGTGAAGAGCAACGATTGGAATCACGACGGCGT
>JBLHKB010000095.1:0-16178 GCA_047619315.1 Polyangiales bacterium
GTAGGTACCGCATCGGGCCGGGCGTAGGACTGGCGGCGGGCTCGCCGGAGCTCGTCGCCAGCGACCAGCGACCGCAACGGAGTTGATTCGTGATGAACAACCGAAATCCGCAACGGAGTTGATCTGTGGGCTCCGACAGCGACCGCAACGGAGTTGATTCGTGATGGGAGTAGGGAAGTGCGGAGCGACCGCAACGGCAGCGACCGCAACGGAGTTGATTCGTGATGGGAGTAGGGAAGTGCGGAGTCCTCGGCATCGGCGGTGGCCGGGAAGCGCTCGGAATGGTCAGCGAAGCCCCACGGCGTGGGCAATCGCCCTCAAGATTCCCGCGTCGCTGTAGAACTGCACGCCGCTGTATTCAAATCCAAACGACGGACCGATGTCGGACCCGGTTGTGAACCCCCGGCCTCCCGCTCCAAAGGAGTCTCCTAGGACTCCGGGTTCTTGTGAGGATCGGAGAAGAGAACGACGGACCGGGGCAAAAAGAAAGGCGGAGCACCTCCCGGCACCTTCCACCAAGGCTTCCACTTTCGTCGCAACACCAGGGGACAGCACACAACACAAGGGGACGCTTTCTACCTATAAATGTTGATTTCCCCTGGGTTACTCACCCCACATGTCACCTTGCCAAGGTTGACGTCGCGAGTTCGAATCTCGTCTCCCGCTCCAAAACTTGTGTATGAAATCAGTCGGTTAGGCCCAGCGCCTGGCCGGCTTTTTTCGTGGCGCTTGGACCTCCAACGAACTCTTTCATGGCTGGCGAAGGTGTTGAGCGGGAGCACTCCGCTCGCTTACCTTGGTTCCTGCTATGAATCGTAGAGTCTACGCCGTGCAACTATTTGTACTCTGGATGCACATCGTCAGCGCCTTGGTGCTCGTCGTTGGTTTCGTCGCCGCGGGCATAAGTGTTCAAACAGAATTCACTGAAGGTGTCATGGGCGCCGCGTTTCTGGCGTTCGCGTTCTTCGTATCAGCAGCATCGACGATGCGCTTTCCTGTGGTCATAGAAGTTGGCAACAGCACTCTCCGTTGTTTTTCAGTCTGGGGGCTCATGACACGCCGCCCCTATTTTACCTCCACAGACCGGATGCAAGTTCTGAAGCATCTGGAGGATCCAGCCGTGTCGCTGTGGCGTCGCGTCTTCCTTGGTGTGTCCGCCCGCGGAAAGTACGCTGTGAAAGAGTGGGTTTCGAAGACATGCCCTTGAGTCCTATTCAGAGACTGAACATGACGCGCACTGAGCACAAGTTAGTCGCGGACTGGGCCATGAGAGTTCCCCTACGAATTGCCGCAGTGGGCTTCGTCCTCATGGCGTTGGTCTTGACGGCGTTTCTTGTAGTGCAGGCGTTCATCACGGGTCCGCTAGCCCTCGTCGGCCTTCCCATCGTTCTTGTGGTTCCATGGTTCGCCGTGTGGCGAATGCCGATGGAGATCCGGCGCTCATCAGAGACGGTCTTCGTCTATGCCCCCACGGCCCTTCTGCACGGGCGGCCGTTTCGCGAGTTTTCGTTGCAGCAACCCCGGGATGCCGAGCTGGTCGACCGTATTCAGCGCAGAGCCAAAGGCCACACCACCGTGAGAAGACTAGATTCGCACGCTTGGACGGACAACCTTAACGCCGAGTCAGCAACGGCGTTGCTCCAGACGTTGACGCTACTTTCCGATGAGCCCTGAGGGATACGTTCCCGGTGCAAGCCCCCGGCCTTTCGTGGATTACTGGTTCGAATGACTCCCAGGCTCCACCCATTCCACGGCTTCATCTCGAGTCGCCGCTGCCGGGTCTTGGGCCATCACTCGGCGTCCGTTCCCGCCGCGCCCGCTTGAGCGCGGTCGGGGGCGTCGCGCCGATAACGAATCCAGAGGGCGGCGACGGCGCAGATGGCGAGCTCAACACCGACCAGCATCCACTGTTTGAGGTTGCTTGGCGCCTCCATCGCGATGCCGACGAAACGAGCGAGCAAGGAGCCGGCCGACAGGCACAGCGCGAGCCAAGCGAGCAACACCGACCATGGTCGACGCCATTGTTTCACCACAAGGGCCCCACCGAGACCCACGCCAAGCAGCGCACATGACGCTCGACGGCCTCGAACAGGTCGGGCGCAGGACCGGGGTCATCAACGAGCGTGGGTGCCACGACGAGCACCATGGAGGCCAAAGCACCAACGGCGCCGAGGAGCTGGAGCGGAGAGAAGCCTGGGGCGTCGGCGTGCTCAGTCACCTCGTTCAGACCTTCGCCTGAGCCACTAAAACTGCCAGACACCAGGGAGACGTAACGTGGGCGTCGCGGATGGGTACATTGCGACGTGGGACGGCCGGATCTCCGAACACACCAGGCCGGCCATCCAATGGGGAGCCGCGAACAATGTCTGAACACGAAACGTATGACTATCTAGTGATCGGTGGAGGGTCCGCTGGACTCACCGGGGCGATCATGGCCGCTCGCCTCGGCGCCAAGGTGCTGCTGGTGGATCGCGAGCGGCTCGGCGGCGACTGTCTGAACACGGGCTGTGTTCCATCGAAAGCGCTCATCGCGTCCGCGAAGTCGGCGCACCACGCCCGCCACGCCGCCGACTTTGGAGTAGGCGTCTCAAACGTGGAGGTGAACTTTCCAAAGGTGATGCAGCGTGTGCAGGCGATTCAGGCTGAGATCGGCGCGACGGAAGACGAAGCCGCCCTCGCCAAACACGAGATCGATGTCGCCTTCGGCGGCGCTCGTTTCACCGACGCAAACCAAGCTCAGATCGGGAGCGAGAGGGTCGTGCACTTTCGCTTCGCCCTCATCGCGACGGGGTCGCGTCCATCGCCTCCCCCCGTCGCCGGCATGGACGAAGTGGATGCGCTCAACACGGACAGCCTGTGGGAGCTCTCGGCGCTTCCGCGGAGCCTCGCGATTCTCGGTGGCGGGCCTATCGGCGTTGAGATGGGCCAAGCGTTTCAACGGCTCGGCTCACAGGTGACCATCTTCGAGCGCGGAGAGCGACTGCTGGGACGCGCCGACTCGGATGCCTCGGCGATGGTGCTCGACTCCTTGCGTGATGATGGAGTCGAGGTCCGCCTGAACGCCAGCGTGGGGAAGCTCGAGCGAGATGGCGAAGGCACGCGCGTGTTCGTCGACGGGGAAGGACACACCTTCGACAAGTTGCTCGTCGCCGTGGGCCGCAAAGCGAACGTGGAGGAGCTTGGACTTGAGGCGGCTGGCGTCCTGACCCATGCACGCGGCGTTCAGGTCGGCGAAGACCTTCGAACGAGCCAAAAGCACATCTATGCCGCCGGCGACTGCACCGGCGGGCCTCAGTTCACTCACTGGGCCGAGTACGAGGCGCGCATCGCGACGCGGAACGCGCTCTTTGTTGGCTCCGATAAACGCTCCCTCGCCATCGTACCCGCCGTGACCTTCTGCGACCCGGAAGTCGCCCAGGTCGGACTGACGGAAGCTCAGGCCAAAGAGAAGGGCCTCGACGTACACGTACACCGTGTCGACTACAGCCATGTCGATCGCGCGCTCTGCGATGGAACCGCGCGCGGCTTCGCCAAGGTCGTCGTCGACGACAAAGAGCGAATCCTTGGAGCCCATCTTGTGGGCCCACTCGCAGGTGAAGCGTTGGGCGAGTGGGTGCTGGCCATGGAGCACGGACTCAAGCTGTCCGAGGTCGGCGGCGCCATCCACGCCTACCCCACGTACGCGCGAGTCAATCGGCGTGTCGACGACGAACGCTTCTTCGCGCACGGGGTCTCAAAGTGGACCACCAAGCTCTTCAGCCGTTTCTGATGAGCTCGCTCTTCGTCGAGTAGGAGCCAGTGATCTCCCAAAGGTGTACGCTCGCCGCATGCAACGCCTCATCGAGCTGCTGCCCTTCCTGCGCAGCGTATGGGTCGTCTTCTTCTCGGCGCTGGCGCTGCTCTCCGTCGTCCGTGCGCCGGTGGGGTTTCTCTGGAAGCCCGCCGTGGGCGCGACGGAAGCGGGCTACCTCTTGGTGCTGCTGCTCCTCCCGGCGTTCATCGGGGGCTGGAAGACGAACCGCGACACGCTGCTCTTCGCGTGTGGTCTCGCGGCGGCGGTGCTCTACGTCAGCAGCGCGTGGCGCGCGTCGCGGCTCGCTAAAGAGCTACCCACGGAGCTTCGCGCGGCGTTCGGTGAGCCTGCCGATCGAGAGCAGTCCGAGGCCTTTTCTTTTGGCCAGCTCTTCCGCTTGGGCACGGCGGGGCCCGAGCCGACGACGTACGACTATGAGTCCGAAGACGGCACGTCGCTGCAGCTCGACTACTACGCGCCCACGTCGACGGACCCGAACGTGGCACCACCGCTCGTCGTCGTCATCCATGGCGGTTCGTGGAGTGGCGGCGACCGAACACAGCTGCCAGCGATGAACCGCCGCCTCGCCGCGCGCGGCTACGCGGTGGCGGCCATCGAGTACCGATTGGCGCCGGACCATGTCTATCCAGCGCAGATCGACGACGTGCGCGTCGCGACGGACTGGCTGCGCTCGCGGCACGACGAGCTTGGCTTCGACGCGGAGCGTGTGGTCTTGTACGGGCGCTCAGCGGGCGCTCATCTCGCGCTCCTCGCCGCCTATACGTGGCGCGCAGACTGGGTGAAGGCCGTGGTCGCGCTTTACCCGCCAGGCGATTTGAACTGGAGCTGGCTCAATCCCAGCAACCCGTTAATCCTCAACACCCCCGAGACGCTCAGCGCGTTCATGGGCGGAGCGCCAGGCGATTCGCCGGAACAAGCGGAGCGTTACGGCGCGGCGTCACCCTACAGCCATGTGCGGCAGGACCTGCCTCCAACACTGCTCGTCCACGGAGGACGGGACGAGCTCGTCAGCCAAGAGCAGAGCCGCCGTCTCGCTGTGCGGCTGCACGAAGAAGGCGCCCCGGCGTACCTACTGGCGCTGCCTTGGGCGACCCACGGCTGCGACGCGAACCTGGCTGGGCCAAGTGGGCAGCTCACGACCTTTGCCGTGGACTGGCTCTTGACCGTGGCTCTGACTACGCACGAAGACTGATCGAGAAGGTCGGCGTAGTAGCCCGAGTATCACTGGCGGCGATCGGGAGCGTCGAGGTCTCGTCGCTCAGAGGGAGTACAGCATGCAGACGACGGGCGTGGGGACGGGTCGGTTCTCCACGTCGCCAGTCCCGAGGGCGCCAGCCGCGCTGAGGCTGTTCGCGCCCCAGCACACCGTCTGGCCGCTGCTGCGGCGGCGGCGGTCGTGTCCGCGGGACGGCGCCAAAGACCGCCCGGATATCGTCCGCCTCGGTCGCGACGGCGGTGACCGCATGGCGGCCTGGCAGTGAGGGCAGGTCATGATGTTGATGGCGAGCGGGAACTTCGCAATCCAGAGCTGCTCGGCACTTGCTTTGGGTCGCGCGCCACCCAAGGAGCCGCCCGGCACGCTGAGCTTTCGGGCCATCGCGCGTATTTGGGGTCGCTCTCTGCATCGCCTCGAAGGATCTGTCCGCTCGCGTGCTCAAGCTCGCGCAGCGAGGTCCAGGGTGGTGAGACGAGTTCCTCCTGGTCATCCATGAACCGGCCGTCGACACGAACGCGGAGCGACTCGATCGCGGAACGAGCTGGAGCTGCTAGGCTGGCGACATGCGCAAGCCATTGTCGATGATTTGGGCGGTTGCCCTGTTGGGTTGTCCCTCCACGCCGGTCTCCGAGGTGGACGCGGACCCGACTGGAGACACCGGCACGGATACACCCGGCGCGGACTCGGCCGTGGAGGACACGGGGGCCGTGGACGCTGCGGGTGGGGTGCCCGACGCGGCAGGAGAGGATACGAGCGCATCAGACACGGGGGCCATGGACGCCCACGTCGATGTCGGTCCACCACCGCGTGATGTCGACTTCGAGGGATTTGGTGCGGGGAGCCGAGGCGGGCAAGGGGGTCGTGTATTCACGGTCACCAACCTCGATGATTCGGGCGAGGGCAGCTTGAGATGGGCTGTCGAGCGCGATGTGCCACGCATCGTCGAGTTTGACGTCGACGGCGTGATTCGTCTGCGTAGCGCCCTTCAAATTCACGACCCTTTCATCACGATCGACGGGCGGGGCGCGCTCGACCCCGGTGAAGCGGGCATCACCATTCGGGACTACCCCATCGACATTCGCACCAACGACGTCGTGGTGACGTATCTGCGCGTACGGCTGGGCGATTGGGCGGTACTGAAGCGTGTGTCGGATAGTGGGCGCTCTCGGCCACAAAACTCCAATGACCTCGATTGCATCAACATTCACCAGTCGAACAGGGTGATGCTCGATCATCTTTCGATGTCGTGGAGCGCCGACGAGATCGTCTCTGTGACCAACAGCCAGAACATCACGGTGCAGTGGTCGATCCTCTCGGAGCCCATCGGCGACCCTCGAGTGCATCCGTATGGCGACAACCACGCTTACGCCGCGAATAACAGCGCGTCGACGCTCACCTATCACCACAACCTCTTCGCCCACTATCGCTTTCGCGGACCGCAGTTCGAGGCGAACGATATGCAGGACAATCCGCGGCCCTTCGACGCGAACTTTGAGGCCATAAACAACGTCATCTACGCCTACACATCGAGCGGATCGCGGTATCGTTCTGGGTTCGAACGTGATCGTGACCGGACGCGGGAAGTGGACTTCAACTACCACTTCGTCGGCAACCAGTACCTGAACTCTCGATCGGGAATTTCTGAGATCCAGGTCGACGACCGATATGGTGTCGAGCCCAACATCCACGTGTTCTTTGATGGCAATATTGGACCCCATCGCTCCGCCAGCGAGCGTGAAGACGCGGTGGCGTTCACCGATACAGGGGCCCGCGACCCGATTCGCTCGGAAGGTGCGCGGTCCCAGATTTCGGACCGGCCGCTCTTCGAGGTGCCAGTACCGGTGACGGTGCAGTCCGCAGACGTCGCGGCCGCGGCGGTGTTGGCGGGAGCCGGATGCTCAATCGAGCGCGACGATATCGATGCGCGCATCGTGGATGATGCCCGTCGTGTGCGACCCACCAACACCATCAGCTCGCAGGAAGACGTACCGGGCGGCTGGCCCAGTTATCCGTGATCTTTGCGGGTCTGATGCAAAACCCCGCCCTGCACTCGGGCTAGGCCCTGCACTCGGGCTAGGCGCCCTGACTCCGCTCGCTGGCTCCGCCACTCAGCGTGGGGCCCTGTTCTGCGGAGGAACGCGTACCCCATCAAAATTGGGAGCTTTGCGTGGGTGGATGCCAGAAAGATCCGGTTTTTCGGACTTTCTTGCAGCGGTCGGGGCGCTGGCGGATCGAACTTTCGAAAGCCCAATTCCGTCTCTTCGACCACCAATCCCTCGCCCTCGAACCGCCCAGCCCCACAACCCAGAACCCGCGCCTGATTTGCGCTTCAAGCGGGTTTAGCCCACTCCACCGGACGCACGGGTGCATTGGCCGGCGCTCAAGCGGCGGCGAAGTCGAGCTCAAGCTGTCGCAGCGGCGGCGGCGGTCGCGCACGCGCCGCGGTGCACAGCACGGCCCGGATGTGGTCCGCCTCGGTAGCCACGGCGATGACGCGCATCGCACTCTGGCACCGCGGGCAGGTCATGATGTCGATGGCGAAGACGCGCCGCAGAAGCCACGTCCATGGATGCCGTGAGGGCGGCGGCGACAGCTCAAGTGCGGGCGCTGCCTCGAACAAGAGCTGCTGCGCGTCGCCCGGCTCGACGGGCTCTTCGCTTTGCGCCGCGTCCTTCGGCATGATCTCGGCGCGGTCCCGCGAGTGACCAGAAAGCACGCCATGGTAGCGCAACATATGAAAGCGTGGCGGCGGGATGAGGGCACACAGACGACTGATGAGATCGAGTGGGTCGAGGAGCACTGAGTGCGTGCCGCCTTTCCACGCGCTCTTGAAACGTATTCGCATGCGACCGTCGGGATGCTCTTCGAGGCGCGTGGCGAATTCTGGTGGGGGATTCAAGTGGAGTCGACGTGGACACCGCGTCAGATCGGGTGTCGAGTCGTTGCGCTCTTAGTGAGTCGGGGACCGCCGGGGAGTCGTGAGTGCGCGCGCGTTTTCGCGGACGCCGAACAACTTCGCTGAGGGTCTATGCCTTGTCGGGTGAGGCGAGACATGCACCACCTGACAAGGTCCCTGCTCGTTTTCGGCGGCAAAAGACAAGGTCCTCGTTTCTCGATCCGCGGGAGGCGTCTTGGGTCGAAGACGAAGACAAGCGCCTGCCGCTCACGCCCGTGAATCCCACGGCCAACGGCGAGGCCAAACGACGCACGCACAAACCGCCGCGCGGTATCGACGCCGTGGCTTTCAGTCCGGCGAATGCGCTCCTCGATAAAGCCATGGGACGTGCTCCTAAAACTGCTGCTCCCAAGACCTCTACGCCGAAAGCAGGTGCGCGATGAGTGCGCCTCAGTAGCTCCGTCGCTTCAAACTCAGCGTCTAGCCTTTCAGCAAAGGCCTCGCCGCCGACGACCTGTGGCTCATCGACGAGCTGGTCGACGTTATCGACAAACGACAACACGTCCTCCACGACCGCTGAGCCGGGCGTCGGTAAAACATGCGCGCTGCGCGCGCTGCGAAGGCGACTTCCCGAAGCCGGCTACAGGGGACTCGAATCCAAAGCCACCGCCGCAGGCGTCTTCTACGCCATCAGCTCCCACGTCGAAGAGCTCAGCCGCGAACGCGTCCATCCCGTCGTCTTGCTCGACGAGTCGCACCTCCTTCGACAGGAGGTCCTTGATCATCTCCATGTGCTGTCGAACTATCACTGGGACGCGAAGCCTCTTCTCTCCCTCTTCTCTCCCTCGTCCTCGTCGGCCTTCCGGAGCTGCCGGACCGGCTCAAGTTCGCCAGCAATCGCTCCTTGTGGTCGCGCATCCACTGCCGCATTCGCATCGAAGACGCATCCGACGAAGACACGTCGAGTACATCTGTCACCGCCTCGAACAAGCCGGCGCCGTGCCCACCATCTTCGCCAGCGATGCACTCACCATGATCCACGAAGCCACCTCCGGTCGCCTCCGCGACGTCGACCGCCTCGCAACACTCGCGCTCAAATCCGCAGCCAGACGGAAGCTCAAAGCCGTCGACCGCGACGTCGTCCGAGGGCTCCTCGAAGACGACTGAGCATCACTGACGTGAGCGCTGCGACGAAACTGTCAGGGTGGTCACCGAGGTAGACACGCCAAGGGTGAGTCGCTGAGCCAATCCGAAGATACACCTCGCTTTGGGCCCCGGTCAGAAACCACGCGCGATTCAAACCTGCCGTGTTGACGCGTCCTGGCCGAAGCGGAGGCATGGGCTCGAACAAGAGCTGCTGCGCGTTGTCCGTTTCTAGTCTAGACTGAGCGATGCAGAACGCAGCTGAGGCCCTGCTCGCTGAGGTAAACCGCCATCGGCGGCGACTCAGGCTTGAGCCCTCAGAGGTGGAAGAGCGTGCGCTCGAGCAGGATTGGGCTGCGGAGCCCCACTGGGCGACGGGGTTGTTGTTGGCGGCGTTTGGAAACCCTGCCTACTTGCCATGGGCGGTCCTGAACCTGCCGGACCGACAGAACCCTGCTTACCGATTCTTCGTTCCGCTGCTGGAGAAGATGGTGCGCTTTCCAAGCGGCGCGAATCCTTCCAAAGATGCGAAGGCGGCGGTGGATTGGTTGAAGACCACCACACTTAACTTCGACGGCAGCGTTGGCCGTTATTCCGTCGTGAGTGTTAACACGCACCGCACTTGATGGCTGGGGCCCACTTTGGGCTCAAACAGAAGAAAATCCGTTGAAAATACAGCATTCTCAACTCTGCCTGTTGCTTATGATCCCCTAGATCTACGATGGGAACGTGGTTGTGAGACAGACGACCCTCGTGCTTCCAAGAATTTCGTCACGTGCTTCGAGCAGACCTTCGAAGGCGCCGTGGCGCGCTTGAACCGGATCCAACGGCCGGACCCGGTGAATCTGGCCGCTCCCTGAATTGGGTGTGGACCGGGCTAGTACCGGTAGATCGCAGCAACGCCCGTATGCGAGGGCATGCTCGCCGCGGGGATGACCAAGACGTCGCCACCCATTTTGCCAACCAACGCACTTAGTCCGTCGAACTCATCGTCCGCCCGCTCGATGTCCTGAACGTTTTCGTTTTTTTGGTTGGGGTCAATCTTCGCCTGACCGTCCGCCGTAATGAAGAGCGTGGCGACGCGGCCGGAGGCAGCAGCGCTTGTGATCTCTCGTACGCTGTCGCTTCCTTGGCCGCTCGCTTCGGCTTGCTTGAAGTCATCCTTCAAGCTCGCCAGGCGCGCTTTGTACTCGGGCTCGATGAGTTCCCAAGCGGTAGCGCGAAGGGCGTTGATGGTCATGGAGTCGGGGTTGACGTGGATGCCTTCGCCGAGAAGAAGTGGATTCTGGCTGACGTCGCGGAAGGAATGGTGGTGCTCCGGCAGCGCAGCCAAGATCAAGGGCAGGCCCGTGAGGCGCGAGTGGTGGGTGAGTACCGCTTCGTCTACGGAGCGGAAGAAATGGATGGCGTCGAGTTCCGACTCATCGGATTTCACGCCGTTGTGAACGGAGTCGTGCGTTCTTCCCGCTCCCACGTACACCCCTTGGGATCCCGGTCCCGTGATCTTTGCGCCGGTACCTGTGTGGAGATCTCCGGCAGTCAGTTCGATCTCTTCAAGGGTATCGCGGTCGCCTTCGAAGAGGCGGGCGCTTTCGAGACTCAAAGCGAGGACCTGGTAACGCTCAGCGGACTGCAGGATTCGGCGCATGGGTTTGACGTGGAAAGTATTGGCTACGACGACCAACTTCGATACGGGCCGCGGTAGGCGGAAGACGCGAAAGAAGCCGGGAGCCGCGAGGACTGCGAGACCGTCGAGGGTGCCGTTCCAGAAGCCCTCGTCCTTTGCGAGCTCCTCGAAGGGCTTCAGCAGGACCTTTGCGTCGGCGTTTGGAAAGTCCGCCCCAAGAGTTGCTTCCAGCTCCTTGATCAGGTTTCGAAAGCGGATCGGGTCCTGTACGTTTTCAGGATGTAGACGGTGCGTCGGTTGATAGAGCGACACGCAGGGCCCCTCGCGAGGAGCCAAGAGTTCGCCGAGTGATTTCTTCGAAAGTGAGTTCATCGTGTTCCTGTCATGGTTTCGGTGTTGCATTCTGTTTCGGATTTTCGGATTCGCCGCTGGGATGCCTAGACGTCCGCTCTCCACAGTCGCAGCGCATTGGCGATGACGGACACGGAACTCAGACTCATCGCCGCCGCGGAGATGACGGGGCTGAGAAGCAATCCGTAAAACGGGTAGAGGACGCCGGCGGCGATGGGCACGCCGACGACGTTTTAGGTAAAGGCGAAGAAGAGGAGCGTGGCTCAAGAGCCATGCCGCAGAACGGGCAGCTCCCCGAAGAGTCTCGGCGCACATCGTGGTGCATGGGGCATGTGAAGTCTCCCGCCGAGGAGCCAGCACGAGTTTCGCCGAGTGCTGCGGATGGGTTCCTTGTGGACTTCGGGCTGTCAGAGGCGTGCGGCACGCCGTACATCAATGCGAGAAGCGCGCCATGGGACAACCACTGCGATGCTTACAACGCCAAGCGCCGGGTCCTTCAAGCTGATGTGGCACTACGTCAGGTTGACGTTGCCGTCTGAACCTCTGGTCGATGAGCCGCGCTGAGCGGCTAGCGATGCTCGTGAAGTCGGTCGAGAAGACTCGTGAGGGAACTCTTCAACTTGTCCGCCGCGCCGGCAACGGCTTGGGGCATCGTCGCGGCCTCGCAAGTCACCGCAGTAGGCCTTCGCCCCTCGAAGCGCGCTTCCATCATGCACCGCTTGTCGTGCTGACCGCTCTTGTCACCGTTTTCATCGCTCAGATGAACTTCCACTCGGGTGACGTGCGAGCTGTAGTGGCTCAACGATCTTCGGACCCTTGCATCGACCTCGGTCATGAGGTCCTCGCGTCCCTCTACGTTCTTGTCCGTGTTGATTTGAATCTGCATCACTGTTGTTCCCTCTCGTCATGGTGTTGGAGTCGTCGCTCACGCAACGTGCTAGCAAGAAGAACATTCCGTCAGCATTGCTAGGCGTGCAGCTCGGCATGTTTAGGAGCGCCTGATGCTCGTGTGCCTCAGTGAGTTGTTGGTCGCTCATCTCTTTGCTCCTCGCAGGCGGAGCGCATTGCCCACGACCGAAATCGAGCTGAAGCGAAAGTCTCATACACATCTCGGTGCAATGATCAGACCAAGCCGTCGCTAGGATGCGTGCCGCGTTGCCAGGATGCGCGTTGCCAAGATGCGCTTCGCGCCGACGTATCGACAGGGCACACCGCTTGCACTTCACTGTGGCGGAGAAAAATATGACAACCGGACGCACTCACCTACTCATCGCCACGGACCTTTCCGACAACGCACTCCTTGCGGTGCACGAAGGAGCTCGCCTCGCCCAGGCTCTCGAAGCGAGCGTCACCCTCTTGCACTGTTTCGACCCAAGCCCGTCCGTGCCACAGCTCGCACCGGTCGCATCGCTCGGTGCCTTCGGAATGAACCCTTCGATCGGCAAAGAGCTCGAGGACACCATCCTACAAAGGCTCACCGAGATCTCAGCCGAGCACCTTGCCGGGCACGATGCGAAAGTCGCAGCGGTTCGGGGCGTTGGTGCCGCAAGCACGATCTGCGAGTACGCACGAGACCACTCCACAAACTTGATCGTCGTGTCCACCCATGGACGAACAGGGCTCTCCCGTATGTTCCTCGGCAGCGTCGCGGAGAAAATCGTTCGGCACGCGCCGTGCTCGGTTTTCGTCGTTCGCTAGCGCGCGATTCAGGGACAATGGCAGGCCGCGCCCAAGTCGTAGTGATGTAGCCCAACATCGTTCTGATTGGACCGCCGCTCAGAGTCGTGGGCAATGCTCCCCGCACCACACCAGCCCGTCGTACGAGCGCCCGTTCATCACACCTCGCGCAGCAATGCGCCTTCCGACGTTGCCCCAAACAGACACGGCCATTGCGCCAGTCATTCGTCGGTCGAGTGTGCCGAATACGCGCGTTCGTTATGTCATCGGACCAACATGTGGACCTTGCCATCAATTCGCTCCTATTTTTGAAGAAGTCTTTCTGGGTGAAAAAGAGTTGAAAGATCCAGTTGATCAGATCAAGTCGACACCCATGTCAGAAATCAAAACCCAATTAGGAATAGTGGACTGATGCAAAATTTGTTTGATCAGCTGATCCCCTCATCTCAAAGAAAAGCTTTCCTAAATTCTTTTGAAAAAAACAAAGTTCTTTGCATTCATGACTTAAAATCACTCAACAAAACGTTTCAATCGATCCCCTTTCTGGAGTCTTTTGATCATCTTATTAGTACTTGGCGGTTCGACGTTGATGTTCATCTTGCCGACTTGCGAGATGAACAGAAGACCAAAACTCGGTCTTCAGCTGAAGAGGCCTTGATCGATTTTAGGAGGGGTCAGAGTCTTCTCTTCAACGATGTGAATAAACAAGAGCCCGCTTTAGAGAACTGGCTAGAAGACACACGAAAGAGCTTAAAACTCTCAGCGCACACTTTTTCAAGATGCTTAGTCTACGCAACTCCAAAAGATGGCGGCAACGCCCCGCATTTTGATCAGAACATTAACTTTGTTCTGCAACTCAGTGGTGAAAAAACGTGGTGGGCCGCTGAGAACGATTCTGTCATCAATCCACTTCACAGACACGTTATTGGGCAAGAGATCCACCCCGAACTCGAATCCTACATGAAGGCTCCCATGCCTGAATCTTTTCCAGAACAGTCAGAACGTTTTGACTTGAAGCCGGGCTCCCTCTTGTTTGTTCCACCGGGTGTTTGGCACAAAACTAAGGCCTCAAGTGATGCAGTGTCTTTGAATTTCACCTTCTCGCCACCTTCACTTCTGGATCTTGTCACGTTAGCTCTAAGAGGGCGTCTGACACGTTCAGAGGTTTGGAGAGAGCAAGCCGTCGACTTAGAAAACCCCGAGCAAATTGAAAAGCTAGATTTTCTAATTCAACATTTGGCCGGGGACATGCAGACATGGTCAGCCAGAGATCTTTTAGGCGCATTAGAGGGGTAACGACTTAGACAGAGCCTGTAAACGGAACGCAGGGACAGCTCATCGGACCCACGGGGCCCCGATTCGTGCGCGGCGAACCCGCTCGACGACCTCGAACCAGAGCACGCAGAAGAGACCGGCCCCTAGCGAGGTCCGTCACGTCCAGCTCCACGACCTGGATTCCCTTCGAGGCGAGACGCGCCAGCCTCTCTGAGTTTCGGCCGGCGGCGACGACCTCGAAAGAGCCGTGTGCACGAAGCGCGTCGACAACGGCACGCCCGGCTCCTCCGTACGCGCCAAGAACCAGGACAGGACGAGTCATCCGCGCGGTGGAACTCGTCGTCGTGTTTCGTGACAGGACACCCTATTGATCGCGGGTCGTGCTCTTCGAAGGTGTTCGAGAGGAAGCCCATGTACTGCCAGAAGTCTTGGACCGCGATGCGCGTGGATGCGCTTATGCCGAAGGACTTACCAAAAGATCCCATCACGATTCCGGCACTGACGGTGGAGAGCACTCCCGACACCTGGAGCTCTTCGGCGAGAAGGAACGAGCCCCAGGCCACCAACGTGGTGAGCGTGATCTCGATCAGATGATCGTCAACTTGGCGGGTGACGACGTCGTTTGTCGCCGTTGCACCGGATGATTCGCGAGCGTCAGGCCATTCCGTGAAACGTCGCAGCGCGATATTCGCGGTCCCACATCCGAAAACGCTGGATGACCGACTCGTCTGCAATGTGAGGATAGTGTTCAGTCAGAGAAGCGAGAATAAGGTCGATTGGCACATCCTCGAACCTTCCATGGTCTCTGAGGTACTCGATGAACTGAGATCCGTCGGAACTAAACTGCTGGAACATCGAGTCCTCTAGTCCGTTGAATTCTAGTGGAGGCACGCCCATTCGTTCACACAGCACCCGATCAAACGCCGGAGTCGCCTTGCGCCACATTCCCTCCACGAAGAGCTCGATGTAGCCATGCATGGCGAACACCTCGGTGCGTAGCCAGGTAAGCATTTTCGGTGTGGACAGGTGGTTTCGTACATTGGTGAGACCGAGCCGAGCTGGGATTCCAATCGAGCGCGCTGCAGCACCGAGAAGTACTGCCTTGGGGATGCAGTACGATTTTCGATGAATCAGCACATCGCTCGCTCGCATCGATCCTTTGTCGGTGTCGAAGACATATGGGTTGTACGAGACGCCGTCGCGAGCTGCCAAATAGAGAGCTCGAACCCTTTGAACTTCACCTGGCTGGACGCCCTGCAGAGTCAGCTCGACGAACTCCCGGACCAGCGGGTGCTCGAAATCAAAGTAGGGTGTGGGCCGTAGAAACGTTGGATCTGGCATGTTGTTGCGAATGTTCAGGTTTTTGCTTCGTTCAGGACCAACCTAGCAGGCACCGCGCCTGATCTATTCAAAAGACTGCGCAGGCGTCGAGGGCGTCCTTCCTAACGACGGCTACATTCGTCCCCCGGAAGACGTCCGTTCGTTCCCGACGTGCACTCGTGAGCGTGTCGCTGCCCATTCAGGGCGCAGACGCCAGGCGCTCCGATCGCGAGAAGATCTCGCGTCCAGTTTCGGGGTCGTCCGACCGGATCGCCACGGCGAGACCATCTCCCGTGGCGCTCACCTGCGCACGGACTCCATGCGGTACGAGCGGACAGTTTGGCTCCTCGGGAACGATGTGACCGAGCGAGCTGTTACGGGCAATGTGGCAGTCCACAACAGCCTGCAGCCACTCGGCGGTCATCCCGGGAATAGGCCGGAAGGTGATGACCGCTCCGGTCGTTTGCGCAGTGACCGCTCCGGCCGTTTGCTCAGAGGCGGCCTCGTTGCTCGTCGTTGCCTCCGGGAGGGGCTCGACCTCCACAATATCCTCGACATGGTTGAATGGGCTCATGTCTCGGTCGTCGGAGGTAATACCAACGCAAGCTTGCGCTTCGGCCTCGCGAAGGGAGGCGGAAGCCGCACGATGATCGGCCGCGTGGCGCCGGTGCTCCTCGGCCTCGCGGAGGTGCTCTGCCGTCGGGTTCACAGAGGAGGTCCAGCACGAGCGGCGGACGCCCGCACGAATCCGACTGCCGGTCACCGGGCAGTAGGCACGACCAGCGGCTGTATTCGGCTCGTATTGGTCGACGTGAGCTTCGGCCAGATCGATCTCTTCTCGGCTTTCACGTTCATGAGC
>JBLHKB010000096.1:0-15930 GCA_047619315.1 Polyangiales bacterium
GGGCGATGGGAATCAGCGGGAGGCGACGGAACGCTTTGAGACCGTGTGTATCTGTGCCCTTGAAGCCGGTGGCAATTCGCAGCATGCCGTTGACCACGAGCGTAGCTGCGTGACGGGTCAGGGGCCGCTCATCGCTGGCTCCAGCCATGACCTTGCTGCCAACGACTAGTTCCGCTTCGTTCGTCTCGAGAAGGGTCAGGGCGCGTCGGTAGAAGTCCGTGTCGCAGAGATCGATTTCGTCGCAGATGACGAACTCGCCTTCAGCGGCGAAGATGGCCTGCTTCAGCGCTTCACCGTAGTTGGGTTCGCCCAAGCTCCGAATGGAGACTTGAGGAAAACGCTCAGCTAACTCCTCACCGATTTCAACGGTGCGGTCATTCGAACCGTTCTCCGTCAGAATCAGCTCGTAGGGCCAATCGAACTCGGCGAGTCGGTCAATGAGGTCAACCACCGCTGTCTGGAGGATGGCTTCCTCGTTGTAGACAGGGATAAGAATCGATACCCGAGGTGGGGTGCGCGCGTCACTCATGTCAGGGCTGCGGGATGGCAGAGGCGAAGGGTGTGGTCAAGCACGCGACGTGCAGAACGCTCGAAAAACAGCGGAAAACGCCAGTTCCGCCCACGCCTAGGGTAGATGAGCCATCAGGGCGTGCGCTTCACAAAGAGACGGACTCCACATTTCTCCGTTCATCGCGGGAAGAAGCGCGGAGCGCCCCGCGCTGATGACAACTCCACCGATCTCCACCACACCCGCCAGCACCGTGAGCGACTGGCAGGTGTTCGTCTGGGAAAGCTCAAGGCGTCCAGTGCCAACAAGCCTCTTCGCGGAAACATAGTCGAAAGAAAGTGGAGCATTCGGCCCGCAGAGAGACTGTTCCTCGGCGTCGCCTGACAGGTTGGCCGGCCCCAAACGGCGACGAAGAGACTCCACCACCGCTTCGCCTCGAAGCGCCTCCCAGTCCGTGACCGCCAAGGCGCGTTCGACATGGAGCGTGCGGGGATCGCCCTTCGGATCGAGGTTGCCGTCCCCGTCATAGCGCCGGCCATGATCCCAGTATCGATACGTTAGTCCACGACGGCCCGGAAGTACCCGCTGTGGTTCGACAAGCGTCAGCCCGGCTCCAACGGCGTGCGGCGTGCCAGGCGGTAAAACGAAGAAATCGCCAGGCTGACAAGGTACAAAGTTCAGCAGCTCTGAGACGTCATCGTCGTTTTCAAGGGCCGTACGCATGCGCTCCAGGTCGACGTTGGGGGCGAGGCCCAAGTAAATGCCCGCTCCCTCGTCCGCGTCCAAAATGTACCAGCACTCCGGCTTTCCGCTTTCGTCGTCAGCAAGCGCCGGGTCGTCATCGCGGGGATGAATCTGCACCGAGAGAGCCATCGAGGCGTCGAGCAGTTTGACGAGGAGACCAAGCCCACCATGGGTCTTTGCGTGCTTCCCGAGCCAGCCCTCGAGGTTTGCGGCGATGAGTTCATCCAAGCGCAGCCCTTCCTCCGTCATGCTTGGAAAGTCTGGTTCGACTGAGACCTCCCACGATTCACCGATCCGTCGTGGGACCACGAGGGCGCTTTTGTATTCCGACGCGATACGTGTCCCCGCCCAAGGTGTGCGTGAGAGCGGGGTGACGTTGTCGCCGCGAAGAAGGCAGGGAGCGAGAAAAGTCTGCGGCTTATTTTGTGGGTCTTTGTCCGACATGTATGTTTCCCACTCTAAAGGAGCACTTGTCCATGCGTTATCTCGGAACTGAACGTCGCGTTCATAAAGTCTTTGTCACTCGAAACACGGAATATCACGTGCGTCGAGATCGCTGTGTGGCGGTTCGTGACCGTCGCTCCGGCGGCTGGGTCGAGGGTCACCTCGCCATCCGCGGAAAAGTCGCAGGGGGGTTGCGCTTTCACGACTCTGGTGGCGTAACGCCCAACGATGGCCTCCCGAGTGTGGGAGAGAGCCTCTTCTTTTGTTCCGAAGGGCGGGATCTGGTCACGAGCCCCGTCGTCGACGTTCAGCGACCCCGTCGCAACATCGTCGAGACCTACCCGGAGCACTAGAAGCTACCCTTCGAGGAAGTGCCCGATGGCACGAAACTTCGCGTAGCGGTGCTCGACGCACTCTTCACGACTAAACTCGCCCAATTCGCCCAGGTGTCGGAGTAGGGCGGCCTTTAGTGTTTGAGCCGCACCGTCGATGCTTCGGTGCGCGCCACCAATGGGCTCCGGGAGGAGCTCGTCGACGATTCCAAGGCGCTTGGCGTCTCCCGCGAGCAACTTGAGTTGCTCGGCGGCGTCCGGCCCTCGTGCGCCATCGCGCCAAAGAATCGAGGCGCAGCCTTCCGGCGTGATCACGCTATAGGTTGAGTACTGCATCATCAAAACGCGGTTCGCGACGCCGAGCGCCAAGGCTCCACCAGAACCGCCTTCGCCGATGACGGTTGCGATCACTGGGACGCCAAGGCGGCTCATGACGAGGAGGGAGCGTCCAATGGCCTCGGACTGTCCTCGCTCTTCGGCGCCGAGCCCAGGGTACGCGCCTGGGGTGTCGATGAAGGTCAGGACAGGTCGGTTGAAGCGGTCGGCCAACTCCATGATGCGCATGGCTTTTCGGTACCCCTCCGGGTGCGCCATGCCGAAGTTGCGATGCACCTTCTGTCGCGTCGTGCGACCTTTCTGATGACCAATGACCGCGACGGTCTGACCATCGAGTCGAGCAAATCCGGTCACGAGGGCCGGGTCGTCGCGAAAACTGCGGTCGCCGTGGAGCTCTACGAAATCCTCAAACACTGCGCCGAGATAGTCGAGGAAGTACGGGCGGTCCGGATGCCGTGAGAGCTGAACTTTCTGCCAAATCGTTAGGTCGTCGGTGATCTCTTGGCGGAGCTTTTCCGTGCGCGTCTCAAGTTCGTCGATCTGCGGATCTTCGTCACCAAGAACGGTGCGGAGTTCGCTGATGCGTTCTTCGAGTTCTACGAGCGGTTTTTCGAATTCAAGGTGGGCCACGTCGCTTGATCTATCGCTCAGGGGCCCCTCTGACAATCGAAAGACTAAAAATGACACCCCAAAAAGTTGGGGCGACGGGCATGGGCTCTCTACCATGGGCCATCACCATGCGTTCTATCCTATTTGTCAGCGCTATTTCCCTTGGCGGCTGTGCCGCTCACATGGCGCCAGCACCGACGACACCGCCGCCAGCACAGGTGGCGAGCGATGTGAGTCCGTCTGAGGAGCAAGAGACGGCGCGGATCCGCGAATTGCGAGCGGAGCTGGCCCTTGCAAATGCGCGAAGCGCTGAGCTTGAAATGCAGAGCGCGCGCGACACAGTGACTCTTGGCACGGACAGGCCGCCGGAAAGTGAAGAAGGGTTGTTTTCCGCAGAAGGGGATTGGGATCAGCCAGCAGAACGTCTGCCGCCGGCCGAGACCGCGAGCGAGACCCCTGAAGATCGAGACCGTCCCGTGCTTCGCCTTTATGGGTTGCCCCAAGCGCCGCCCATCTCGGCTCAAGGACTTCCGTCGCTTCCGTATGCGAGTGCTCCGTACCGTCCAGTCACGACGGCTCCACCGGTGCCGCCGACGAGCGTAGTACCGAGCAATGACCATCTTCCTTGGGAGAACGCATCCGCCATCGCCGCCGCAACACCGCAGCCCACCGTCGCCGCACCGGAGAGGGTTGAGCTTGGGCTCGAGTCTTACCGCGGCGCGCTCGGCATGCTTCGCTCCCGTCGCTTTGCCGAGTCGCTTGTCGCCTTTGAGCGTTTCGAGCAGACTCACCCGAACCATCCGCAGGTGGCGAACGCTCGCTATTGGCGAGCGGAACTCTATTATATTCAGCGCCAGTACGGTCAGGCACGAACTGCCTTCGAATCGTACGTGGGACGCTATCCCCGTGGACGACGCGTAGCCGATGCTTTGCTTAAGCTTTCGCTGTGCTTTCGTCGTCTTGGGAACGAGCGGGAAGCCACCGCGCACATGGACAGACTACGGAGGGAATTCCCTTCGAGTGAGGCGGCTCGCTTGGCGAGCCGAGAGGTGAATCGATGAAACGAGTACTGAAAATCTCACTTCTATTGGCGCTCGCGAGTCCGAGCTTGCCACTGCTCACGCAGGCTCAGGAGGACGACTATCGGCCGGCGGATGGCGCTTCCGATCTTCGTGACGCGAGACAGTCGCGGCGGGGCGTGGTTCTAGGTTCGAGGGGAGTGGCGGTTCCGCCCGTTTACACGGTTCGACGCGGCGACACTCTCTGGGATATTACAGGTCGCTACTACGCAAACCCATGGGGCTGGCCTCAAGTCTGGTCGTACAATCCCGAGATCACGAACCCCCATTGGATCTATCCAATGGACCACATTCGCCTTCTTCCCGACGGGGAAGCACCGCGGGTTCTCGACACAGGCGCAGGGGTAACGCCGCCAGCGCGTGCGCAGCCAGGAAGTGTGTGGCTTCGTGACCAAGGGTTCCTTGATCAGGATGCGCTGGAGACGGCGGGCGTCATTATTGGGTCGCCGGAAGAGCAGATGCTTCTCTCGAACTTCGATGAGATCTACGTTCGATTCGAAGAGGGAACGGACGCTGTCGTCGGCACCGAGTACACGATCTTTCGCCAGATGGACGAGAACGAACGTCGCCATGAGGAACAGGGAGAGCTGGTGCGTATCTTCGGAACCGTACGCCTCCGAACGTACGACCGAGATCGCGGTATGGGCCGCGCCGTCATCACTGAGACTCTAGACCCCATCGAACGTGGATTCCGCGTCGCCGCGATTCCCCGACACTTCGATCACGTTCCGCCACGTGAGAACGCCCAGGACTTGAGCGCGAAGGTTGTAGCGTCACTGATCCCGACACGCTTTGCGGCCGACCAGCAGGTGATCTTCATCGATGTTGGCGAAGAGCAGAACGTGCAGTTGGGCAATCGTTTCTTCGTGGTCCGTGTGGGCGACGAGTGGCGAAACGCCCAACAGGCAGGCGGCGAGACTTACGGCGCCATCATTGAGGACGCACCCGAGCCGAGTCAGGAAGACTATCTCCCAGAGGTGGTTGCTGAGGGACGAGTTGTGAACGTCCGGCCTGAGACAAGCGCGTTGCTTATTACGCGGTCCGTTCATGAGGTCGTTGTCGGTGACGACGTGGAAATGCGCCGCGGCTTCTAGCCGTCAATCAGCGGAGGGTTGAGCACATGCGGAACAGCCGAGGGAGCCTATGGCCAGAGTCTCGCGAATCGAGACTTCACGGCCGAACTGAAGGGCTCCGCGTCCTCATTGGCAACACGCATGCGGTAGCGAAGCGCCACCTCGTCATGGCCTACTAGGCCGATGCCGGCCGTGCCTTCGAACAACGTCGGCTGACCGGAGTAACTCACGACACGGCGACGGCGGAGTACATCTCGAATCCGGTCGCTCCAATTGTCGGCGCGGAGGACACGCCGAGCCGTTCTCACATCGACGGATTGCTCGGATGGAATCGTCCTGCGAGCGTGAAGGTACACCTCCATCGCTGTGAACCCTCGTGGTCGTATCCGATCGACGATGGAGTCTCCGTTACGAACGAGCCACCACTCGGCCTCAGCATCAAACGCGGGCAAATACGTGGCAGTCGTCAATTCGCTCGACAAGGCGCGGACGTCCTCGATGGCGGCAGGCGTTTCGTCGGACGTTTGGTTTCTGTGCTGAGCCGACCAACGAACCCATACCCCCTGGGTACGAACCGGGGTTCCTCGAAGAACATACTCGATGAACTCCGGTGGCAGCGCGACGTCATGGGCGTCGACGTAGTGGACCAACCCCTCTGGCCAAACCCATGTGCCGTCCGTACGATCAGTACTCCCCATGGACGGGCCCGATGCAGTGCAGTCCTCAAAACGGCAGTAGCTGTAGCCCAAATACGCTTCCCCGGATTCTCCTCCCCGCAAGAACGCTACGATCTTCGACTTTTGCCCTTCGTAGCGAGACCGAGGCAGAGCGCGTGGGTCCGCCCAAGCGATGGGGGAGCGAGGAGTCGTGTGCCTTGTGGTGTTCTTCCAGAAACCTAAGGGTTCGGGCGATTCCATGATGTCCAGTCTTTGTGGCGGGCCTGTTTGTCGTCCCAGTTGGCAACTTACGTATGGAAGGTGACGTCAACAACCCCCCCCGCGGAGTTGCTACCGAGAGATGGTCGACGTCATTTCGTGCCTTCCGTCTGTTTTGATGGGACTTGAGGCGCAACGCGTCGTTGCCTTTTGAGGGGTGGCGATGCGACTATGCGGCATGAGTGGTGCGAGCGAGCTGGAGCGCGATATCGCGGAGCTTCGGCTCACGATGGAACGCGAGCGCCGTAAACTCAGTGCGCTCCAAGAGATCGGGTCGCTGCTCGGGTCCACATTGGATCTGAACGAGCTTCTTGCGCAGATCATTGACCGCATCACAGAGGTGGTGGATGCGGACCGTTCGACGCTCTACCTCCTCGACGACGAGACCGGTGAGCTTTGGGCGAAGGTCGCTCAGGGCGAAGAGATGGTGGAGATCCGTCTGCGCGTGGGAGACGGAATCGCCGGCGCCGTGGCGAAGTCGGGCAAGAGTCTCAACATCAAGGATGCGTACCAAGACACGCGTTTCGATGCGGAGTGGGATCGGCGCACGGGTTACCGCACCCGCTCGATTCTCTGCGTGCCCATGAAGAACCAGCATGGCCGCACGATTGGCGCGGTTCAGGTGCTCAACAAATCCGGCGGACATTTTACACCTGCGGACGAAGCGATTCTCAGCTCACTGGCGGCGCAAGCGGCCGTCAGCATTGAGAACTCGAAGCTCTTTCTCTCCGTTGTGGGGAAGAACATCGAGCTGCTCGAAACACAGGAGCAGCTGCAGCAGAAGATTCGAGAGCTGAACCTACTATTCGAGATCTCTCAGGTTTCCGCAGGCGCCGAGGCTCCCGACGAGTTGCTTCAAGGCGTCCTCGCGCGGTCGATGCGTGCCTTAGATGCGGAAGCAGCCACTGTTCTCATCGGCGACGCAGACACCGGCAACCTCCGTGTGCGGGCTGCCGTGGGCGGTGAGGCCGAAGCGATGCGAGGAATGCAGCTCCCCTTAGGGCAAGGCATCGCTGGATGGGTCGCGAAACACAACAAGGGCCAGGTGGTCAACGACGTCGATGAGGACCACCGGCACATGGCCGAGCTCGCCGAAAAAACGGGCTACTACCCGACTTCCGTGCTGTGCGTTCCGATCCGCTGGGATGATGGCAACGAGCCGGGGATCGGCGCTCTGGAGTTCTTGAACAAGTCCGCCGGCCGCTCCGATTTTACGAGTGACGACCTCAAGATGGCCACGGTCATCGCGGCGCATGTGTCCACAGCCATCGAACAGGCTCGTCGCAAAGAGCGTCGCCTCCAGGAGCAACGTCTTAGCGCCCTCGGGACCGTTCTCTCCAGCGTTCTTCACGACCTGAAGACACCCATGACGATCATCAAGGGATACTCAAAGATGATGAAGGGTGAAATGGACGCGGAGGTTCGGGCGACCTACGCAGAGACCATCTCACGGCAGGTCGAAGTTCTCGATGCGATGACACGGGAGACCTTGGCTTTCGCACGTGGTGAGACCCGGCTGCTCGTCCGCCGCGTTTACCTCTACAAGTTTTTCGAAGAGCTCGTGCAGCAGCTTCAGCACGCTCTCGGTGACCGCATCGACCTTGAGTTGGTCCTCAACGACCGTGGCATTGCGCACTTTGACGAAGGAAAGCTCCAACGTGCGGTGCACAATCTAGCGAGAAACGCGGCAGAGGCCACGGGCGGCGGCGACACTAAGGGTGTCTTCAAGGTCATCGTCGACCGCGACGAAGACGACGGCCTTGTGCTGACCTTCGAGGACAATGGGCCCGGGATTCCAGAAGAGATCCGCTCAAAGCTCTTCGACTCTTTTACGACGCACGGCAAGAAGGGCGGGACCGGCCTCGGTCTCGCCATCGTTCAGAGTATCGTTCGCGATCATTTTGGAACGATTCGCGTCGAATCGGAGCCTGGACGCACCGCCTTCATCGTGAGTATTCCGCAGCTCGCGGACTATGGCTCGTCGAGCGGCAACTACGCCGCTCAGAGCGCATAGCCCCCACGCGTAGCCAGCCCATCGAAGCTTCTAGACGGTCTCGGAGAAGTTTCGGTCGAAGAGGCGAACGCGCCGCAGTAGGAGGTCGAGGATGAAGAGCGCCAGGGCAAGGTAGAGAAGCCACGGCCAAAGCTCCTGGTGGGCTTCGATGGTCTCGTCGCCCGCGTCGAAGAGCCTGGCAGGGGTGGGTGAAGCTTCGCCACCAGTCAGCTCTGCAACGCGTTCGAAGAGCGCGATGTCCGGCTCCAAGGCTCGGTATTCGCTGGGGTAGGGGTTTGCGAGCTGCGTCGCCGATTCCGCGACGGAACGTCCATCGAGGCGATGGTCGGCGCTCAGCACGAAGCTGCCGTACGCGTCTAGCGGAAGACGAGCCTCGTAGCGTCCGGGGGCCGTCTGCAGCATCGGGACCTCACGCGTACGCCTCAGCTGTGGGTCGTCTTCACCCTCGCGAGCGCGCCGCGCCCCCATGGGTCCTTCGACTCGGAGCGTCGATGTGAGCCCGTTGAGGAACTCATCGTTACCGCCGATCGCATCGACGGACACACGAACCTCATCGCCAAACGTCTCCGCCACCATGTCGAGCCGTTGGCGCCGCTTGTTGCGCATGTGTTCGCGAATGAGCTGCGCCCAAAACTGGCTGTAGCCACGCCAACGAAGCCAGTCGACGGCCCATCGGTTTTTGACGTCACTTGTCCACGCCATAGACCAGCCGAGACCGACCCGCCATCGGGCTAGAATCGGCTCGCCGAGGTCGGATTGAAGGATGACCTGTGCGGGATGGGGCTTCGCACGCGTCGCGACGTAGCCACGGAGGAAGGGCGCGCTCTCAATGTTGACCCCTCGAAGGAAGTCGGCGCGGCTCACCACCGTGGGTTGAAAATACTCCTCCACGGCGGAGCTACGAGCGACGGTCGTCGTCTCCCGCATGAAGATACGCGGAACGTTGTGGGGGTCACTCGTCAGGTAGCTTCGGCCGCCGCCCAGGTTGGCGATGCTCTGGAGCAAGACGCGATTGACGTCTGCGCCCAGCCCGACTGTGCTGACCGTGATCCCTTCGGCTCGCATCACCTGAGTGAGTTCGGTAATACCCGCGTCAGGAGCTTGGCCGTCCGTGAGCAGGATTACGTGTTTGATACGCGCGCGGGTGACGGAAAGATCCTGGTACGCCATATCCAGCGCGGGGAAAATCGCGGTGCCACCGCGCGCCGTCATGCGTCCGATGTCACGCAAGATACGCGTGCGGTTTCGTGCACTCTGCATTCGAACGATGCGCTCAGGTTGTGAATCGAAGCCGATGACGGTGATGTAGTCATCGCTCGAAAGCAGCTCCGCCGTTGCGCGCGCCGCTTCTTTGGCAAGCTCCATCTTGGCGCCATTCATCGAGCCGCTGCGGTCGATAACGAGGCCCAGCGCGAGGCTTGGCTGGTCACGCCGGCGCTGTGCGTCCATGCGAACGGGGAGCAGCCGCTCCATGCGCGTGCCCTGCCAACCGCCAAGGCCGAAAGCGCGTTCGCCGCCCGCCATGATGAAGCCGCCGCCGAGGTCGCGAACGTAGCGCTCGATGGCGTCCATCTGGGAGAGCGAAACCTGATCGGCGGAGACGTCCGAGAGAATGAAGAAGTCGAAGCGTTCTAGCTCGCGAATGCTGGTGGGAATCGCACGTGGGGAGCGCACTTCGACTTCGTAGTCCGCGCTCGTCAGGGCTTGCGCCAGGTAGCTCGCGCGACCTTGGGCGCCCTCCACGTAGAGAACCGTGGGCTTTCCGGGGACGACGACCGTCGTCTCAAAACGATTGTTCGCCGCGAAGCGGTCTTCGACACCTTCGGCCGGGCTCATCTCCATTCGGTAGGTGACGGGACCCGCCACGCGAGTGATGGATCGAAACTCGATTTCGTTGTCGCCTGGCGCGAGCTCAACGTCCCGAATCGAGTCGAGTCCGTTGAGCGTTTCTCCCTGAAACAGCCGAATGCGGACGTTCGCTTCGGTCGTGGAGAAGATGCGTGCACGAACGGGGAAGGGCTCACCAACCTCGAGGCGGTCCGGAATAGTGACACTTCGAACTGCGATCTCTGGAGGCGTTCCACGTTCGTCGACGCGGTAGTGCACCTGCACGCCGAATCGGGACGCGCGGCTGGCCTCCGCCAAGAGGTCCCCGCGCGTCTGCGCGCCGTCGCCGGCGATGACGACGCGCCGCAGGTGACCTGCGGGGAAGAGACCATATGCGAGCTGCAGCGCGCCTTGCATGTCCGTCGCGCGCCCCGCGTCGTGCTCGGCGTCGGAAAGTTCAGCCTCTCCTTCGTCCGGCGTTTCTGCGGCATCCGACGCGTGGCGAAGAGCCACTGGTACGCCGCCGTCACCTACCCCCAGTGGCACGGCCGTGGACTCCGACGCGAACGTCACGAGTTGAACGTCGTTGCCGCCCCGTTCGGCGTACACCCGAATCAAGTCGTCCCGTGCATCGACGATGGACTCGTCCGTCACGGAGTCGCTCACATCGATGAGATAGATGGTGCTGACGCGGGTGACTTCAGTGGTCCTGGCAAGACGGGCCACTGCGAGGGTAAGAACGCCGGCCAGCACGGTTCGAAAGATGACGCCGAGCCAACGCTGAACACGCGGCAAGTCCGAAAGGGAGCGGCTCGCCGCGAAAAAGAAGAGTGGGGCGACCGAAAAAACGACGAGCCACCGCGGCTGGAGGATCTCGTACTCCGCGCCACGGAATGTAAAGTCCAGGTCCTGGAACGAGAGGTTCCAAAGATAGGCAGCAAGACCAGCGCACGCCGCCAGCGTCAGCCCGAGGACGATTGGACTCTGCCGCTTCATACGGTCATCCGTCGGTGATAGGTGAACCACTCGATGATCAGAACGGCGAGCACCATGAGCACCAGATAGAGCCAAATTTCGCGACGAAGACCGACTTTGCCTCGGCTTGGGCTCTCTGCCACCGTGGCGCCGACACTAAGCTCTTCCGCCGGTTCGATTTCAGACTCGCGTCCCGCACCCATATTGGCGGCGAAGGTCTCATCCCCTTGAGGAGTGCGTAAGGTGTAGAAGCCGGTGCGGAGGCCGGCAAAGATCGCTCGGCCTTCGACGATGGGGACCTCACGTTCACTTCCGTCGGGCTGAACGATGGTGGCCCGGTTCAAACCTGCGGGCGCCGGAATGTGCCAGGAATCGCCGGTCGCGTAGCTCGACACGAACCCGTTTTGCTCGGCGACAAAAAAGTCGACGGCGTTGAGAAGCAGAACGGGCCAGGCGACACGGAGTGGTAGGTCACTCTCGCGAACGTCGAAGTTGAACGCGACGAACGGATGGCCCTCGCGACTCCCTGCGACAATGAGCGGCGAGCTGCCGCTGCTCGCAACGGCGCGGTCGCCTTCTTGGAGTTCAACGTTGAGGCTTCGAGCTAGGTTGACGTCACCGAGAGCAGTCCACTTGATGAGTGGGTGGCGGCGACTGAGGTTGTCGAAATAGGGCGACTCTACGTAGCCGTCGACAACGAACGGGCCACGCGTAGGGTCGTCGCTCACCGGGTTGAGATAAAACGACGGCGTCGACGGATAAGCCGGTGGGACCCAGTTGTCGAAGAGGATGACGTCGTAGCTCTCGTCTTGGGCGGCGTAGTCTGCTGGCGGAACCTCCGTCACGTCCAAGTACTCGTCGAGGAGGAGCGCGGCCTGGAGGTAGAGGTTGCCTTCGCTGACGACGAGCAAACGTGCGCGTCGACGTTCCGGGAGACGTGCGTAGGCGTGGTTGTCCGCGTCGAGAAGATCTTCGCCGTCGACGGCGCGAATGCGTGCTTCAAGTGTTGTGTCGACACCTGAGATGTTCGCGAAGAAGCGGCGCAGTCTTTCCCCGGGACGAAGAGAGAGCTGTTGAACTTCTACCGTGGCGCCATCACCCAACAGCTCGAGTTCGACATTTCGCTCCTCCTCTGTAGGGTTGTAGAGCTCCACCAAAACCTCGCTCTGGCTTTTGTCGAGGGGATAACGTCGAACGCTGAATGCGCCGAGACCGACGTTGTCACCGCGGAGCCCGATCTTCACCCAGCTCAGCCGGACTTCGCTCTCGTTGAGGCGCTCTGCGAATTGCTGGGTGCTAAATCGGGTCTCATCCAAAACGCCGTCAGTGAGAACTACGACTTCGCCGTTGGGCTCGTTTCGAAGGACATCCAAGGCGACGCGAAGCCCCGCGCGGAGGTTCGCTCCAACTTCGGTCGGCGCGACCTGCTCGATGGCGTCTTCGAGGATCCGGCTCTCGCTTGTCAGCGGACTCAGCGGCGTCGCGCTGGCGTCGAGTTGCGCGATAAGCAGCCGATCCGAGGGGCCGAGTTCTTCGACCATCTCGAGGGCAACTCGTCTCGCTTCGTCGAGTCGCGTGGGTTGAACGTCTGACGCCTGCATCGATGCGCTCGCGTCGATGAGCACGACGACGGTGCGTCCAGCCGCAGTAGCGCCGGCGTAGCGCGGGTCACCAAGGGCGAAGGCGAGCCCGGCGACGATGCAGAGCGCGATGAGAAGGGAGACCCAGCGCTTCAGCTGCGAGAACAGCCGCGTGGTCTGCTTCTCCGCCAAAATCTCGTTCCAGAGTTTGACGAAGGGAACCTCGATGCGCCGCCGTCGCAATTTCAGGAGGTAGAGAACGGTCACAAGTCCGCCCGCGATGCCGAGCACGCCAAGGATTTGTCCGAGAGTGAGGCCCGTGAGGTTCACTTCAGAAGACCCCCAGAGCGAAGGACGCGGAGAATGGCTTCATCGAAAGGAACGTCGGTGCTGATGGCGTGGTGCGCCACCTGCTTCTTTGCGCAGAAGTCAGCAATCTCCTGGCGGTAACGCTCATGCGCCTGGCGGTAACGCGTCAAAATGCGTGGGGTGATCGTCACTTCTCTGAAGTCGCCGGTCTCATGGTCGATGAGCCGGACATCACCATTGAGAGGTGGGTTTAGTTCCGCCGGGTCGAAGAGCTGAAGCACGTAAGGCTCGAACTTGGCAAAACGAAGTTGGTTGATGCCTGCTTCAAAGCCGGCTGGATCGTAGAGATCCGAGATCAGAATGGCCACACCTCGGCGCTTGTTCTGCGCGGTGAATGTACGCAGCGCATCTTCTAGGCTGGTCGAGCCATCCGCGGTTATCGGCCTTAGAAAGTCGAAGACTTTGAAGATACGGTTCTTGCCACGGGTTGGTGCCAGGCGTCCGTCCATTTTCTCGTTGAAGCTAAGCACCGAAACGCGGTCGAGGTTTGCCAGGGCAACATAGGCGAGGGCCGCCGCGATTTTCTTGGCGTAGCGCAACTTCGCTGGTTTTCCGAGACCCATCGAGCGCGAAGCATCGACGAGCACATAGACACTCAGGTCTTCTTCTTCCTCGAAGAGGCGAACGAGGAGACGACCTGTACGCTGATAGACGTTCACGTCCAGATAGCGAAAGTCGTCGCCCGGAACGTACTGGCGATGGTCCGCGAACTCGATGCCCGAACCCGTCTTTTTACTTCGCCGGTCGGCTCTCATCCGGCCCGCGTACGCACGTCGAGTCGCGATGGCGAGATACTCAAGTCGGCGCTGAAACTCTTCGTCGAAGAGTTCCTCGTCCTCCTTCATCGCACCCCCATCAGGTTGCTTTGCACGGAGCCAGTCGAACATCGGGGCTAGCTTGCGCTTTCGGGAACGCTCGTCAGAACTTCGGACAGCACCTCGTCGGTTCGAATGCCCTCGGCTTCGCCCTCGAAATTGAGAAGAACGCGATGCCGAAGGGCTGGTTTCGCGGCCCAACGCACATCGTCGATGCCCGCGCTGAAGCGCCCGTCAAAGAGCGCGCGAATTTTCGCTGCCAGGAGCATGGACTGAGCACCACGCGGGCTGCCTCCAAAACGCACGTAGCGCTTCACCTTGTCCGGCGCTCCGGCTCGGTCGGGGTGTGTCGCTTCAAGAACACGAATCGCGTAGTCCTTTACGTGATGTGAAACCTCCACGTCGCGGACGACTTTTCGCATCTGGAGAATGGTCTCCTTGTCGAGGACCGGGACGACCTTTGGGGTCACTGCGCCGGTGGTTCGGTCCAGGATCCCGTGAAGCTCTTCGCGCGACGGGAAGCCCACCTCGAGCTTGAACAGAAAGCGGTCGAGCTGAGCCTCGGGGAGCGGATAGGTTCCCTCCATCTCGAGAGGGTTCTGCGTCGCGAGGACGAAGTAAGGCTCTTCCATGCGGTAGGTCGTGCCTTGAATCGTGACCGTGTGCTCCTGCATGACCTCGAGCATGGCGCTCTGCGTTTTCGGCGTTGCGCGGTTCACCTCGTCGGCGAGAACGATGTTGGCGAACACTGGTCCCTTGCGAAACTCCAGACTCGTTTGTCCGCCTTCGCCTTCTGTGAGAACCGTCGTCCCGAGAATGTCCGCAGGCATCAAGTCGGGGGTAAACTGGATCCGCGCGAAATCGAGCTGCAGCACACCGGCCAACGTCCGGACCAGCATCGTTTTGCCAAGACCCGGAACGCCTTCCAGAAGCGCTTGGCCTCCAGCGAGAAGGCACGTCAGGACGCCGTCCACGACTTCTTCCTGGCCAACGATCATCTTTGCGATTTCGGCGCGGACGCGATCAATGTCTTCGCCGAAACGTTCGACGACCTCTTGGGGGCTCTCACTCATGGCTGGTTCCTTATTGGGGGGCGGCCTGGGTTTCGTTCGATTCCGCTGTGGGGACCCGCGGCCGAATCAGTTGGAAGTACCGCCGCACATAGAAGCGGTAGCCGGATGGAATCTCATCGCGCTCCAGTACTTCTTCGGCATGTCCTTCGTAGTCCGTAAATACTTGCTCGTAGGGCTGGCCCGCGAAGCCGCGGCCTGCGGCGCCCTGGATGACTTCCGAGCGTGAAGGTCCGTTTCCCTGTTCACCTTCAACGCGGCTGTTTTGGTGTGAGCCGCCCAGGCGTGTGGGGTCGTCGAGCATCTGGGGATCGTGCGCGGTTCCAGCCCCATTGCCGCCTTGGCCGCCGCCTTCGCCGCTCTGTTCGGACACACCTTGGCCTTCGCCGCCCATTCCAGGAATCTCTAGGATCGCGTCTCCACCCTGACCAAGCGTGACTGCTCCTTGGCCCTGACCTTGGCCCTGACCTTGGCCCTGACCTTGGCCCTGACCTTGGCCCTGACCTTGGCCCTGACCTTGGCCCTGACCTTGGCCCTGACCTTGGCCCTGCTGACCTTGACCCTGCTGACCTTGACCCTGCTGACCTTGGCCCTGCTGACCTTGTCCTTGTCCTTGCTGACCTTGGCCTTGTCCTTGCTGACCTTGGCCACCTGGCATTCGTAGGGGGCGCCCACCAGCCCCAAGCGTGAAGCGCTGAAGCCGTCCCTGACGACCCTGACCCTGACCTTGCTGCTGTTGGCCTTGGCCTTGGCCGCCGTTCTGCTGCGAGCGTCGAATCATTTCTCGTAGCTGTTCCATTTGGCGTTGGAGCTGCTGACGCTGCTGCTCAGACATCTGCTCCCTGGCCATTCGGTTGAGCTCTTCGGCCATCCGCCGCATGGCTTCGCTGGCCTGAGATCGGTCTTGGGCATTGCGGTTGAGCTGTTCAGCTGCTTGCTGCATTTCACGCCTCAAGCGCTCGAGCTGCCGCCGCTGCTCTTGAAGCTGGTTTTGCTCCCGCTGAAGTCGCTCGAGCTGTCGTCGCTGACGACGGAGGAGACGCTGCTCACGTTCGGACTCGCCTGCCTTGTCGCGTTCCCGTTGAAGTAGACTCTCTAGCTCCTCTCGCTCTTCCTGAAGCTCTTCCTCGCGGCGCTCAGACTCGTCTTGAGCCGCGCGCTCCAGCGCTTCGCGAAGTCGGTCCAGCTCGCGCTGACTTGGTGCCTCATCCGCTTCCACG
>JBLHKB010000097.1:0-15851 GCA_047619315.1 Polyangiales bacterium
CAACGCCGACGCCACCCTCGGTGTGGCCGTCGCCGGCGATGTCGCCCTGCCCTTCAGCGTCAGCGCTGACTCCGCAACGCAGTCGCCGCTGAGCTACGTCGTTTCGCCCACGAGCCACTACGTCCGCTACTCCGCCGAAGAGATCCATAAGATCGACAGCCCCACGCAGCGCGCTCTGCTCCGCGCCGCCGTGTCACCGCTCTCGGCCTTCTGCGAATACGGCCGCCTCGACGAGGTCGTCTACGTCAACAACTGGCTGCTCTCGACGAACCTCTACCCGGACATGACGTGGCCGCAGCTCGTCGCCGTCCTCGAAGCCCTTCGCAAAGCCTACCCCACACTCCCCATCGTCTTTCGCTCCATCGACCTCGCCACCAGAGGCGAACTCCATGGATGGCTCAAAGGCCTCGGCGCACGCATGGTCTTCAGCCGACGCGTCAACATCGTCCATGCCGGTGACGCCGAAGTGCCACGTAAACCCGACGTCAAAAAGGACCGCAGGCTCCTGAAGAAGACCGGCTACACGCTCCTCGAATCCGGCGACCTAAAACCGGAACACTTTCCGCGCATCGAAGAGCTCTACAACCTGCTCTACCTAGAAAAATACTCCGCGCTCAACCCCGCCTTCACCGCGCGCTTTCTGCAGCGCATGCATGACGACAAGCTCTGGCGCTTCGCCGCCTTCGAAAAAAACGGCCGCATCGACTCCGTCACCGCGACCTTCTCCATCAACGGCGTCATGACCTCACCGCTGGTGGGCTACGACACGAGCCTCCCGCGCAAGCTCGGCCTCTACCGCCTCGCCTACATGATCGCCCTCGAGCACGGCCTCCAGGCCGGCGACGTCATCAACTCCAGCGCCGGCGTCGCCCACTTCAAGACGCGAAGAGGTACGCACCCCTGCCGCGAATACAACGCCGTCTTCGATTCCCACGTGAGCGCTCGGCGCCGGCGTCCGTGGAAGCTCATTCAAGCCATCGTGGACGGCGCCGCCGCGCCGCTCATTGAGCACTATGATCTCTAAAACGACGCGAGACGCTTCGCTGCGGACTTGCGCACTTTCCTCGAGGAGTCCTCTGCCAGAGTTTCGAGCACGGTACGCGGCGTCCCGAAGGTCCTTTGCCAGCTGCCGATCTGCGGCGGACACCCCATAACACGACGCGAGGACAGGCTGGTCAGTCGCGAAGGAGTCGACGTCGCTCACCCCTTCGAGACTTCGCCCGTGCTGCTTGAGCACTCGGACAAGACTGGCGTGGCTCCACGCCGCAACGTGCACGACGTCCTCCCTGGTGGGCTCGCCCAGCTCGTGGAACTGAGAGCTCGCCGGCCTCGTCGCGCACATACACTCCAACGGAACTTTCGAAGCGCGAAACACCATCCAGCCTTCGTGCGATTGGCCTTTCGGATGTCCTATCTGCTCTCCGGTTTTAGAAGTATTCTTCAGAAATGATCCGAATGCTCTTTATAGTGGCCGTTCTTTCCATCGCCTGCGGCGACGATGATTCGCCGGTGGATGCTTCGACGGCTTTGGATACTTCAAATATCGACGTCTTCGACACTGGCCCCGCGTGCCCCCCGGGGTTTGAGCCAACCCCAGACGGCAGGGCCTGCGTGCTGTCACCGGAATTCGATGGCGGCGCGCCCGAAGACGCCCCGGAGTTTGACGCGCGCGATTCGGAGTTCGACAGCGGCAGAGTAGTTACGCCGCCGTGCGTTCAAAGACGAGCTTCGCTCCTCGCTCACCCTGATCTCATAGGATGGGGCGCTAGAGCTGCGCAAGCGTCTCGCAATCGGACTATCGTAGTCACCAATCTCAACTCAAGTGGTCCTGGCTCATTCAATGATGCTATCGAAACGGACAACGCATGGGTTTTGGTTGACCCAGCATTAGACGGCGGCGTGATTAACGTTTCGACCAATACAACGCCTGGGATCGCGACCGTATACGATGGACGCGACGCTAGACTTACGCTGCAACAGACCACTGCCAACATCACGATCATGTCGCTGAACAACAGCGATAACATCATTTTCAACCTTGGCTATCGAGGCATGGGACAGGACGTAAGCGGTGGCGGCCTGCGTATGAACAGGGGCGAGCGGTATTGGGCTGGAAACGTTGAGGGGTGGAACTTCGGCGATGACTGCTTCAGCATAGGACGATCCAACGACACTGATTCAGCACGCTATGCAACGTGGAGTTGCGTCTACGTACACGACACTGACAAGGGACTGTTGCTTGCCGGTGACAATGCAATCTCGCAAGAGACAGGAAGAGCTCAGTTCGTCACAATCCACAATTCTTGGTTGGCTGCACAGGACAGAAACATACGCAACTCAGGATTCCGACGCGTTCACGCATTCAACAACCTGTCCGATGGATGGAGTTTTGGTGTCATGGACGCATCGCACAGTGCGAGTAATAGAAACGGCAATTCAGATGGAACTCTTGAGGCCAGCATGTTCGTTCAAGCGGGTGCGTATATAAACCCACCAGCATCAGGCAATACGACGGCTGAGCGCGGCACAGTGCAAACAGTAACGAACGCGAACGGCAGCACTTTCGTAGTGCCAAATTACATCTACTATGACTCTGCAAATCCGTCCCTGTACGGCGCCGGGGTGACGCCTGGCTCTGGAAACTGGATTGATATTCAGGCAGCCGGTGCCGACCTATCGTTCTTCGATCTGCCGCCGTACGCCTACACGTTGAAGGACAGTGCTGCGGTTGAGGCTGACGTCAAAGCACACGCTGGACTCCAGTCGTTCAACATCGACTTCTGCCCTGAAGACGCAGAATGACCGGATCGGACTTCGAAAGCCCAATTCCGCCTCTTCGGCCACCAAACCCTTGTCTTCGAACCGTATCCGCTACGCGGAGCGGTGTAGCGCCGCGGACCCATCTGGAACAGAGCCCACAGAGGCGACTGATGAAGTCGAGTGGGCCGGCGAGGGCATCAACTCGAGCGCCGGCGTCGCCCACTTCAAGACCCGGCGCGGCACCCGAAGACCGTCTAGTCTAAGACTCAAGTCGCTCCGCAGCGCACTTGCGCACTTTCCGCGAAAAGTCCCTAGCCAATTTTTCCAAGATAGAACGCGGCGTCCCAGGGTTCTGCGCTAACGCGAGCCGGACGTCGGCCTCCGGGTCTTGCGCGAGCATCGCGTAGAGGTCCTTTCCGAGCTGCCGCTGCGCCACGGAACTCCGCACACGAGCCATCGGATGAACAGCCTGTCAACGGACGGCAGCGGACGCGCCATAGCATGACGTAAGCGCGGGCTGGTCCGTCGCGAACGGATCAACGGCATCGGTGATGCCATCGAGGCCTCGGCCATGCCGTTTGAGCACGCGAAGCAGGCTCGCGTGGGTCCACGACGCGACCTGCGCGACATCCTCGCGGGCGCGCCGAGCTCGCGGAACGGAAGCTCGCCTTCTTCGTCGCGCACGTACACTCCGTCGAGGGAGCTCTTTAGGCCGGCCCCCGTTCGGACGTGTCCGCGATGGATCGACTCCACTTCAAAGAGCCGCATCGCTCGCGTCGTGAGGAGGTCCCAACCGACTCTGCTGCAGTCGAGCGATCCGCTTGGAGATCGAACCTTGAACTTCGTCAGCGGTTCGCGTCATGCCTCGAACTATGTGGTCTCCCCCGACGCCGGGCGAGGTGAGGCTTTCGTCACCGAGGGCGAGCACATCCGCGCTGCGAAGCCATGTGGGACAGCCGAGCGCTCTCTGCGGCGTTGCCCTCGGCGATGGCCATCGCGCGTAGCTGCGCCAACACTTGGGTGCGGACGTCATGGGCTTGGGGGCTTGTACAGCGCTCACCGTAGAGGCGCGCGAAGCGCTGCTTGGCTTGCTGCCAGTCGCCATAATAATACATGAGCAACGCGTTGTTGTACTGGTAGGCGACGCGCACGTTCGCCGAGTCAGCGGCGGCGTTGACGCGCGCGACGTACATGTCGCGCGCCTGAACCAAGCGCAGCATGAGAGGGGGCATGGTGAAGCGCGGGATCCGGCGAGGCGTGCCGCCTGGTACAGGTGCAGCGTTGCGGATCCGGAACTCGCCGCGGCGCTCGGCGGCCTCGACCTGGCGCTCGAGGGACTCCACGGCATTCGCATCACCCCCATTGACGGGCCGCTGGACAGGGACCGCTCCGCCCTCTGCCGTCGCCGAGAAACTAGCGGAGAGCTGCTCTCCATTGTCGTAGCTCCCCACCCATATATCGTACTGACCTCTCGGCGCGTTCTGGATCCGCACCTCTGGATTCAGGCCTGAGGTGTCATCGTTGCAGTGCCAGGTCCCGTCGGCGCTGTTGATAATGAGTGTGGTGTCCCCGCTCGACTGAACGGCGAAGCGAAGGGCTGCACCTGAGCCCTCGTTCCAGTTGATGATCACGTCCGGGGTTGCCGTCACGGTGCCAAGACACCCGGAGCCGAGCCCCATGTCGCTTGCCGGGAGGTTGCCGCCGCTTCTGACCTGGACCGTCTGCGTCGAGACGAGCCGGTGGGTGCCAAAGTTCGACGCGGTTCCGCCGATTTGGAGCTGCGGCCTTTGGGTTGCTTCAATCGACAAGGCTCCTCGGAGCTGTTCCTCTCGCGCGTAGCTTCCGATCCACACGTCATACTGACCCCTCGGCGGGCTGTTGATCCAGAGCGCTGGGTTCAGCCCAGAGGCGTCGTCGTTGCAGTGCCAGCTTCCGTCCGGTGCGCGGATGATGAGAGTGGTGTCCCCATCGCCTTGTGCCTCGACGGCGAAATGAAGGTCGGCATTGGACCGCTGCGTCCAGTTGACGATGACGTCAGGCGCTGCGGTTACCCATCCCACGCACCCTGCCCCCAAGCCCAAGGTGGGAGCGTTGAGGTTCCCGCCCGTAGCGACGCGGATCGACTGCGTGGATACCAGCTGGTGAGTGCCAAAGTGCGCTTCGGTCCCGCCCGTTTGAAGGGCCTCTTGTGCGAGTAGCTGGCTTGGCTGACCAAGGATTAGGAACACGAGTCCAACGACAGCTGTCGTGGCTGGAAGGCTTACTGGTCTCTTCATTGTATCCCCGGAACGTGTCTTACTACCCACGCTACACTATTGGATTCGCGAGCGAAGCTCAACGCGTCGCCGCAATGTGCAGCGAGCACCGCGGTGCCGCTTGTTGGTCTTCACCTAGTGCCACGCTCCGCGTCGCCAGTTCAATTTTCTGGCAGAAAGGACATTCGAAAGGCCAATTCCGTCTCTTCGGCCACCAACCCTCGTCCTCTAACACTCGGCCCAAACCAGATCCCTCCCACAATAGCTGACGTGCGGTGGCGGAGGCGGCTGAAGTGGAGGCGTGGGCTCGAACATGACCTGATGCGCGTCGGTCAAGCCGCCCCTCCCGGTGCGGCCCTGCGCTACACTTCCTCGTGGCCTTTCGCGACGACAGCGAAGCGCTCCAAGCGAAGGTCGAAGGCCTGCAACGAGAGCTCTCCGCGGCGAAAGCCACCCTCGACGAACTTCAAGGTGTGGCGGACTTCCCACGACGGGAGTTGCTTCCGAAACGTTCGCACGGCTTCAAGCCACGTGTTCGTACGATCAACGGGCCCGTCGACGCAGACGTGTACGAACGTATCGCCACAGTGCTTCAGCGTGCCAGCGACGCGAGACCAGCCTCGTCAATGGCACCTTCGCGGCAAACTCCAAAGGCCTGGAAATCACCGTGCTGCCCGGCAAGGGCGATGAGCTGCTCATGGTCTTCGATGAGCGCTCCCCATGAACTACGGGCGAGCAATCTTCGCCTTCGTTTTCTTTTCGTTCGCTGCAGTCGGAACATCCGAAGATGGCCTGCCTGTTTGGGCGTTCTTCATGCTGCTCTGTGGTGTTCTGATGACGAGCCCGAGCCCGAACATCGCCTCCTGAGGTGTGGCTACCCACCGTTGACACACACGTGAAGCGCCGGCGCGAGAAGCTGGGTGGCCGCGGCGTACACCGAAACCGTGCGAGGCGTCGGCTACCGCATGGTCAAAGACTGAGACGGCACACGTTTTGCGTATGTGAGGTGAATGACACCACACGCGCGCAACTCTTGGTTCTTTAGATCAAGGTGTGAAAGCCGTACCACACGATTGGCGCAACACGACATCACTCGTGCGACGATCGCTCGCGCTGCTACCTTCGCTGCAGTGTTCGTTGCCTTTGGCGCAAGCGTCCACGCGCAACCACGACTTCTCGACGCTGAGCTTACCCTTGCGCAAACGGGCGCCGGCGAGAGCGTTTGGGAGACACCTCTCGACGAGGCGACTCTCCAGGCCCTCGACAACGAACGTCCGCCGCGACCCCTTCGGCCGCCCATACGTACCAGCGCCGGATACAGGAGCGGTCGATGGCCTCTGATGATCGGGCTCTCATTGCTCTCCACGGGCACCGCCCTCGCTGCGACCTTCGCTTCGACGATCTGTTATGACCCACGAGAACGCTACACAGGCGCCGATTTACCCGCGCTCATCTCCGTCGGCCTCGGAGTTTCGCTAACCCTCGCCGGCGCCATCCGTCTGGCGCGACTGCCCGGACCTCGCCGAAGACCGCGCCTCGCTGGCGCCATCGTCGGCACGGTCTTGATGTCCGCACTTACTTTCGGGGCACTCGCTCTTACCCAGGCCAACTGGATTGGGTGCATCAGCAGCTGACCTCGCATACTCAGGCCTCCTCGCCGCAAACCCGCACCATGTCGTAGATGAGCTCGCTGCCATGCTGGCAAGAGGTTCGCGGGCCCGCTCGTCCCACCGCCGGCCCGGCGTCATGCAGAACTCCACGAAGCTAGATGTCGAGAGGTGGAGCAGGTCTTCCTTCGCCATGTGGAACGGGACGAGGTCCGTCGTGGAATCAGGCATATGACCAGAGTATGTTGCAGTCGGGGTAGTGAGCTTGCACCGCTTCGAGGGCGAGACGGAGTTCTTCGGCGGAGGGAGTCATGGGGTCAATCTGTTGGGGCTCTCGTCACAGGGTCCCACAGGTGTCGCTGCAGGTCTCATCACGACGCATCGAGTCGTTTCAATGTTACACCGCTAGGCGTGACTTCGTGGTTCCACTCGCCGCTTCGCGCGCGCCTTGGCAATGGCGTCAAGCGACTCTCCGAGCGCGCCCTCCGCCCTTGGCTCCGGCGACGCGGGATCGAATCCCCTGGCGAACTAAGAAGCTCGCCCCTCGCCGGCGACCTTCGACGGCGACTCGAGGCGGGCGAAACTCTCTACATCCTCGGCGTCACCACCGGCACCCACAACGCCGGACTTGCCCTCCTCGAAGCGAGCGTAGAACACGGCATTCGCCTCCTCGCCAACCACGAAGAGGAACGCTTCAGTGGCGTCAAACATGACCACGGCTTTCCGTCTCACTGCGCCAAAGCGATGCAGCGCACCTTGCGCGAGCGAGGCAAGAGCGCCCGGGACATCTGCGCTTTCGTCGGCAGCTTTGACTATCTGAAGTTCGCGGCTTGTTGGGCCGAGCACTGCGTCCACGACTTCCCCGCAAACCTTCCCGCGCTTCGCGACGAGTCGAGCCAAGACTTCATGGACCTGAAGGCTATCGTCGACGCCCCCGCCAAGCTCAGCGCGGCCTTGGGACTCCGCGGGAAGCTCACCCTTCACGGCCTCGCTCACCACCTCAACCACGCCTGGGGCTCCTACGCGCTCTCGCCTTTCTTCCGCAGCGAGACAGGCCCCGTCATGGTCCTCGTCACCGACGGCATGGGCGACGACACCGCCATCTCGTCCTTCGTCGCAGAGAACGGGGAGATGCGCCGCGTCGGACAGCCCAAGAGCCTCTTCGATTCCCTGGGCCTCGTCTACCAAGTCCTCAGCTCGACGCAGGGCGGCTGGACGCCGCTCTCCAGTGAGGGCCGCTACATGGGCGCCGCGGCCTGGGGCGACGGCGAGCGCGCCACCAACCCCTACTACCAAGCGCTCCGCCCGCTCTTGATCCTCGGCCCCAACGGCGAAGTCCGCGTCAACCGACGCTACGCAAACTGGCAGAACGATCCCGCGCGCCCCTACACGGAAGAACTCATCCGCGTCCTCGGTCCGCCCATTCCGCGCTCTCAGCTCTGGAACCCCGACGCCGTCCTCAATGTCGAGGGCGACGCGCGCAACGAAACCGAACAACGTCTCGACCAAGTGCGCCTAGACCGCGCCGCCGCGGTTCAGCTCGTCTTCGAAGACGCCGTCGTGCACCTCGTGGCGCACCTCATCAAAGAGAGCGGCAGCCACAAGCTCATCTGGACCGGCGGCAGCGCGCTCAACTGCACGGCGAGCGCGCATTTGCTCGAACACTTCGACGGCCTTCACCTCTGGGTGCCGCCCTTTCCCGGAGACGCCGGCGCCGCTGCAGGCGCGGCGATCCACCTCGTCCTGAACTGCGGCGTTGCACTCGCCGTCCATCCCCTCACCCACGCCTTCTACTGCGGAGCGCCACCCCGCGCGCGAGCCATCAAAGAAGCGCTGGCCGATTCCCGAAACGAGCTGGAGAGTCGCGCGCTTGGCAACGTCTGCGTGCCGAAGCAGCGAGACGCCATCGCAGATCTGACGGCGTTCCTCCTCAGCAAAGACGCCGTCGTCGCTCTGTACCAAGGCGCCGCCGAGACAGGCCCACGAGCCCTGGGCCACCGAAGCATCCTCGCCAATCCCACCAACCCCAAGACCCTCGAAGTGCTCAACGCGCGCGTCAAACGTCGCGAACGTGTCCGGCCACTCGCCCCGATGGTCACGCGCGAGAGCGCCGAGCGCTACTTTGAGCTCGCCGAAGGCGCCAGCACGGGCGACTACAACGCCTACCGCTACATGGTGCTCACGGCGCGAGCAAAAGCCGTCACGCGAGAACGCGCCCCTGCCATCGTCCACGTGGACGGCACCTCGAGGATTCAGATCGTTCACGCCCAGACCGACCCCCTTTGTCATGCCATACTCAGAGCCATGGGCCGACACGTGGGCGTCGAGATCATGGTCAACACTTCCATGAACGTGGGCAGCCCCATCGTGCAAACCCCAACGCAAGCCGCTGAGCTCCTGCGCCGCGCTCGCGGAATGCACGGAGCGCTCTGCGTCGACGACGAAGGCGAAGCGCGCATGGTTTGGCGGAGAGACAGCCCCGAAGCCAAAGAGCTCGATGCGTGGTTCAGTGAGTGGCAGACGAGGGAGAGCGACTAGCGATGTTTCCCCAAGGCACCCACTGGTACGTCGCCTGCCTTTCGCGACAGCTCAAGAAGCAGCCCCTCGCGCGGGTCATGCTGAACCAGCCCGTCGTGCTCTATCGAGACGCGTCGGGCGCTCCCCACGCCCTCGCCGATCGCTGCCCCCATCGACACGCGCCATTGTCCGAAGGCCGCGTCACAGACGGCATGATTCAGTGCCCCTACCACGGCTGGCGATTCAACGGCGATGGCCACTGCCAGGAGATCCCCGGCAGCATCAAGCCCGCGGACAAACCCAATCGCCGTGTCCCGTCCCTGCGGGCGCGCGAGCAAGACGGCTTGGTCTGGGTGGCGCTCTCCGCGGAACCAAGCGCCGAAGCCCACCGCGACGCGCTCCACTCCGCGACCTCGCTCCTCTCCAAAACGACCGACGCCCCCGAGCGTTTCCATCGCCTCGCCGACAGCCGCTACATCTCGTTTCTCGGAGACGACATCCTCGAAGGCTCCCTCTTCGACGTCGTCGAGAACTTCCTCGACCCCACCCACACGCACTTCGTGCACAACCGCCTCGTTCGCTTCGAGAGCAAGCGCCGCAAGACGCGGGTGAACATTCAAGCCACGCGAGACGGCGTCAGCGCCGACTACATCGACGAGGACGCCCAGTCCGGTCTTATCGCCCGTGTCCTCGGCCGCGACATCGACGGAACGCGAGGCCGCTTCAAGCTCCCCGCCAACGCCGACCTCGACTACCTCCAGGGCGAGCACGTCAAACTGCAGATCGCCCTGCGCTTCACCCCCATCGACGATCGCCAAGTGCGCGCCTTCGCCATCGTCATGGGCGAAGCTCCACGCTTCGTCGGTCCACTCATCGCACCCCTCCTCGGAGGTGTGGTCCGACGACTCTTCGCCGTCGTCTTTGCCCAAGATCGCCGGATCCTCCATCGCCGCCAGGCCAACGTCGAACGCCACAGCGCTCAGCCGCCCTACGCGTTCAGCGACATCGATCTGCTGGGTCCAACCATTCTCCGTTTGCTGCGGCATGGCCCCCAAGAGGACGTTCCAGCGCCCCGAAGCGTGGAAGTCTGGCTTTAAAGCCCTTTTTAAAGACAAACAGCGTCCTCGTTTCCGAGAACGCCGTTTGGTGGCGATGGCTGGAGTCGAACCAGCGACCTAGCGCGTATGAAACGCCCGCTCTAGCCACCTGAGCTACATCGCCGAGGAGCGCGCGAATATAACCAGCCGAGCTATTCTGTCAAACGCTCAGTAGCGACCGTCGCGAGTCCACTTGGATGGAGCGTTTTTAGGCCCCCTTCGTGGCGCGTGGCCCACGGCCCGCTGAAGGACCCGAATCACACGCTGCCGACTGCCCGCGTAGGGCTGGAGGAGCTCGAGCATGCGCTCATCATCACCCCGCTCCTCCCTCGCCAGGCCCCAAGCCACGAGATTGGGCAGATGATAGTCGCCGACCTGCACCGCGTCGGCGTCGCCGAACTCCGCCCGAATACAGCCCGTCGTCCAGACGCCAATGCCGGGCAGCTTCTGCAGACGCGCTTCCATCTCGTCAAAGGGGAGCTCTCGGCAGTCCTCGAGGTATTTTTCACGCTTCCCGACCATCTGCATGATGAGGGCGCGCTTTCGTTCGACGCCAAAGCGGTGGAGCTCGTAGTAAGGCAAGCGCGCCAACGTTCGGCCACGTGGAGGCAGCATCAGATCGTAGGGACCCGGCGCAGGCTCCCCATGCGCTTTGACCAGCGCTCGATATCCGGCGAAGGCCTCGCGCGAAGTAACGCGCTGCCCAAAGACAACACGAAGCGCCACGTCAGCGAGAGACAGCGCGCGCGTCATCGGTGCGCCACCACCTCGTTTCACGGCACGCTCAAGAGGTGTGTCCTTCGACCAGGCCCCGTCGTCCGTGTCGCCAAGAAGCGCCGCCGCATGATTCAACGCGTAGCTCGCGCCGTCTCCATACGCCGACACACCGATCGCCGAGGGCTCAGGTTCAAAGCAAAGCGTCGCGGCACCTTCAGGCGTCCAGCTCGCGTGCAACACTCGCGGCCCATCACGCTGCGTTGTCGGATCTCCCATTCCGAGGAACGGAAACGGAATCTTCTCGATCAGAGAAGCGTCACGCTCAAGGCGAAGACTCTGGGCCATCTCTGACACCTGCCCATCTTAGACGGTTTCGACGCGTCGGCCCATCGAAGCATCGCTTGTCCAATGAGCGGGCGCACCACGACTCACCTGTGCGTGAGATTCACAGAGCGCTCCTGAGGATGTGCCAATTTTCCAGCATTCCGCGCTGGCACGTCCATTGCTCTGTGTTCCCCCATGGACCTGAAACTCCCCGTCGTCGCGGCCCTCCTTCTCACGGCCTGCTCCCCCCACGCGTTCTCTCCTCCCGGTCGGACCTTGCCCCTTGAAACCGCCGCCGCGGTCGGTGTGGGGAACACCGCCGTTCAGCTCGAAGGTGGCATCAGCGCTCAAGTCCTCGGCCCCGGTGTGGTCACGGCGTCGGCGCGCGTCCGACACGGCGTGGGTGAGCAAACGGACCTCAACGTCGAAGGCAACTTCGCGTACTTCGTGGATGGTGACCCCCAGATCGACATGCATCGCGGCATCTACTCAGGGCGCATCGGACTGAAGCACGCATTTGGCGAGCACTTCGCCCTCACCGGCGGCGTCGGCGCAGGCGGCTCGGCGGCCGGCGCTTTCATCAGCCCGGACTTCGGCTTCATCCTGAGCTTCGAGAACCCCTACGTTGTCCCCTTCTTCTCGGCTCGCGTGGTGCTGAGCCAGCCCATGGGCGCGCGTGAGGTCGAGTTCGTGGACGACGGAGTCGCGTTCAGCCAGGCGCCGGCGTTCACCTACGGCTACGCCTTCACGACGGGCGTGCGCGTCCCCCTTGGGCCCATCGCCAAACCACTTCGCCCCGCGATTCTTGTGGGCTTCGGCATGACACACATCTTCGACGGAGAAGACGAAGCAGCGTTCATGGGCGTCAACCTCGGCTTCGAAGTCACGCTCTAGTCCGATTCCAGGAGACCGTTCTCACCTTCGGGGATCAAGCCCGCCTCCGAGAGCGTCTTTGTGACGCCGGCGATAAGCGGCTCCGCCATCGGCGTATTCGCCAGCATCAGCAGCGGCGTCAGCTGCTGCGCGACGCTCGCGATGAGCTTGTCCGTGGCCGTCTGGTTCTCGCTTTGATCATGGACGAGGTAGAGCATGATGCCGAGGTGCGCGACCCAGAGTAGAACGGAGATGGCGCGACGGTGAGGGCCCAGGTTGAGCCCGCCGACGGCGCGGTCGAAGAGCGCTATGGAACGCTCGCGAATGTCCCGCGTCTCGGGAGCAAAAGCCGAGAGCGCGTCCCCGGGTGTCACCACCGCCGCGGCGATGTGCCCGAGGAGCTGCCGGTCGCCGCGGATCAGGTCGATCTTGGCGCGGACAAGGTTCGTGAGGCGCCGCGCCACGTCACCACCGGCCGCTTCGAACGCTGCGTCCGCCGCCGCCTCGTGATGGTCCTGACCTCGGTAGTAGTAGTCGAAGACAATGGCGACCTTGCTCGGGTAGTAGTGGTAGGCGCTGCCCAGAGAGATCTTCGCCGCCTTGGCGATGGCGCGCATCGTAGTGGCCTCGAAGCCGTGCTCACGAAACAAGTCCATGGCGGTCTCGTAGATGAGCTCCTTCTTCTTCGCTCCGTCGCTGCGCATACGCGTCGCAGTAGGCGCCTGTGCATCGCGCGTCAACGGTAGGCTCCGGTGGGTGAGCACGCGCCTTCGCATCGATGCCCAAGAAGAGCAGAGATGCGTCCACGCTTCGCGCTCAGCGTGGCGAAGAAGAACATCGCCAAAGGCGCCAAGACGTCGCTGCTGAGAACGGACGCGAGGACGCGGCCGCCGCGGAGGGCCCAGAGGCAAAGAAGAAAGGCCGCAGGGCCCGCCCAGAAGCGGCCGTCGTCATGCACCACAACGAGCTCGTGGCCGAGCCAAGGGATGTTCACCCGCGCTCTGGCTTCGCGTGAATGCGAAGGGACCATCCGCAGAGGGAGGTGTGTCGCCCGCCGCCCCAGCCAGTCCGCGCAGGCCTGGCAAAAAGGGCAGTGGGCGTCGAAGTACACGCTCAGCGCTTCTATCGGGCGGGCTGCCACGCGGCGCTCGCTGGGCTGGGCGCTTGCGGCGCCTGGAAATCTTGCTGCGCCTGGACACCTTGCTGCGCCTGGAAACCTTGCTGCGCCTGGAAACCTTGCTGCGCCTGGACACCTTGCTGCGCCTGGTAACCATGAGGCGCCACGTATCCGTGAGGAGCCACCGGAGGCATCGCCGGCGCGCGGTGGAGCGCAGCTCGTCGCCGAATGCGGTTGAACAAGAAGAGGTTGCCGAAGTGCATCGCAGCGAGACTCAGGAGCAGAAGACCCAGCTTGCTTGCGAGAGTTTCAACGGCGACCTGAATGCTCGCCGCAGAGCCGCCGCTCATCATGAGCAGCGCGTAGCCAAAGTTGACGAGGTAGAAGCCGACCACAAGGAGCTGGTTGACGGCCTTCGCCATCTCCGGCGATTCGAACACGTCATCGAGCAAGACTTGGCCGTGACGAAAAAGAGTGCGCGCGAGGAAGACGGTGAGGACGAGACTGACGAAGGCGTAAACAGCATAGACGATGGGCATGGGGTTCTCTTTTCGTGTTGTGTTTCCGAAGCGATTTTAGAACGCGACGGGTTGAGGTTTTGGAGCGGGCAGCTTCGCTTTGTCGTAGCCGACGATGAGCGCGCCGACGCCGCAGGCGATGAGGCAGAAGGTGGTCAGGCCGAACCCGCGGCCGACGCTCAGCTCTGCGACGAAGAAGGCGATGACAACCGCGGCGTGGTGGCCGACGAGGTACTTCGAGCCGCCGAGGGTCTCGCCTCGGTAGAGTCCGGACAGGCGACGAAGCATGTGGACCGATGCCACGAGTCCACTCGCCGATACGAGGGCGACAAGTCCTCCACCGAGCAGGTTGTCGTCGAAATACGCGCTGCCCATCAGGAATCCGCCGGGGACGAAGATGAGGAAGGTCAGGGCAGTCCAGGCCGCCAGGAGAGCTCCATGAACAGGCGCACGCTTTACGATGGGCATCGCGATAAGACCGGCAGCGAGAGGAATCAGCAAAAGCATGAACATGGGAAAATTCCTTACTTTGGGGTCCGAACCACTATGTCGAACGTGTTCAATGTCGAACGTGTTCAACATACAGACGATTCGTCCCTGGTCAAGGCCCCTTCTGTCGCTTTTTATGCTTTTCGACCGCTGAGAAGGCCCAAACCCCTCTATCGACGCCGCGAAGAATCACGCTAGGCTCAGGGGATGGAGATGAAGAACGACGAGCTCATCTACGACTGGAACGAAGTCGAAAGACGCGGTCCCATCGTTCGAAAGCGGCAGTTCCAGATCCACGACGAGACCCTTCGAGACGGCATCCAGAACCCGTCCGTCGTGGACCCCGGCATCGGTGACAAGCTCGAGATTCTCCATCTGCTGGATGAAGTCGGCGTCTACAGCACAGATGTTGGCCTGCCGGGTGCTGGCCAGCGCGCCTTCGAAGACGTGCTCCGCCTTTGCCAAGAGATCGGCCAAGAGAAACTAAACATCCTGCCGACATGTGCGGGCCGAACGCTCATCAGCGACATCGCGCCGATGGTCGAGATCAGCCAGAAGGCCGGTATGCCCGTCGAGGTGATGACCTTCATCGGCTCATCCCCCGTGCGTCAGCTCGCAGAGAACTGGTCGAAGGAGCTCATCATCGAGCGCTCCATCAAGGCCATCGACTTCGCCGTCAAAGAAGGCTTGCCCGTCACCTTCGTCACCGAAGACACGACACGTTCACGACCTGAGATTCTCACGGACCTTTTCCGCGCCGCCATTGAACACGGCGCGACTCGCCTGTGTCTGTGCGACACCGTGGGGCACGTGACGCCGGACGGCGTTCGCAACTTGATGAAGTTCACGCGTCACGTCGTCGAAGGAACCGGCGCCGATGTGAAGATCGACTGGCACGGCCACAACGACCGCGGCCTCGCGTTGGCGAACTCCATTTTTGCCCTGGAGCACGGCGCAGACCGTGTCCACGGATGCGTCCTCGGCATCGGCGAGCGCGTGGGGAACGCGGCTCTCGACCTCATCCTCATCAACCTGAAGCTCCTCGGCGAGCTCCCGGACAACGACCTGAGCAAGCTGGCGACGCTGGCGCAAAAAGTCAGCGCTGCAACGCGCTTTCCGATCCCCATCAGCTACCCCTGCATGGGCGAAGACGCATTCCGCACGGCCACCGGCGTTCACGCCGCCGCCATCATCAAGGCCCACGCGATGGGCGATGACGACCTCGCAGACCGCGTCTACTCCGGCGTTCCGGCGTCGATGTTCGGCCGGAAACAAGAGATCTGCATCGGTCCTATGAGCGGCACGAGCAACGTCACGTTCTGGCTAAGCCAGCGCGAGATCGAGTTCGACGACGGCCTTGTCCAAGCGATCTTGAAGGTCGCCAAGGCGTCCGATCACAACCTGAGTGACGACGAAGTCCACGCTGTCGTCGACCGCTTTCACCGGGCAGCAAACTAAAAGCCGGCTCTTCAGCCCCGGAGGGCAGGGAGCACGCCGCCGGTCAAGCGACCGAGGTCTTCGTTGCCAAAAGACGGCATCGAAAATCCAGCCCCCTCAGCGATGGTCAGCCAGAGGTT
>JBLHKB010000098.1:0-15669 GCA_047619315.1 Polyangiales bacterium
CGCCACCGTCTCGACCACCGCCGCCGCCGCCGCCGCCGTCACGACCGCCGCCGCCGCCGCCGCCGCCGCCGCCGCGACGATCTTGCGCCTCGTTGACGTTGAGGGTTCGGCCGTCAAGCTGACTTCCGTCCATCTCATCCATGGCCGACTTCGCCGAGCTCTCGTCATTGAAGGTTACGAAACCGAAGCCGCGGCTTCGTCCCGTTTCGCGGTCGGTAATGACCTTTGCATCGACAACTTCGCCGAAACGTTCAAACGCTTCGCGAAGTCCTTGGTCACTCGTACCCCAGCTGAGGCTACCGACAAAAAGCTTCTTGGACATTTCTCTCTCTCTCTCTTTTTCTTAGAATCGCCCACAGAAAGCGGGGCTCTTCCATTGAGTTCGCTCTTTTTTTCGGGGACTCCCCCAGAACGAACTCGCTTCAGCCCTGTACATGGGCCTCTTATTCGTCAAGATCAAGGGGGCTTCGCCGATTCCAACGCTCTCTCGGATGCGCCATGACATGAAATGTACAGAGGGTGTGAGTCGGGGAACACTCGATGTACAGGGCCAACTCTCCGAAAGTGGCTGATTTTCGATATTTTGGGCTTATTGTGCCGCCGGCACGCCCATTGCTTTGAGAAGGGGAGTAGCAATCCGACTCCTCTACCCATTCGCTGAGTGGTTTTGGGCGGGCGCCGACTGGAGAGACCTTGGACGACATTCTATTTTTAGCCGGTGGAGCCTTTTTCTGTGTTCTGCCGGTCGGACTCATCATCGCCGCCGCTATGCGCGGAGGACGACTCAAAGAGCTCCAGCGGCTTTTGGCGGAGCACGACGCTGCCCTCCATTCGCTCGGTGACCAGAACGTTCGCCTGCATCAACGACTCCTCGCGCTTGAGACTTCAACGCAGGTAGCCACGACGCCCGCGCAGACAACGCCGGCTGCCGGCGGAGCTTTCGCATACGCTGCCGCGGCGCCGGGCGCGCCACCGCCTGAGCAAAGTCTGCCAGCCGCGCCAGCGTCGCTTCTCGAGCCTACCGCCGGTCAGCGTTGGCAGCCCGGCCCAAGCGCCGCGAATCCTGGCGCACAGTCGCCAAGTCTCTCGGGTCAGGACGGCATCGCCGCCGCCGCCGCCGCCGTTGCCGGGGCCGCGGGCGCCGCGGGCGCTGCAGCAAGTGCCGCCTATGCTGCTCCACCTGTCTCGCCTCCACCGACCTCACCTCCACTGACCACGCCAGCACCAGCGCCGAAGAAGCCCATTCAGTGGGAAGAACTCCTCGGTGTTCGTGGCGCCGCTGCCGTCGGCGCGATGGTGCTGGTCTTGGCCGGACTCTACTTCTTCAAGCTCTCCATCGATAAGAACTGGGTCACCCCAGCGATGCGTTTCGCGATTGGTATGGCCGTCGGTGTCGGCTGTATTGCGGTGGCGGAGCTCCGCCTGCGCAAACGCTACGTCGTTCTCTCGAACTGGCTCACCGGCGCAGGCATCAGCGTGCTCTACGTTTCAGCGTGGGCAGGGAAAGCTCTCTACGATCTCTACCCATCCGCTCTTGCCGCGCTCCTTATGGCAGCTGTCACCGCGGCCTGCGTCGTGCTCGCCCAAGCACGCAAGTCGACGGTGGTGGCGGTGCTCGGTTTGTGTGGTGGTTTCATCACGCCGATGGCGCTCTCGACGGGCCAAGACCATCCCATCCCGCTCTTTGGCTACCTGCTCATTCTCAACGCAGCGATGCTCTACATGTCCTACCGCCAGAAGTGGCCTTGGCTCGCCGCCCTCGCGCTGACGGCGACGGTACTCTACGAGTTCGGCTGGCTCTTTGGTCGGATGCATGACGGCACCCGTTGGGTCGGCGCGCTCGCGCTCTCTCTTTTTGCAGTTCTGTATCTTCTGGTGCCGCTCGGAGGCTCGGACAGCAAAGGTTGGCGTCGCATCCGCGGCGCGGCGGTGATCATTCCGCTCCTCCTCTCCATCGCCATTGGGCTCCGAACCGATCTCAGCGCACACCTTGGAGTAACGGCTCTGCAGCTCATCGCCCTCGGCGCCGCGGCAGCGTGGCTTGGCCGGCGCGAGCAGATGTCGACCTTCGCCGCCGCCGCCGCCGTCGCTTGTCACGCCGGCCTCATCGGCACGGTTTTGTTCCACATGGATACCGCACTCAGCGGATGGGTCGTCGCTGGGATCTCCCTGGCGCTCTGCGTCGTGTTCCAAATCGCCGCCGAGTTCGGTGAGGAAGAGAAGCGAAAGCGTGCCGCGTACGCATCGGCGGCGTCCGTCGTTGGCGCCGTGTTGCTGAGTTTCCCGATGATGAGCGCATCCCTCGCCGCCGTCCCAGCTGCGGTTGTATTCGGGGTGTTTCCGGCGATCTTCGCTTGCCGCCTGAACGTTTTGACCCCGAAGTGGACAGTGCTCCACGTCGCGACCATGGCCTTCGGCGCCGTCGTCGTGGCCTCGCTCTTCATCTCCTACTCAGGCGCTCCTGGACTCCCTCGAGCGACCACGAACTTGGGGGTGATGGTGCTCCTCGCCTTTGCCGCTCAGCTCGCGGGTCTGCTCACGCGCAAAGCTCCTCTCGCCGTACGGCGCGCAGGGGATCACGGCGCCGCCGTGGTCAGCGTTATTCTTGGCCTTGGCGTCGCCTGGGTGATGCAGCAGGACGTCCATCCTGCGCTGCCTTTTCACCTGTCTCGGGTCCTGCTCCTCGTCGCAACGATCTTCGCCGCGGCACGGACAGGGCTCGGCGGCTGGCTTTGCGCTGCGGCATTGTTCTTTGCCTTCGGTGACCTCGCCCTGGCTACCAACGTGGATCATGGCCAAGAGTTCTTGCTTGTCGGCATGGTCATCAAGGTCGTGCTCATAGCGGTGTCGCCCTTTGTCTTCCCGAAGCTGCGCGCCGACCGGTGGGCTTGGCGTGCCGCAGGAACCAGCGGTCTCGTATATTTGTTGCCGCTCTACCTGGTCTTCACTCATCTCTTCGGCTCCCTCGCCGTGGGTCTCTTGCCGCTGTCCGTGTCCATTCTGTACATCATGGGCGCCTTTCTCTTGCGCATCCGGCCGGCCCCCGTGGAGGTGTCGCTCAGCGCCACCGTTTGGTTCGTCGGTGCCGCTGCGGCGCTCATCACCATCGCGATTCCCATGCAGCTGGAGAACGAGTGGGTCACCATTGGCTGGGCCCTTGAAGCGATGGTGTTCTCGGCTCTCTGGCGCCGCTACGACCACACCGGGCTCAAGTACACGGCGCTTGCTCTCGCGAGCTTCGTCTTCATTCGCCTCGCCCTAAACCCAGAGGTCCTCGACTATCAGCTGCGCGGGTCCTGGCGCCTGGTGAACTGGATCTCCTACACCTATCTCTTGCCCGCGGCGGCGCTCTTTGGAGCTCACGCGTTGATGGGCGGAAAAGAAGTTCAACGGCGCCGAAAGTGGGAGCCAGGGCCTATTGGGAAGCCCCTCGTTGCGCCGATTTTTGGTGGATTTGCCATCGTCTTGATTTTCGTTTGGCTCAACTTGATGGTCTTCGACTTCTTCGCGACCGGGCCCAACTTGACCATCCCTACGGATCGTCTGGCGGCGCGAGATCTTTCCACCTCGATGGTCTGGGCTGTGTACGCCATCGGTCTCCTCGTGGGCGGCGTGGTGCGCAAGAGCAAGGGACTCCGCTACGCGAGCTTGACGCTCCTGCTCTTCACGGGACTGAAGGTGTTCCTCTACGACCTCGGGAACCTCGAAGACCTCTACCGCGTCGCATCCCTTGTGGGACTCGCGTTGACGCTCATCGTGATCTCGCTCTTCTACAAGCGCTTCGTGTTCTCCGATGAGGAAGCGCCCACGCCTGCTGCTCCGACCGGTCCATCACCATCTCCAACATCGCCTGCGCCGCCTGCGCAGTCTGCCCACGTGACACCTCCGGGTGGTCCGGAAGGTTCGCCATGAAGTGCCTTAGTGTTTTCGTTGTCGTCGCTGCCGTCTTATCAAGCGCCAGCTTGTCGCATGCCGAGGACGGTGAGCTGACGCGGCTCTTTCCGCGAGTCGCCGAGCTCGCTGGCTCCGGCGGACTCTGCCGTCTTGACGTCCCGGCGGCAGTCCTCAGCGAAGCCCAGCCGGACTTCTCGGACGTGCGCATCGTCGGCGCGGAGGGCTCAGTGGTTCCGTTCCTCATCGACCAAGCACAGGTTCGCTGGCCGAGTGATGGTCCGCCTCCCGTCGCGCGCTTGGTTCCCACAGACATCACTCGTCAGCGCACGGGGCTACGCTCCGTCGAAGAAGTCCGCGTCCGTTTGCCGGCTGCGCCGCTTCCTCCCGGCGCGACGTGGAACATCGTCGTCGACTCCGCCGCCATGTCCTTCGTGCGCCGCTACACGTTGACGGACGCCGAAGGAGCACCCCTCGCCGAAGGCAGCGTCTTCCGTCTGCAGGGTCCGCTTCGTGCTCGACTCGACATTCTCTTGCCGAACGGGCAGCCAGGCACAGAGTTTCGAATCCGCTTCGATGGAGAAGTTGGCCACTTCGAACCGTCGTTTCAGATTCAAGCCACGGGAATGAGCCGTCGCGGAGCGCGCCTCGAGACACCGCTTGTACTCGCCGACCTCAACGTAGAAAGCGAGTCGACGATCATCGAGCTGGAACGCCCAGCGGGCGTCGTTCCGTCACGTCTTCGCTTTACGACGACAAGTTCGTTCTTTGCGCGCCGAGTTCATGTTTTTGACCTGCGTGAAGGTCGCGAACCCCATGAAATCGGCGAGGGCGACATCTTCCGCGCCCAGGAGGCCGGCGCCGAATACCTTGAGGTGCAGCTCTCGCGCTCGAGTGGCGAACGACTTCGCGTCGTCATCGAAGACGGCGATAGCCCGTCCCTTGCGGGAATACACCTCGTCTCATTGACGCTTCAGCCCTCTCTTTTCTACGAGTGCGCCGAGGGCCAAAAGCTCTACTTCGGCGGCGGCCGCGCGGGTCAGCCGCGCTACGACACGCAACGCTTCGGCGGAACCATGTTGGGCGAAGCCATCGCGCGAGGTGAGTACACAGAGGCCTCGGTGGGCGACGCCCAGAACAACGTCGGCTTTGATGACGGGCCTGCATTGGCCTATCTCATGCGCGCCGGCCGCGTGGTGGACCGCTCCCAGTTTACGACGAGCGTGCCGATCTTTGTGCAAGGTGCGCGTGAGGGCGTGTCACGCGTCGAACCCACGGTCGGACTGTTGGCGCGCGCCGCCGCCGACTTGCATGACGTGCGTATCGTAGATGCCGAGGGGCAGCAATGGCCGTACGTGCGTGCGCCAAGTGATGCGAAGGTGGAGGTTCCACTGCTTGTTGAGCGCGCCGAGGGCGAATCGTCGACGAGCGTTTATGCGCTGTCTTCCCCAGAAGGGAGCGTCGAGCTTCGGCGGCTCTTCGTGACCACGACGAGTGATTTTGTGCGGCGGCCCTTTGAACTCCGCGGCCTCCAAAGTGACGACAGCTACATAACGTTGGCGCACGGCGAACTCAGCCACGGGCCGGACAGCCCGGAGCGCATGGAGATCGCCATGAACCACCGCGGCCCGATGGAGTTGGTGGTTCAGGACGGTAACGACGCGCCCCTTGAACTTGAAGTTGTCGGGGTAATCGATGCGCCGGTGTTCTATCTCATCGCCCCGGACGGATCGTACGAGCTCTTGGCCGGCGCCGAGATCGAGCCGCCCTCCTACGAGGTGGCGTCGGCGTTGCCCCTCATCTTGGCCACGGCGGTGGGCCGTGCACGGGTGGGCGAGACCGCGGACAACCCAGCCTTTGCTCCACCGCCCGTTCCGGCCCGCTTTGAGACTGAAGAGATCGTGGTGTGGGCTGTGCTGCTCTTTGGAGTCCTCATTCTAGGCTTCTTTACCTGGCGAGCCGCACGCGAGTCACCCGAACCCGAAAGCCCGCCTTCAAGCTCTGGAGGCGGTTCCGGTGCAGGCTCCAGCGAGGGATCGAATGAACCGGTCACGCCCCAACCCGGCACGTCCCCGCCTGAGCCTGGCGATCCATCCATGTAGGGATTGCCAAGGGCGCGCTTCGGCTCCACTCTGTCCGCCTTAATGGATCGACGCACTACACGGCAGGTCGCTCATAGCCTCCATGCTGAAATTACCCGCGCCATGGTCGACATGCGGATCCGCGGACACAAGCGACCGCATTTTCTTTCGCATCGCGTGAGGCATCGCGAAGAGTGGCGCCTCGAGGCGAGCTTCGGCGCGTTGACGGAAGACCGCCGCCAAGTTCACCGCGACTCGCTCTGCGACGTCCGCGTGGGCTCCTATCAGCGAGACCAAGTGCGCGAAGGCGGACTCAGCGCCAACTCGACGGACCTGGAGAGCTTCGAGCTCGTGAGCATGCCCATCGGCGGCGACCCTGCGGGTTTTCAGTACGGCATCTGGCGACTCAGCGAAGCCAAGTACCGCGAAGCCTGCGACGACTACCTCCACAAAAAGGCGGTCGCTCTTAACTACGTCGATGCGCACTCCTCTCTCAGCGCGCTGAAGCGCCGGGACGAGGCCAAGGCGTTCATCTACACGCCGCCGCCGGCTTTCGACCGCGACGGATACCGGGACTACGCCCTCAAAGCGTCGCGCCTCTTCAAGCGCTACCCACTCTTGCGGGATGGGCACGTTCGCGTTCATGCGACCAATGTCGTGCGAGTCTTCGTCAGTTCCGAAGGCACAGAGATCGTCGAGTCGAGCGTGTATCGCTCGGTGGAGCTTTTCCTCTGGTTCCTCGCGCCGGACGGCCACGCCCTCCCACACACGGAGACGTTTTTTGTTCGGGACGAAGATGAGCTCCCGACCATCAAACAGCTTGGCCAGAAGCTCAAGGCGCTCTACGCCCAGCTCAACGCGCTCTCTACGGCACCACGCCTACGCTCCTACGTCGGCCCCGTGCTCCTCGATCCTGGCCCCGCCGGCCTTCTCGTTCACGAAGCCATCGGCCACCGCCTCGAAGGCTCGCGCCTTCTCTCCGACGGTGAAGGCCAGACCTTCCGTGACTCCGAGGGGCAGCAGATCTTGCTCGAGGGAATCGACATCTGGGACGACCCTTCTCAGACCCACCACGACGGCCAGAGCCTCACGGGGCACTACGAGTACGACGACGAAGGCGTTCCGGCACAGCGTGCGAACCTCGTTGAGAGCGGTACTCTCAAAGGCTTCCTCACCACGCGTTCGCCCATCGCGAAGAAGCACGAAAGCAACGGCCACGCCCGCTCCGCGCGTCACGCCAAAGCCATCAGCCGCATGGGCGTCACCGTAATGAAGGCTCGTAACGGACTCGGCGACGATGCGATGCGTAAGGCCTTCGTCGAAGAGATCCGGCGTCAAAAGGTGCCCTTCGGCGTGCGCATCGTGCAGGCGCTCGGCGGTGAAACCACCACCGAGGCCTACGACTTTCAGGCCTTCTTGGGCCAAGTCGATCTCGCCACACGCGTCTTCCCCGACGGCCGCGAAGAGCTCGTGCGTGGAGTGGATATCGTGGGCACGCCGCTCAACGCGGTGCGCGCCATCGTCGCAGCCAGCGAACGTCAGGGCGTCGACAACTCCTGGTGCGGAGCCGAGTCCGGCTACGTCCCCGTCAGCACCATCGCGCCTTCCCTCCTCGTCGATGAACTCGAGCTTCAGGCCAAGCCCATGCGGAAGATGACGCAGTTCGCGTACCCGATGCCGTGGGAGTAGTGCTTCCCATAATACTAACTATCGCGGAACTACTGTGACGACCTTTCGACTGGAATCGATCACCGCGACCAGCGTGGATCACTTCGTTGTCGCTCTACGTCCAAACGTGGGACCAGACCATGCCGTGGTTAGATTCCAGATGCAGGTCACCCACAGTGGAGGCATCGCTGTTGTCTGGGGCGAGGAATTTGCGCAAGCATTTGGCCCCACTCAGCGCGCACCCATTTTCGAAGCCGTCCTACGATTCGACGCTGCTGTCCGCTGTGAAGAAACCGCGACCTAGTCGGCTGTTGGGGCTGCTTCGTGGGGACTATCAACACCGTCCTCAATCCCTCCGTCGATGTTGCAAGAGCGCAACGGCCGTGAACGCCGTACTCTTGCCTCATGATTACGCACATCGTCTTGTTTCAGATGAAAGAGCCCAAGCCCCAGAACGTTGCCGAGGTCGCCGCCGCACTTCGCGCTATGGACGGGCGCGTCGCCGGGCTCGGGACGATCACCGTGGGCATCGACATCAACCGTGGCCCGCGCGCATCGGACCTCTGCCTCATCACCACGCACGAAGACGCCGAGGTATTGGCCGCTTACCAAGCCGACGCCATTCATGGCGAGGTGAAGCGGATGATCGGCGAGCGCACGACGGATGCCACCGTCGTCGACTTCGAAGTGTAGGGAAGACCTGCGCGACGAGACGAAGGCCGGCCCTGGAAAAGGACTCTGAGGGTCTAGTAAACTTTTTCGATATCCGACGAGAGTTCATTGACGCGATGGAACACGCGGATGTTCTTGAGCACTTTGAGCTTCTGGCCCTCGAACTTGTAGTGCGGCGAGAGAATCGCGTCGATGACGCCCATCTCGCCCTTGTCGAGTTTGACCCAGATGCTGTAGGGCGCCGTTGTCCGGGCGAGGAGACTGCGCTTGTCGAAGGTATCGGTCCGAAACGCGGCGGGTGATGGCTCTTCGACCCACTCAACGAGCGTCGCCTTGCCGTTGGCGAATCCGTAGCGCGCGGCCACATCGGTGCCGTCGGGGGTATCCAGGCAACGAAGCTGAATGGTCTGCTCGAGCTTTCGCGCAAGCTTCTTCATCTTGTCATCACCATTGATTTTGGCGATGAGAACGTCGGCGAGCGTACGGCTCCAGAGTCGATTACTTGGGGTGGTCACGGGCGGAGTCTCTCGACTTTTACGGCTTCCCGCAAGCAAGTACTCACGACACGCTAGAACCAGGTGAGAAGACCAAGCGCCGGCTGGAGGATCGTGCCGCTTCGAGAGAAGGCGGTACTCTGTGTTGTGCGCGGCATTGAAAGCTCGGCGTCGCCGTTGACCCAGGCTCGGCCCACGGTCAGCTCCGCCGCGACCCAGATTCGTCCTTTGCCGAGAGCGAGGCCGAACTGCCCCGCGAGGTGGTTTGCGCTACCGGACGCCATGACCTCAGCTTCGGCCTGACACTCGCCTCCGCGCGAGCGCACACAGAAGTTGAGGTCCGTGGAGAAGCGCGAGTGCATAAAGACCGGTCCTCCCCAAACGTGAATGTAGCTGCTGCTGTATCCGAAGGAGATGGGAACTCGAAGGTCCATGCGGCGCATGCTGAGAATGCGCGCCTCGTCAGTGAAACGATCGAGGTCGAAGTCACGGTACTGGAACGAGAGCATGGCGCCGATGGCGAGGTAGATACCGGGGCTCTTTCGCAGTACCTGAACGCGAAACCCGGCACCGGCGCCCGCGGGACCGATCCGCGCGTCGAGCTCGAAACGACGTGACACGCCGTAGGCAATGCCGAGATGAGCGTCGACGGAAGGCGGAGCGACGAGGCCGGCCACTGCGTCCTCGGCGAGCAGCTGGACGCGCGCGGGGGTTGTCCGTGAGTCGATGTCGTCGATGGCCTCGACGGTGTCCAATGCATCGCCTGCCATGCCCACAGGCGGCGTCCCTTGGACTGCCGCGCTCACCTGAAAGTGACCCGCGGGCACCGTCCGCGCGGGCTGCATCGACGTCAGGCTTGGCGAGCACGCGCACAGAGCAGTGATCAAGAGGAATATGCGCACAGCGTGTGAGCACTGCGATTCTTGTGCCAGGCTTTCGCTGGCGGCATTTGTACAAACGAAGCGGTGATCAGCGCAGGAACAGTGTGCCGTTCCGTCGCAATGGCACGCCTCGGCACGTTCGCTTCCTCGAGCTATTCTAGCTGAGCCGCCCGTCTGCGTATCGTTGCACGATCCATGTGAAGGATGCGTGAAGCCGCGGCGTAGTTGTTGTCGACCTTCGCGAGCACCTTCGCGAGGTACCAGTTCTCAACGTCCTTCATCGAAGCAGCACAAGACTCAAACGACGACGGAAGAGCGGAGCCGGTTTGGGCGACGGCCGCTGTTCGTCCGAGCGGTGACGCCAGTCCGAGCATCACAGAGCGGAGGCGGTTCTGCAGCTCGCGCACATTACCGGGCCAAGCGTAGGACAGGCGCGACGCCTTCTGCAGCCACGCGAGAGCACGCTCGCGAACATCATCTGGCACCTCGTAGCGCTCGAGAAATCGTTCGCCGATGACGGGAATGTCTTCGGTGTGATCACGTAACGCGGGAAGGGTGATCACAAGCCCCGCGAGACGTTGGTAAAAGTCGCGGCGAAACTCACCGCGTTCGACCATTGCCTCGATGTCTTTGTGCGTCGCTGCGACGTAGCGACAGTCCGCGCGCTCTCCCTCGTCGGCGCCAAGGGGGGACACCAGATTCGTTTCCATAACACGCAGCAACTTTACCTGCGTCGATTCCCGAAGATCGCCGACCTCGTCCAAGAAAAAGCAGCCGCCACGCGCACGCCGAATCATCCCTTGTCGAGACTCGAGAGCGCCGGTGAAGGCTCCTTTGACGTGTCCGAAGAGCTCGCTTTCAAGGAGCGTCTCTGGAACCGCCGCCGCGTTCAGCGCCGATGAAGGAGCGGGGCCGCCGTGCTCGTCGCCGGGAAGCCCGGTTTGAATGGCGCTCGCGACGGCTTCCTTGCCCGTCCCCGTTTCGCCGAGGATCAATACGTCATGGTCGATGATCACCGACTCAAGATGAAGAACGCAGCGCAGCGAGTCTCCGAAACACGCGGCCCAGACTTCCTGGCGGACGCGAGCCATGGCCGGCGACCCGCCGACGATCTGGCGGATCGAGTCGTACGCTCGGGCCGCCGCTGCAGCGACTCGCTGATAGTCCGAGAGGGCTTTCGGTAGCCTGACCACATGGCGTTCGGGTAGCTGTAACTTCGCGGAGGGGTCGCGGGCGATAGCGAGCATGCCCAAGGCTAAGATGGCTTCTTCCGCGGCGACCAAGTCCTCTTGCTCCAGTGCTTCCGCAACAAGCCTGGGCAATGAGAGCGCTTCAAGAGTGGAAATGCTGGACAAACGCTCAGTGTGGGTGAGGACAAATGGGTTGGTGGCGAAGAGGCCAACGGTGGCAGGCGATCTCATCTCGCTAGAGTGCATCGTCTCGCCACTAGCTGGGCATGAAAACCGATTGGTGGCAGACTTCTCTCGTGCCTGGCCTCTTCCAGCTTTCGCGAATCATATCGGCTTTCTGCGTCTGTTTTGTTGTGTGTACGTCAGGGAGCGGTGTGGCCCAGGAAGCAACAGCAGCACCTGTTGAAGACGAGTCCCCGGCGGCCGAAATGCACGAAATTACTGCGGATTCGGCGGACGCCGCGGCGTTGACGTACTTTCACGACGCGCGAGGTCTCTACGATCGAGGCGCCTATCGAGAGGCGCTCGTTCAGTTTCGCGCCTCTTATGCGCTCAGTCGGAGAGCCGTTCTCTTCTACAACTACTCCCTCTGCTACCAACGGCTCCGAGAATACGGAGACGCCGTCAATTATCTCGAGCGCTACTTGCTTGAGGTGGTGAACATCCCGAACCGTGCCGACCTCGAGTTGAGGCTGCGGCGAATGCGAGAGGCCGCGGAGGACGAAGCGAGCACACCGAACACACCGGAGCGTCGTGTCCACCCTGCCGCGTGGGCGTTTTTCGCGGTCACCGCCGCTGGCGCATTGACGGCGCTCATCGCCGGGCCGATGGCGCTTGCGGAACGCTCGCGCCTCAATGACCAACCCTGCGCGCTGACGTCAACGTGCGATGCATCCACGCTTCGTCGACGTGCGCGTATCACCGATGCCGGCATCGGAGTCGCCGCAGCCGGTGCCGTCGTGGGAGTGCTTCTTTTGTTGGTGCTGAAGCCAAGTGGGGACGCGCAAGAGACCGTCCGTATCGATCCAACTTTCGCCATCGATGGCAACGGTGCCCGAGCGGGTGCCCAGCTCGTGGGTCATTTTTGATGAGACTCGTCCTCCTGTGCGCGCTGGCTTGCAGCGTCCTCTCCAGCTGCTCGGTGGTGACCTGTCCCGATTGCTTCGAAGGCGGCGAACAAGTCGACGCAGACCTGGGTTCGGACGTCCTGGATGGTGGGGCAGACCTGAGTGAACCCGACGCCCGCTCAGCGTGCAGGACGTCTTGCGAGCCGCCTCAGCCATATTGTGTTGAACCCTCAGGTGTTTGCGTCGAGTGCATCGACAACACCCACTGTCCAGGCGAGCGTGAGTGTCGAAACGGAAGCTGCGCGCAGTGTGCGGTGGACCCCGACTGCACAAGTCCAGAAGCGCCCGTCTGCTCGCAAAGCGGGGCCACGGCGGGGCAGTGTGTTCCATGCGAACTCGACGGCGGTTGCGATGGCATTATCAACGCATCAGGCGACGCGCTCGCCGTTTGCGATCCGCAGGACGGCGCGCCGAATATCTGTGTCGTGTGCAACGGCGGCCCAGATGAATGCGCAGGTTTCGTGTGCGACGTGCAAGCGAGAGAATGCACCGTACTATCAGAGGCAACAGCGCCGACTTGCGCCCCCTGTCTCTCATCGGCGCAATGTCAGGACGGCGGCGTCTGCGCCCAAGAAGTGTTCGGCGGCGCCGCCACAGGGTTCTTCTGTCTGCCACCCGCCTCATCGGGCTGCGTTCTGCCCCGAATCTATGTGATGGACGCTTGGACGAGCGTCGAGGGCGAGGTGTTCGAGGTCTGTCATCCCGCCTCGACGACCTGTCAGGCGCTTCTCGATTACAGCGAAATGTGCGCTGATAACTCCACGTGCGGCCTCCCTGAAGTTGACGATGGGGTTTGCCAGCTCCCGGCGGGCCGATGCACGTATTTGTGTGCGGGCAACGCCGATTGCGAGGGCGCTGGCACATGCCCGATCGCATCGCCCCGTGTCTGCGTGCGCGAATAGCGAATCGCTATTCGATAACAGGAGATCCGGCGAGCGCTGTCTCGAAGAAACGTTGTGTTCGATCGCGAGCTGCATCGTCAAAGATGACGAAATGACCTCCGTCGAACTGGATGAGAGCGGCCGTCGCTCCATTGAGGTTGTTCTCGGCGCGGGTGCCAGGGGAGGGAATCCCAACAACTTCGCTCGCTTCAAAAGGGCTCATCGCCGGCTCCAAGATTGGAATACTCGCTGCGAGGGCTAGCGCTTGCATCGACCTAGGTGGCGTGAACTGATCGCTCAGGCCTTGGGTCATCAGCACATGTTTGGGCGCGTAGCCCGGCAATGGCGAGGCGGTGATGAGATGGCCGTAGTTCGTTGGGTCGGACACATCTGTGAGCGTCGAAAGCACCGCAAACAGAGGGTGTTCATAGTTGAGCTGCTCGGTGCCATCGACTCCAAGGATGGCCTGCACAAGACTGGGGATGCTCAGAGGCTCGTTTTTGTCGACTAGGGCGATGGCGAGCTGGCCGCCGGCGCCGCTAAGGACACCTCCCTGAACCGAGTCGTCGACGGCCATGAACAGCGGCCCGTTGAGACCGCCTTGGGAGTGCCCAAAGAAGTACATCTGTGAAGCGTCGAAGACGACGCCGGGACCGAGGATGCGGGGGTCTAGCTCGTTGTCACGGGCAAAGCGGGCGAGGGCCACGAAGTCGGCGGCGGCTTGACGCGTATTGTTGCGAAAGGCGTCGGGGTTCAGGAAGTTGAAGACGAGAAGTTCAACGGACCCGCTGTTCGGGTTTCTCACTGGCCCATGGTGGATTTGATCGATGCCCATCATCGCGAATCCAGCCAAAGCCGCACGTTCCGCGGTTTCGCCCACGAAACTCTCGAAATCACCTCCTGTGCCGTGGCCGTAGAGGATCAGCGGCCATCCAGACTCAGGCATATCGCCGTTGGGAATGGTCACGGCAAAGCGCATCTCGAAATCGCCCTGCAGAATAGGCGCGCCTGTCTCGTCAAAGCGAATGGACCCTCCTGCGCTCTGAAATGGGACTTCGCCTTCCATGAACATGGGCGCCGTGTAGGCGCCATGGAGGAGCTGGTAGTTGTCGCCGTTGCGAACAAAGCGACCACTTCTTGGTACCGGCGACGGTGAAGCCGCCATATCGATGAAGTCTCGAATCGCCACCATCTCGCCGACGGGATCTTGGGTCGTGAACACCGTCACAGAGACGAGCGACTCGAGATCTACGTCAGCTTCGTCCAGTGCTGCGACGGCGGGCGCGTAGGCAGCTGCTGCAGGCATCGCAGCGGGGATGGGGCTCTCTGCGATTCCAAGGATGGTGGCTAGGTTCGGCGAAGGCGCGGTGCTTCTACCGTCCGCGTCGAGAAGTTCGCTCGTCAAAACGGCGGCATAGGTGGTGTTCGCCCGAAGGGGAAGCCCGTGCTCTGGTCGGAGTGCGAGGGCGTGCCCTGGCCAGAACAGCGTCTCTTGATCAATAAACACAGTTCGAGAAGGATGACGCTCCAAATACGTTGGGCTCTCGGGGTCGACATCAATGAGGAAGGCGCAGGCGTCCTCATCGATGGATTCCTGCAGTGTGCTCGGAAGTGAAGTGGGGTCGATGGCCCCCGAAAAGCGAAAGTAGACGGGCGCGGAGACGCCGAAGCCACGAACCGACGATTCCACGGCATCTTTGATCGTCTCAAGAAGAGGAAGTCGCGTGACATTCGGGAATCCAGTGACTTCAGGGGCTCCATCGCTCGTCAAACGAAGGTCGCTGGGCCAAGGATCATCGAAGAATCCCCCTGTTCCGAGGTCCATTCGTGCTTCCACAGCGGGTTCGACGATGGGCAGTGGATCGACATCACCACACCCCAGAACGAGCAGCATGAGCGAGAGTGCGCGCAAAGACATGGCCCAGTGTGGCTGTGGAAGGCCCTCATGTCATCCGCCGAACGCGGCTCAACCTCGATGCCTCAAATCACCTCGTTGAAGTGCCCATTTGATCGCCGGCGTGGTTGTTGTACATTTGGGCATCACCTATTTGAATCGAGGCAAACATCATTATTGAACAGACCATTTCCTGCGTTCCTTTTTCGACCCGATCGTGTGGTGGCCAATGAGCCGCGGCGATTACGGGCTTGGCAAGCGCCAACGTGAGAACGAGAAGGCGCGCAAGAAGAAGGAAAAGCTGCGTCGACGTGCCGACAACAAGTCACGCGGCGGAAGCGAGCCGGAGTACGTCAGCGCCGAAGAGATCACGGGTGACTTGCCGTCCATTGAGCAGGCCATGGCCAACCTCGAGAAGCGCAAGTCTGCGGACCGCAGCGCCGGTACGATTCCTTGCAAGCTTTTCGTCGGGAGTCTGAGTCGTCGAACGACGACGGAGACTTTACGCGCAGCGTTTGAAGAGTTTGGACCCGTGAGTGATGCCATCGTCATCACTCATCGAGACACCGGCGAGTCACGCGGGTTTGGCTTTGTGACCATGGCGAGTCGCCGTGATGCCACCAAGGCTATCGAGCAGATGCACGACGCCGACCTCGAAGGTCGTAACATCGTCGTCAACATCGCCACCGAGCGCTGACTCAGCGCACGTTAAAGAAGAACGCCGCGCATGCTTTGCGCGGCGTTTTTTTTAAGCTCAGTGCGCGGCGGCGTCGCCCCAAAGCTCGCGAAGTCGGCGGTCACGCCCACATCCGCTGCGGTAGCGTGTGTAGTGCCTCGTATTCGTCCGATAGAAGTCTTGGTGGTAGGCCTCCGCATCGTAGAAAGTCGAC
>JBLHKB010000099.1:0-15606 GCA_047619315.1 Polyangiales bacterium
CGGCGCTTCTACGGCGTGCAGGCGCGCGGTCTCTACGGCGATCAAGAGCCACACGAGACCTTCGAAGAGATGGCGGATGCCTATATCGAAGAGATTCGAACCGTGCAGCCGCGCGGACCTTACTTCCTCGGCGGTTTCTCCGGCGGCGGGATCACGGCGTACGAGATCGCGCAGAAGCTTGAAGCCCTCGGTGAAGAAGTGGCGCTCCTCGTCATGCTCGACACCCCAGTTCCAGAGCCGCCAGCGGCGCTCAGCGTCCAAGACCGCGTCGCCATTCAAAAGCGCCAGTTCGCCGACAAGGGCGCTGGCTACTTTGCCGAGTGGGCCGTCACGCGATGGCAGTGGGAGGTCGGCAAACTCAAGAAGCGCTTCGACGATGTGGGCAGCGAGCAGCCCACCGATACGTTCCATGACGAAGCCATCGAAGCTGCGTTCCGAACAGCGTTGACCTCCTACACAGTCAAGCCATGGAAGGGCTCGATCAAGCTCTACCGCCCCAAGCTCCCCATCGCCTTTGACCTGGGCAATGGCCGGCTCCTCAACGCGCAGCGCGATTACGTCCATGAAGACAACGGCTGGCGCCCCTTCGTTGGCTCCGTCGACATCGTCGAGGTGCCCGGCGACCATGACTCGATGGTCCTTGAACCCAGCGTTCGAGTGCTTGCCCGCCACATTCGGGGTGCCATTGACGAGGCCGAGAGTTCCCGTCGAACCCGCGCCATCGACAGCGCGACGGAAAGTGCATCATGAAAGTCCTCTGCGTCATTCTCAACTACCGCACGGCGGAGATGACCCTCGAAGCCACCGAGTCGGCGCGTAAGGCGTTGGCCGTGATCGATGGGGACCACTTGATTCACATCGTCGACAACGACTCCGGCGACGGATCTTTCGACAAGATCGTAGCCGGCGTTGCCGAGCGCGCGTGGCCCAACGTGCGCGTCAGTCAAAGTGGAAAGAACGGCGGCTTCGGTGCTGGCAACAACTTTGCTATTCGCCAAGCCCTCGCTTCGGACGCGCCGCCTGACTACGTCTACATCCTAAACTCCGATGCCTTTCCGGCGGAGGATGCCATTCGCTTGCTCGTCGAGTTCATGGAGAAGACGCCGGATGCAGGTCTCGCGGGTAGCTATATTCATGGCACGGATGGAGAACCGCACCTCACAGCGTTTCGCTTCCCAAGTCTGCGCGGCGAAGCCCTCAGTGGCTTTCGCTTGGGCGCACTGAAGCAGCTCTGGCCGGACGTCGAGGTGCCGATTCAACCGATGCCTGAGCAGACCCGGTCGGTGGACTGGGTAGCGGGCGCGTCACTGCTTGTGCGACGCGACGTCTTTGAAAAGGTCGGTCTCTTCGACGAGACCTTCTTTCTCTACTTCGAAGAGACGGATCTTTGCCGTCGCGCCGCCCTCGCGGGGCATCGCTGTTATTACGTCGTCGAGAGCCGCGTTGCTCATATCGGGAGCGCGTCCACCGGGCTCAAAGACCAGACATCGCCCATGCCGCGCTACTGGTTTGAGAGTCGAAGTTACTACTTCAAGAAGAACCACGGCTCGCCCTATACTCTCGCTGCGAACCTCGCGTACGCACTTGGGCTCGGAACATTTCGGGCCCGCGCTCTCGTTCAGCGCAAAACAAACCCCGACCGAAAAAACTTCCTCCGCGACTTCGTTCGTTACAATTTCTTTAACCGCGAATCCTAAAAATTCCCATGCGTATTCTTGTTACCGGCGGCGCCGGCTTTATCGGCAGTCACATCACGCGCGACCTCATGAGCGCAGGCCATGAGGTTGCCGTCATCGACGACCTCTCCAGCGGCAAACGCGAGAACCTCGCCGAAGGCGCGCGCTTCTTCGAGGTCGACATTCGCGACGCGGATGCCGTCGAAGGCGCCTTCGCTGAGTTTCGTCCCGAAGCGGTTTCGCATCAGGCCGCACAGACCAGCGTTTCGGTCTCCACACGCGAGCCGATTCGTGACGCCGATATCAACGTGCTCGGCGCGATCCAAGTCCTGGAAGCGGCGAAGCGACATCAAGTCGAGCGACTGATCTTCGCGAGCACCGGCGGGGCGATCTACGGCGAAATCCCCGAAGGTCAGTCCGCAAAGGTTGGCTGGCCTACTCTGCCGAAGAGCCCCTACGCCTGTTCGAAGTTGGCGTTCGAAGCTTATCTTCGAGCCGAGGAAGACGTCTCCTGTCAGGTGCTGCGCTATGCCAACGTGTATGGCCCTCGGCAGGACCCTCACGGAGAAGCAGGGGTTGTGGCCATTTTCGCCCAGCGGCTCTTGAGCAAGAAGCCCATCTCGGTCTTCGCCAAGCGCGAACTCGGAGACGCAGGCTGCATCCGAGACTACGTGTTCGTGTCCGACGTCGTGTCCGCTCATCGTCGCGCACTTCAGGACAAGTCGCTCCCCTTCATCGTCAACGTCGGTACGGGTGTAGGCACAAGTACTCAAGGTGTGGCGGAGAATATTCTCGCCCACCTCGACCCAGAAGCGCACCTCGCCTTCGGCCCCGTTCGCGCTGGAGACCTCGAACGCTCGGTTCTTCACCCGTCCGAGGAATTGGATCTGACGCTCACTCCGTTGGCGACAGGTCTCAAAGAGACCTCCGACTGGTTTGCCGCTCAAAGTAAGACTTGAACGCGGCCTTTCCGATCGATGTCTGATTGCGGCGGCCCCCTCAGTAGCTTCCTAAGACCTAGGTTCTCACCATTTTAGGGAAGAAAAATGTCAGCGCATCATAGAAATCGTTGCGACCCGCGAATTTAGCCACAGTATGTACCGGCGAATGGCGAAACCGACTTTCACTTTAGGAATCGATCTCGGAACGACACACACCGTTGTCGCTCACCACGGCAACGCGATGTCGTTTGACCCGGCGAAGCGAGGACCGTTTCTGTTACCAAGCGTGCTCGCTTTTCTGCCAGACGGCACCGAGCTGCTCGGTGCGGAAGCGCGAGAGCGACGGGTCATCGATCCGAAGAACACCCTCCGCGCGACGAAACGTCTCATCGGCGCACGATTCGGGAGTGACCGCGCTCAGCGCTATGCGGAGTACCACCCTTACGAGCTGGCGGATAAGAATGGCATGGCCGCCATTCGGACCCGTGGACAGCTGGTCGATCCCGTGGACGTCGCGACTCGAATTTTGACGCGGGCCGCGCAGGTCGCGGGTCATCCTGCCGCCGAATGCTCAGCGGTCATCACCGTCGCAGAGGCATTTGGCCCATCGGAACGGGCTGCGACGGTCGAAGCCGCCCAGCGCGTTGGTTTTTGTAACGTGCGCTTGGTCGCGGAGCCCGTCGCCACAGCCATCGCTTACCTCGGTAACTCAAGTCTTCGCTACGCCGCCGTGTACGACCTTGGTGGTGGCACCTTCGATTTCGCCATCGTCGACTGCACACAGTATCCCCTGAAGGTCCTCGCCAACGATGGTGATGCGTACCTCGGGGGCGAAGACGTCGACAGCGAGCTCGCGACCCAGGTTGCGGCCCAGGTGCTCCGCGAGCATCGATGGGACCTCACGGCGGACCGCGTCGCCTTTGCGCGACTCATCGCCTTCTGTGAACTCGCGAAAGTCGAACTCGCCAGTAAGGAAGAGACCCGCATCGACCTGCTTCAAGTAGATCCGGCGGGCCCTTGGACGACCGAAGGGTTCGTTCTGACTCAGAAAAGACTCATCGAGATCACTCAACACCTGGTTCGCCGAACCTTCGGCGTGTGTGACCAGGTCCTCAGCCAGGCTGAAATTCGAGTCCGTGATATCGACGCTGTGTTTCTGGCGGGCGGCTCAACGGCCCTTCCGAATCTTGCTCACACCATCAAGCAGTACTTCGGCAAGCGCCCACGTCACGACCTGAATCCGATGCACGTGGTCGCCGAAGGCGCAAGTCTCGCCGCGGCGCGACCCGACCTTGCTGGTCTGCTCAAGACCAACGCCGTGCCGCGTCGCGAGCCGCCGGTTATTCGCAGATAAACGCGGCTCCCGGTGAGTCGACGGCGGTGATTTCCGGCGCGCCCCCACAGAACGCGATGGTCCAAACTTCGATGTTGGCGGTGGTCTCTTCGGTGGCCGGGTTGTAGTCGAGGGAGCCCGAGGCGCCTGCCACGTCAAGCGTTCGCCCGTTGCGGAACGCGCTCCGTGCATTGCCCCACTGAGAACCCACCAGGTCCGTCGCATCACCTTCGCTCACGCGCCTTAACCCTCGTGCGATGTTGGTTCCACTAAGTTCGTTTTCGCCCAAGATGGCAAACGCAGCCCCGTAGAGCACGAGCCACGCAGCGTCATAGGCCTGCGCGGTAAAGGTGAAGTCTTGGGCGTTCATTCCACGGTAGGCGGAGGCATAAGCTGCGAGAAAAGCGTCGTATACGAAACCGGAGCTTGGCGCCGGTCGCGTTCCACGTACCCGTCCATCGAGAACGTCGGTTGCGCTCACCGCCACCTCGGAGGTGCCGGCGGAATCCGTAAGCCATAGGGATTTGCCATCGTAGGCAGCGCTGCTTGTTGCGACACTCACGGCGGCGACAGCGTCCGTGGTCTGACTCGAGATAAAGAGCACGCTCGTCTGACTTGCAGCCCCCGCCGAGGCGAGGCGCTCAGCGCGCTGTCCATCGTCGCCCGAAGGATAGAGAAGGGCTGTCGCCGTCGGTGACGTTCCCCCCATCGATTCGAAAGCTTCGGCAAACACCTGCAGCAGGCCCTCACCATAGGAACCCTGTTCCACCACCGCGACCACCTCAATTACTCCGCTCGCGATCACGTCTTCCGCAAGAATTTGCCCCTGGAGAGAGTCCGGGGGAGCTGTACGCCAAAGCAACCCAGGGTTCGCATCCGTCGGCTCCGCTTGATCGAGTCGTGTCAGCGCAGGGCTCGTCGCGCTGGGCGAAATGATAAGCGTGTCGAACGACCGCAGCGCTTCGAAGACCGCCTGAGTGTCCCCGGATGCCGCAGGCCCGACGATGGCCGCGACGCCCACGGAATCGGCAAGCCATGTTGCAGTCTCTACGGCGGCATCGCTTCGAGAGAGAGTGTCAAAGTCCGAGTTTTCTTCGATCGTGCAGAACACAATTCCGACGCTCAGCTCGTTCAGTCCGCCACCATCGTTCGCTTGGCTGAACGCGAGGCGCGCCGCGTTCTCACGCGCCACGTGGGTCGCCAAGGAGCGGTCCATGAGATTGCCCGCGATGAACGAGAAGTCTTCCACGCGCTCATACAGATCTGTTGGAAATGTAAGCTCGCACCGTGGGTGGGGTGTGAGATCTGCACAGACGTTTTCTGCGCAGACGGACGCCCAGCCATTCATCATCCTGCACTCTGAGTTGGAGGTGCACGACGCAACGTCAGTCTCGCTACAGAAGCCTTCGCTGTCACACGTGCTGGCGCCAAACGCGTTGCAATCCTCGTCGTTTTGGCAGCTCGCCCGATCGAAAGTGCCGGTCGAACAGCTGGCGAGAGCGAGTAAAGCAAGGAGAGTCGGAGCCGGCAGGGTTCTCATCTCAAGAACTACCATGCTTGGGTAATGGCGCCATCCGTGAGCGCTTGTATTCGGTGTGAAGCGACGCAGAATACCCGAATGCGACGCACTGTTCTCTGGGCCATAGTTTTGATATTCGGCTGCACGGATAATTCCGTCGTAGACGGCGGTATGGGCCCGGATGCGCAGTCCATAGACGTTTTTGAAGACGCGCAGGTCCCACCAGATTCATCGGATGCGGGTGCGGACGCGACGACGGACGTCAGCGCCGACGCCCTCAGCGCCGACGCCCTCAGCGCCGACGCCCTCAGCGCTGACGCTGGAACTGTGCCCTACCAAGGTGGAACAGACATCACCACAACGGACGGCGAGGTCGAGGGTGAAGAAGAAGGGACGCTTCGCGTGTTCAAGGGCATCCCTTTTGCGGCACCACCGGTGGGCGAGCGACGTCTGCGCGCCACGGAGCCCGCAGCTCCATATGATGGCACTCTCCGAGCCGACGAGTTTGGTCCCGCCTGTCCTCAATCCCTCAGCGGGAACACGGACGAGGACTGCCTCACGCTCAATGTCTGGGGCCATCTGGACGACAGGCCGCGCCCCGTCATGGTCTGGATCTACGGCGGCGGGTTCGTCACCGGCGACAGCGGCCTCGCACTCTACGACGGCGCCGATCTCGCGAGAGATGCCGACGTGGTCGTCGTGAGCATCAACTATCGCCTGGGCGTGCTCGGGGGCCTCGCGCTCCCCGAACTCCAGGCCGAGGACGCTCGCGGTGCTGCGGGCAACATGGGATTGCTCGACCAGATCCAAGCGTTGCGTTGGCTCGCATCGAACCTCCGTGCTTTTGGCGGCGACCCCGGCAACGTGACGGTTTTTGGCGAGTCCGCCGGCGCGATCTCAACCTGTGCTCTGATGGGTGCGCCTGACGCCGATACGCTCTTCCACAAAGCGATCATGCAGAGTGGCAACTGCGTCACGATGTCCTCGTTGGACGCCGGCGCTCTCGGCACGGAAGAAGGTGCGCTGGCCGTCGGCGAACGTTTTATGGAGCGACTCGGCTGTGACGACGCCGCGGATCGCTTGGCGTGCCTACGCGCCTTGCCCGTCGACGATTTCGTGGATGTGCTCGGCGTCGCCGATCTCCTCGGCGGGCTGCTGAGTGCGGATCTCACCGGCCCAGTCGTCGACGGCGTGGTCCTGCCGGAGCTTCCATATGATCGTATCGCTCGCGGTGACGCGCCGCCGCGACCGCTGATCATTGGAAGCAATGGGAACGAGGGGAGGCTCTTTACGGCGACACAGGTCATCCTCACGCGCGCGGCTTTTCGCAGGACTATTTCAGAACTTGTGGGCGAGGAGACCGCCGCTCAAATCGTGGCGCTCTACTCGTTCATCGAGTTTCCACTCGCGAAAGACGCCTTCGATGCCTTCCTCGGAGAGCTGCTCTTCAACTGCAATAGCTACCACACCGCCGAAGCCGCCGGCGCTTACTCCTACTACCTGATGATCGGCCCAGGAGCGCTCAACACTCCCTACGGACCGCTCCACACCGCTGACATTTTCTATGTCTTTGGGAACTTCACATCGAGCGGCATTGTGCCTTCGCTCTTCGACCTCGACATCAGCGAGCGGCTTCAGGTCGCTTGGGGATCCTTCGCGCGAACGGGCGAGCCGTCCGTCTCCGGTGGATGGCCGGTGGCCGAAGGAGCTACTCCAGAGTACCTGCGAATCGGGTTGACCACGACGCGTGAATCGGAGTTCCGCCGCGGTCGCTGCGACTCCATCCGAGAGCTCGGCCTCCTACCCTGACCAACGTCGCGAGACACTCATTTCGGAATGTCGTACCTTCCGGTTGAATGAAGGTCTCTCCTATCTTGGTCGTCGGCGGCGCCCTGTTCTTCGTGGGCGCGATTCTCTTCGCTTCGCAACTCTTCCGGAACGGCGGCTGGGCCAAATCGGCCCAGTTTCGGGTCCTCGGTGAGTTGTTTCGCGGCTTGCATGGTTCAGGCGCGCGGACCGTCGTCCTCATCTCTCTGGTGCTGATGCCCCTCGGCTCATGCTTCCTCTTCGCGGGCGTTGCCTCTTCCGATGTGGAGCGCAGAGACCGTTGTGAAACACGCTGCGCTGCCGAGGGCTACTCAAGCGGACGCATCGGCGCCAACAGTGACCGTGTCTCCGGCGACCGGACGACCTGGTTTGTCGCCTGCATCTGCGAAGGCGGTGCCGGCGGAGCTCTTGAGCTCGACGCCGACTCCCTGCTGCAGGATTAGCTTAGCGTTGCACTTGAAGTCTTGAAACAGTCCTCAAGCATCTCTCGGTAGACAGGGCGTGTTGGCGAGGTCCCACGCGCACCCGCGATCTGGTCGAGGTGCTTGGCCCTTGTCGCGTCGATGCGAAGCCTACGCCTCAGATTGGCGAGGGCGATGGATTCACGTCGGTGCAGATAACCGTCCACCTGAGCGATCCACGCGGCGCTCGCGTAGATCGCCGAAGCCGCCTTCTCGCTCTCCCTCGATGTCGCTTCGTCTGGCGGCGAGCCCTCGGGAAGTTGCGTCCGCTTGTCCCGCAACATCTCTCCCGCGTGGGAGAATGGTCCAAGCAAGTCGAGCTCCAGGGCGACGGTCCGCGCCGCGCGAACCTCGGAAACCGTGAGCTTTGTGTCGGCCCAGGCTAAGGCGACGACCGCCTCGTAGACATCCCAGCGCTGGCGAAGATTTAACGACTGTCGTTTCATGTGAAAACTATGGGGTCATTTCTGAATTCGTCAATACCGATTCATTGTCATCTTGGTATCGTTATTTCCAATAGGTGGCCCCGGTATTACACCTCTAGTCCGATGGCTTGCCGAGGCCAACACTGGTCACATGACGCGACTCGTTCTCTTGGCTCTACTCACCAGCGGCTGCGCCTTCTTTCGGCCGACTCAGGCGACCATCGACGTCGACTTTCACGCGTCCAGCGGCGCCTCAGCCGAACTTATCTCAGAGCTGAGCTCTCCGCGCTCGCGTGAATGTCTGCTTGTACTCCTGCCCGGCATCGGCGACCGCGGCGAATCTTTCCGAGAGAATGGTTTCGTCGAGGATGCCCGAAATCAGGGCTGTGACTTCGCCCTCGTGGACGCGACTTTCGAATACTACCTCGTTCAAGAAGCGGTTCCCCGAGTCGCGACGGACGTGCTCTACGAAGCGCGGCGCTACGGGTACCAGAAGATCTGGCTCGTCGGGATCTCCCTCGGAGGCTACGGCGCGGTGCTTATGGCGCGTGCCCACCCAGAGCTCGTCGATGGCGTCGTGCTGATCGCGCCCATGCTGGGTCTCCCGCCGCGTGTCGATGGGGTGGTCGATGAGGTGATCGCTGCTGGTGGGCTCCACATGTGGGACAACGATACGCTCCGCGACTACCGACACGATTTCCAGGAGCCGCGCCTGGTGTGGACTTGGCTCCGTGAACACGCGGTCGTTCCACGCGTGGAACGTCCCCTAGTCCTAGGCTTTGGCGCAGCGGACCGCTTCGCGCCTCGCCATCAAGTCCTGGCCGATGCGCTCCCAAGCGATGCGGTATTTCGCGCAGAAGGCGGACACGACTGGGACACCTGGCGACAACTGTGGCAGGGAATCATTGCTGAGCGTCCGTGGGATCGTGCCCCAGAAGTGGCGGAGATTGTTGAGGTCGCGGCAAAGGCGGACTAGAGCCTCGCTCTAGTCTAAGAAAATGCGTTCGCGTGCGTTGTCGCAGATCTCCCGAACCGCCGGATGTACGAGGCGTCGCTCCACGGTGATCGCATAGAAGCGTTCAACCACGGACTCAACTTGGCCGATGACCTCTACGTTGTAGGTTTTTGTGATCTCGTCCGCGATGGAAGCGGGGCTTGGAAAAACGCCGGCGCCCTCGCCGCCAAAGGCCTTCATCAACGCGCTGTCTTCAAACTCAGCGATGACGCGCGGCCGAATCGATTCGTCGATGAACCATTTCTCGAGAGACCGACGCAGAGGGGTGTTGTCCGTCGGCAATAGAACCGGCGCGCCGTCGAGGGACTGGGGAAACCCTTTGCGCAACATCTTCGCGAGCGGTTTGGTCCCATAGAAGTTCACCATGCTCTCGCCAAGCGGGTGGTTGAACGCGCGCACACTCGCCTGGCCGGCGATCGGGCTCTCGGCGAGAACGAGATCGATGTCGTGCACGGCGAGCATCGCGAGGAGTCGCTCGGTCTTGTCTTCCCGACAGACGACGCGCAGCCCTGCCGTTCCGAGCGCCGGCTGAAGTAAGCGGTGCAGAATGAGTTTGGGCATCAAGTCACTTACGCCGATGACAAGACGTTCGACGCGGTCTTCTTTTCGTCCCGCGATGACATCTTGGAGAGAGCGTCCGATCTCAAAGATCTCGTCGGCGTAGCGGAACGCGACCTTGCCGATCTCAGTGAGTTCAAGATTGCGCCCGACGCGCCGAAACAGTTTTTCGCCCAGGGACTCTTCGAGCTGTTTGAGCTGACCACTCACGGTGGACTGCGAGAGACGAAGCGCCGCCGCCGCCGCCGTCACGGAGCCTTCTCTCGCCACCATCCAGAAGTAGTGGAGGTGGTGATAGTTGAGCCAGTCCAAGTGGCGGAATCAGACCACAAATTGAAGCTGCGATAAAGGACGCGTCACCAACTGTTCGGCCACGCCCTTGGCCTCTTCGCCACTCAAGCGCGGGATGCTAGACTTTTGTCATGACCAAGAAGCCTCTTCGCTACGTCGTAAGCAGTGTGCTTCTCCTTGGTTCCCTGAGCGCATCGAAGGTCGACGAGCTGTGCCCCGAGCCGATGGAGTCGCTGTGATGAAGCCGAGCGATGGTCTTGACGGGGTTCTCGCCAAGCAACACCGAAAACAGATCGCCCGCGCGCCGTGGCCCAACTTTGAGGGCTTCGAGGGAGACCGCTACCTTGTGGAAGAGCGTCGCACGGCTGCGCGACAGTGGCTTCGGCGCGCCCGCGAAGAGTATGGCTCGGTGCACGAGTTCAGCTTGCTCTTGGGAGCCCTCACTCGCGTTGGCGCACCGACTGAATGGACGGGCATTCTTGCGCGGCTCATCACCGACGAGGCCCGGCACGTCGAACTATGTCGCAGTATGGCCTGTGCCCTCGTGGGCGAGGAAGAGGTAGCGGGCATGGACTGGTCGCCGCCAACGCCGCCTTTTCCCGCGCCTCCCACGGGCGAGCGCGTCTTGGCCTGGGCCGCGGATGTCGTGTTGTGTACTTGCTGCATCGGCGAAACCGTTTCTGTGCCCCTCTACGAATCACTCGCGACGGTCACCACGGATCCCGTCGCGCGCGCCGTCGTCGAACAGATCCGGCGCGACGAACTCTTGCACTCCCGTTTTGGATGGGAGGCTCTCGAGTGGCTTCTGCCGCGCCTCAAAACAGACGAGCGCGCGTGGCTCGAGGCTCGTCTCGCGTGGCGCCTCGGCGGCTTCGAGCGGACGTGCTCTGCGGGCCAGAGCCTCGCCGACCTCGTGGGCAAAGAGGTTGTCATCGAAGCGCCCTCGGCGGATGCGCCCGCGAACCTTGGCCACCAAGAAGCGAGGGTCTACGCCACCGTGTTTTACGCCACCCTTGAGCACGAAATACTCCCGCGTTTTGAAGCCCTCGGTTTTGACGCGATGGGCGCCTGGGCAGCCCGCGGAAATGAAATGCCTGCGCCTCTGAAGTGATATCGGGGCGGTCTCACGAACGCAGGAGGGCTTCGTGGAGCTCGAGGATCTGGCGAAATGATGGAATGCGGGCGGGCGCCGCGACCTGCCGATAGGCCATCTTCATTTGCAACGCGCACCGCGTGAAATTCATCGCGCCAATCCCGGTGCCAAGACCACAACACACCAAGGAGTTGATCTTCATCGAGCCTGCGGAGGCGTTGAAACGCTGCACCGCCAAAAGCGTGGCGCGGAACGAAAGGTAAGCGTGCGTCGTGCGAGCAACGCTCTCGGGCACACGCATCGTTGGCGCCACGACGAGAAACGGCCACTTGGAGTTCGACGTGGTGACGATCGCAGCTTGGCCCACCGTCATCTCTCCATGATATTCGTCGAGAATGACCCGCTGGACCCTGCGCTGAACGTCCACGCCGAGAGAAGTGCGAATGGCCAGATCGAGGCCACCATCCATGATGCCGAAGCTGTTGGCTGGACTGACCATCGCGTCCGCGGGTCTGGAAAAGTAGTCCCCTTCCACCACCTCGAAGGCGCTGTTGTCTTGAAAGCACAGTCGCCACGCGCCCGTCATGGATGGGTGCCGGTCAACGAGAAGAATGGACTCGGGCAACAATGACGGCATCCGTGGAGCGTAGCGAACCCTGACTTCATTTGCCGCTCGTGGATATGCCCCGCCATGCCGGGAACATTTCCGTGCAGGTTGGGTCTGAGCTGTGATGCGCAACGCCTTCGCGCTCTCAGGTTCCGAGTTGGTTGACTCCCCGTTCAGACCGCGGTGGTTGCCGAACGACCACTTTGCAAAGTGACCGTTCGACCCACAAACGCTACTTCTGCTTTGGAATGAGCGGAGCGCCTGCGCTCTTTTCGGCGTTCTTCGCCTTCTTCTTGTCTTTCTTTTCCTTCGTACTCAGCTTTGGCTTGTTCGAAGTGTTTTTGGGCTGCTGTCCTTTGGCCATCGTCTTCTCCTTTGGCCGGTATCGGCTAGGACAACGCTACCCCAAAAGTACCGCCAAGTCCTTTCCGGGACGAAGAAATACGAACGCGACCAGGCCGCGTTGAAAGCACCAAATGGGTGACTTGCCACGACGTTGACCTCACAATGCCCATGATGCTTGATTCCATCGCTCCCGGCGTGTGGTCCACGTCCACGCCCGTTCGCTTTGTCGGCATCCCCATGCGGGCGAACACCACCATCGCAACGATGGAGAACGGGCTCTTCGTCTGTTCGCCGGGCGCCCTCAGCGATGAGCTCAAGCGCGCCATCGACGCCATTGGCGAAGTACGTGTGATCGCCGCGCCGAATCGCTTCCATCATCTCTTCATCCAGCGATGGCGGGAGGCGTATCCAGATGCGTCGGTGCACGTACCAGAGTCCCTTGTGTCCAAACGTGCGGACCTGAGCGACTGCCACTTTCTCGGGGAAGAAGCCCATGCGGACTACGGCGACGCCATCGCGCAGCGGCGCATGCATGGCCTCCCCGCCATCGATGAGACCTGGTTCTTTCACCGGCCATCCAAGACACTCATCAACAACGACTTGATGCACAATATGCATGACGAAAGCAGCGCCTTCGCACGCTTCGGCTGGAGCATGATGGGCTCGTGGAAACGCTTCGGACCGAGTCGGATGGAGCGCTGGCTCACCCGCGATAAGCCTGCGCTGGCCATGAGTATTGAAGCGGCGCTGGAGTGGAAGTTCGAACGTGCGTTGGTCGCCCACGGCGACGTGTTCGAAACCAAAGATCCGCGTGCCGATGTGCGTGCTGTCTGGCGCTGGCTCCTACACAAATAGCGCGTGCCGTCGGCTCACCATATCTTGGGATACCGGCGTCGATCGCGAGCCATCTCCCAGGTCGAAAACGCTTCCGAACATGCACGACTGGAAAGTCGCCCGTATACTCGGCTCCTATGCCCGGAGAGGAAAGTGACGGCGTCAGCTCTGTTGGTGAGCCGTCGACGCGGTTCACGGCAGCAAGAAAAACGGGGAATGGAGCGCGGCGGCTCCTTCTGGGATCACTGATCGTTGCGATGGGTTGCGGCTCCGCCACAGGCTTGAAGGTCGGTCCACCTTCCGATGGCGGCGTGGATGGCGACGTCGATCTCCGAGGCGACGGAGCGACACGCGACGTCCAAGCCGATCCGCCGGACGCATTCGCTCCAGACGGAGGTCCCCCCGTTGTCATTCCTCCACTGCCCGTCGACCCAACGTGCATCGAGCTCCCCGCCGATGGCCCCATCGAGCTCTCCTTGCGAGGGCGCGTACGATCCGCCGACGTCCTCTTCCTCATCGACCGGACGGCGAGCATGGAGCAGGAGATCGATCAGATCCGCGATCAGCTCGCCACCACACTCATTCCCCAACTCCAATCACTCGTCGGTTCATTGGCGATGGGCGTGGCGGTGTTCGACGAGGTGGACTTCCAGCCCTACGGCGACCGTTCCCTCGACACCGTTCGAACCCTCGCGCCGCTCAGCCTTGACCACAGCGGCGCGCTCACCGCCATCGACGAAATCGAGCTCGGTGGAGGGACCGCCTCAGACCCCCCTGAGGCTGCGGTCCCGGCGCTGTTTACTCTCTTCAGTGAACGCGCGGGCTGCGGCCCAGGCGGCTTGTGCTTGCGACCCGACGTCGTCCCTGTGGTGCTGCTCTTCACCGACGCAGCGTTTCACAACGGGCCCGGGGGCGATCTGTCCTACGGACCTCGGCCACCGCCGAGAGTGGATGAGGATGCGGGTCCACCCGGCGCCCCGCCTCCACCACCGCCGGCCACGTACGAAGAGATGCTTCTGCCCCTTCGAGCCAACGGAGCACGTGTCCTCGGCTTGTACAGCGGTGCCACACAACCGGATCAAGCGATTCGCCACCTGCGTCAGGTCGCGAGGGACACCGGCGCCCTCGGCACAAACGGCGAGCCCGTATTCTTCGACATCGGCCGACGCGGTCAGCGCGTGGGCGAAGGTGTCGCGGCGGTCGTGGGCTCTCTCTTCGGCTCTGCTCCCATCGCGGAGATCCGCGCGAGGGTTTCGGATGTGCCAGGAGACGACGTCGACGCGAGCGGGTGGGCGCGCGTCGTCCCAGCCCGGGTCCTTCCGCCGATGGGAGCGATCATCGAAGACGACGCCTTTCGTGATGTCCGACCCGGCTCGGTGGTCATCTTCCGACTCGACGTGGAGCCGCCCGCGGATGCACCGGTGGGCGTGTACCCCATCGAGTTCGTCGGCGTGGACGGTCTGGGCGCAGTGCTCAACCAGCGCCTCGTGCGACTCGTGATCCCTGGGCCCGGCGTGAGCTGCGAGCTCGACCCCTAACGTTTACGTTCGACCAGCAGGCGTCGAAGCAGGCTCAATGGTTGGGCCCACGAAAAAACCCCCGAAGCAGAACTTCGAGGGCGTTTCACTCGCAGAAGCGAGGGTGGGTCATCTCGGACTTGAACCGAGAGCCAATGGATTAAGAATCCACTGCTCTACCAATTGAGCTAATGACCCGGTTTTAAGATTTTAAGAACACATTTGCGTTCGCTGTCGACTCGTTTTGTGTCGCCTTGCGGCGCGGCACACCCAGAAGGATTCGAACCTTCGACCTACGGATTCGAAGTCCGGCGCTCTATCCAGCTGAGCTATGGGTGCTGAGTCTTGGCGACTGCCTGAATAAGAAAAAAGAAATAGTAAGGTAAGTAGTGAGCGCCCCGTTCCTTCGGAAAGGAGCGAGGCGCCTTCGTACTCGATCAAAATAAGCTGTCAAGAGAGTGTGAGCGTTCTGACTTCCGTGAAAATCTCGACGCTCATTTGGGGTGACTGACGGGGCTTGAACCCGCGACCACCGGAGCCACAATCCAGTGCTCTACCACTGAGCTACAGCCACCACGAACTTCCCAGCCAAAGCTGCAAAGCGCGGCGATAATAGCGTGGCCCGTGACGGCCGCAAGGTCTTTGTTATGGCGGCCTTCCTTATCGAAAAGCAGTCTTTTTGGGGGGAGGGCCATTCAGTGGGCCGCCAACCACGAATCAGCAGGTCTTTAAGCAAGATACGGCACCCGGAATACTGGGCCGTCGTCCGGCCGTACGAGGGGTGTGGGCGCGATGATCAGGCGAAGAATCCTGGCGGGGCTGGCTGCGATCGGCGTCGTGGCGGTTGGTTTTGTTGTGTTCGGAGCGGACGACGACGCCGCTGAGCGTGAGTACACCGCCTATCTTCGTAGCGACGAGGATGGCTCAGCCGCTCGGAACGAGGCTCGACTCGACCGCGCGATTGGGCTCGAGCCTGGTCGCTCCCACTACTACGAGGCGCGAGGGACGTTGCGCATCGACGCTGGGGACGCTGAAGGCGCGCTGGACGACTACGACCGCGCGATCACGCTCGCCGACCGGCCCTACGTTCGCTACCTCCGAGCCTCCGCCCTGTCGCAGCGGGGTGATTATCTTCGAGCGCTGACCGACTTCGACCACGCGATC